>JAYWAJ010000123.1:0-6674 GCA_043782525.1 Deltaproteobacteria bacterium | reverse complement strand
TCGATGGCCGCGACGATCTCCAGCTCTGACTTCTGGAGGGCGCAGCGGGCAATGCCGCGGCCGATGGCTCCCAAGCCCATCAGTGCGACCTTGATCGGCACCGGCGTCTCCTTGCTCCCGCGAAAAAAATAATTTTTTTTTGCAGCTCGCGGTAGGGGTCCGCTTATAGCCCGTTGCGGCGCGGCGCGACAAGGAAAAGCCGGTTGCTTGCCCGGCAGCGATCCCGTCCGGTAGGGTGCGGTCCGTGCGATGCCCCCGCTGCGGCGAAATGGCCCCAGAAGGCTCGGCCATTTGCGACAATTGCGATGAAATTCTAGATACTTCCTTCCTGGGGGTTGACGAGGTGACCCCCGTCGAGGGCGACAAGACGGACGTGGGTCCCGCGCCGGCGGCCAGCCGCATGCCCGACCGCCTGCGCAAAGGCACAGGCAAGCGGCCAGGCGGCTGGAATCCCTCGCCTTCCGCCGCCCCGGCGGAGTCGCGGCGCCCTTTTCTGTCCGAGCCAGCCGCGCCCACGCTTTCGCCCGCGGACGAAGCCCGCAAAGCCGCTTCCGACCTCGCCTCTTTTTTCCGCGGCTTGTCTGCCGTCGACCGCTGGGGCGCCGGAGCGAGCGCCCTGCTCCTCTTGATGCTCTGTTTTCCCTGGCGGTGGACCAGGGAGGACGAAGAGGTCATCGGTGTGGTGGCCGCCTGGCCTGTCCTGCTCCTGGCGGCCGCGGTGCTGGTGCTGATCTATTTGCGCGCCCGGAAGGCCGACGCCGCGCAGGACCGGATTTTTCGACGCTCCCAACTGGCGGCATCGGGAGGCGCGGCAATTTTTACCGGCCTGTTTCTCCCCTGGGCAACGCAAGCGCATGCCCTGCGCGCCATCGGACGGAGCATTGCGGTGGTCGAATCGCAGCCGCTGTTCGGGGCGTACGCCGGCCTCGTCTGCGCCGTCGCCGCCCTGTTTGCCAGCCTGCTGGCCCTTCGCGAAGACTGACCCGCTCACCCCTTCCGCCGGGCTCCGTACGACTCCAGCAGCGTGGCGACGTTGGGGTCCATCCAGTTGCGCGGCCCGACGAACTTCAGCCGGACCTTTCCCTCGCGGTCGATCAGGTAGCTCTCGGGGAACTTGCTGGTGCCGTAGATCCGCGACGTCTTCGCCCCGTCGTCCAGCACCACCCGGAACGGCGTCTTCGGCTCGGCGAAAAACTTGTCCACCGGCGCCCAGCCGTCGTCGACGCTGACCGTCAGGACCTCGAAGCTGCCGGAGTCGAACTGCTGCGCCAGCCGCGTAAGGCTGGGCATCTCCTCGCGGCACGGTGGACACCAGGTCGCCCAGAAATTCACCAGCACCAGCTTGCCGTGCAGCGCCGCCAGGTCCACCTCGCCGCCGCCCCGCGCGGGCAGCCGGAAGGCGGGCGCGGTGTAGTTCACCTCGTCGGCCTCGACGGCGCTGCGGGCGCGCTCGGCCCTGCCGCCGAAGTGCTGCACCGCCTTCGAGATGCCCACCGCCGCGACCGAGACCAGCGCGAAAGCGACGAAGGCCTCCTTGAGGAAGCGCGGCACCACCCAGGTGCGCTTCTCATCGATGGGAATTCCGGAATAGGGCTTGCTCAAGGGATCAGCCTCTTCTTCAGTTCCTGCGCGTCGACCCTGTACTTGAAGGCGCGCCTGCCGTCGATGGTCACCACCGGGATGTCGTGCTTGTGGTCTTCGTACAACTCGCCTTCCCAGCCGATGTCCACCTCGTCGAAGGCAAAGTCCACCTCGCGGCGCAGGGCGAGGATCGCCTGACGCGCGGTGACGCACAGGCTGCAGCCCGCGCGGGTATAGAGGACGACGGCTCTCACGCCCCGGAGTCTAACCGCGCTTCTTGCGGTGGCGCACGTGGCGCGCGCGGGCGGCCGGCGGCTGGCCCAGCGCTCCACCGATCAGGTACGCCTTCAAGGCCTCCCGCGCGATGAAGGGCGCGTGCACCCGCCACTTGAGGCCGTTCACCACCACCGCGGCGACCGCGATCTTCGGGTCGTCCGCCGGCGCGAACCCGACGAACCAGGAGTAGTCCTTGAAGGGCCCGCGGGTGTGCGTCGAGAGCGAGCCCGTCTTCCCCGCCACCTGGATGTCGCCGAGCAGCTTGCGGTGCCGCTCGACGAAGGACGAGGTGGCGGTGCCCTCCGAGATGGTCAGCTTCATCATGTCGCGCAGCTTGGCCGCGGTCTCCGCCTTCAGCAGGCGGATGGAGCCGGTGGCCGGCACTTCCTCGCCGTCCACCTCCTCGATCATCGAGGGCTCCTCGGCGACGCCGCCGTTGCCCACCGCCGCGGCGATCATGGCGGCGTGCATGGGGGAAAGCTTCACCTGCCCGAAGCCGGCCGCGCTCTTGGCGAAGTCGAGCCCGGAGTCGGGGATGCTGGCCGACGACTGCTCGACCGGCTGGTCGAAGATGGGCCGGTTGAAGAGGAAGCTCTCGGCTTGCTTGCGCAGGTCGTCGCCGTCGAGGTGCTTGACCGCCATCTTGGCGAAGACGACGTTGGCGCTCTTGGCGAGCGCCATGCTCAGCGAGAGGCAGCGCCGGTCGAGGCGGGGCGCATCTTGCAGCAGCTTGCCGACGATGCCGTGCATGCCGCCGTGGAAGCAGGTCTCGTCGGTGGGCGAGACGCCCTTCTCGATCAGCGCCGCGCCGGTGATGATCTTGAAGACGCTGGCCGCCGGGTACAGGGGCTTGGTCGCCTGACCCTCGCCGTACTCGGCGAAGGCGAGCACTTTTCCGGTCTTGGGGTCGAGCGCGACGACGGCGGCGCCCACCGGCTTGTAGAGCTTGAGCAGCTTGACCATCTGCGCCTGGAGGTTGGGATCGACGGTCAGGCGCGCCTGCTTGCCTTCCGCGGTCGAGGCGACGTATGCGCCGTCCTTGAGCTTCGCGTTCTTCCAGAGCGAGAGGCCCTGGAGGTGTGCCAGGTGCTGCACCACCGCGTTGGCGGCGGCGGCGGGCACCGCCTCGACCTGCGCCGGGACCGCCGGAACGCCCCCGTCGGCCTCCGCCTCGGCCTCGCCCACCGCCCGGGCCAGATCGGCGGCGCTGATCTCGTCGTCAGGAAAGACGCCCTCTTCCGTCTTCTGTTGGGCGCGAGCGGCGAAGCCCAGCCCCACCGCGGCGGCAGCGATGAGCAGGGCCGGACGGATCCAGCGGCGTCGTCTCGAATCGTTCACGTTGAGCCTATCTTGACGGATCGGTGCGCCTTATCAACCTTCCGGCGCTTCGGTCCCTTCCCTCGATCTCGGGAAGGAATGAAACGGTTCCTGCGGAGGTTCAACACCGGCCCTGGCATCGGTATGCTAGTTTCCGCGCCCTCTTTGCTTCTGACACAGGAGTACCGCCGTGAAAAGCAACTGGAACATCTTCATCGCCGTCTGCGTGGGCGCCGTCCTCGGATTCGCCGTCGGTCAGCACCTGGGGGGCAAGGGAACCCTGGGCACTCCCATCCGCCAGGCGAACGCCAACGCGCCCTCCGCGGCGCCCGCCGGCGCGGACCCGATCTTCAAGGTCGCCCTGGGCGACGCCCCGGTGAAGGGCGACGCCGAGGCGAAGGTGACCATCGTCGAGTGGTCGGACTTCCAGTGCCCGTTCTGCGGCCGCGTGGTTCCGACGCTGGAGCAGATCGAGAAGAACTACGGCGCCGACGTGCGGGTGGCCTTCAAGCAGAACCCGCTGCCGATGCACCCCAACGCCCCCTACGCCGCCAAGGCGTCGCTGGCGGCGCACAAGCAGGGAAAGTTCTGGCAGATGCACGACAAGCTCTTCGAGGCCAACAACTCGCGCGGGGCCGACGCGCTCAACGCCGACAAGGTCGACCAGATGGCCCGCGACCTCGGCCTCGACATGGAGAAGTTCAAGGCCGACGCCAACTCGCCGGAGACGGCGCAGATCATCGCCGCCGACCAGGCGCAGGCGGCGAAGCTGGGCGCCAACGGCACCCCGCACTTCTTCATCAACGGAGCGCGCATCTCGGGCGCGATGCCCTACGACTCCTTCAAGGCCGTGGTCGATGCGCAGCTCAAGCGCGCCAACCAGCTGTTGTCCAGCGGCGTCTCGCGCCGCGACCTCTACGAGAACCTGGTCAAGGACGGCATGGCGGCGCCGGCGCCGCAGCCCCAGCAGCAGCAACAGCAACAGGCGCCGCCGCCTCCGCAGGCCCGCAACGTCGACCCGGGCGACGGCCCGGCCCTGGGCGGCAAGAGGCCCAAGGTGACCATCGTCGAGTGGTCGGACTTCCAGTGCCCCTTCTGCAGCCGCGTCGAGCCGACCCTCAAGCAGATCACCGACACCTACAAGGACGACGTCCGCATCGTCTGGCGCAACGAGCCGCTCAGCTTCCACCCCAACGCGCTGCCTGCCGCCAAGGCCGCCATGGCCGCCGCCCGGCAGGGCAAGTTCTGGCAGATGCACGACCTGATGTTCGCGCACCAGGGGGACCTCTCCGACGCCAAGTACGAGGAGTGGGCCAGGCAGATCGGCGTCGACGTGGCCCGCTGGAAGAAGGACAAGGAGTCGCCCGAAGTCGCGGCGCAGATCCAGAAGGACGCGAGCTACGGCCAGTCGGTGGGCGCGGACGGGACGCCGTCGTTCTTCATCAACGGCCGCTTCATCTCGGGCGCGATGCCGTTCGACAGCTTCAAGACCGTCATCGACGAGCAGATCAAGAAGGCCGACGAGCAGCTGAAGAAGGGCGTCAAGCACGAGAAGCTCTACGAGACGCTGGTGGCGGAGAACGTCAAGTCGGCGGGCTCGGCCCCCGCAGCAGCAGCGGCAGCGCCCCCGGAGCAGAAGTTCGACGTCGCCGTCGGCAGCGCGCCGGTGCGCGGCCCCAAGAGCGCGCCGGTCACCATCGTCATGTTCTCCGACTTCCAGTGCCCCTTCTGCAGCCGCGTCGAGCCGACGCTCAAGCAGGTGATGGACGAGTACAAGGGCAAGGTGCGCATCGCCTGGAAGAACCAGCCGCTCAGCTTCCACCCCAACGCCATGCCCGCCGCCGAGGCCGCCATGGCCGCCTACGAGCAGGGCAACGACAAGTTCTGGGCGATGCACGACAAGCTCTTCGAGAAGCAGGCGGACCTCTCGCCCGCGCTCTACGAGCAGACGGCGAAGGAGATCGGCCTCGACCTGAACAAGTGGAAAGCGTCGGTCGAGTCGCACGCGGCGCAGGCGTCCATCCAGTCGGACATGAGCGCCGGCAGCGCGGTGGGCGCGGGCGGCACGCCGACCTTCTTCATCAACGGCAAGAAGCTGGTGGGCGCGATGCCCTTCGACTCCTTCAAGCAGGTGATCGACGCGGAGCTGGCTTCCAAGGTCGCGCACAAGTAGCATCGGCCCGGTGAATACCCAGCCGCCGCCGGTGAGCGGGAAGGACTACCGGATCCGTCCGCTCAAGCGCGGCGACCGCGACGCCGCCTTCAAGCTCCTGGCCGCGGACGGCTGGGCGGTGCCGGCGGGGGATCAGGAGCTCGCCATCTCCTGGGTGGTGCAGCACCCGGAGATGGAGAGCTTCGTCGCCCACGACGCGGCCGCCTTCTCCCGGATCTTCGGGATGATCACCATGTCGCACCGGCCGCAGCTCCGGCTGGGCGGGCGGGTCGCCTGCATCGACCTGTTCCTGGTGGCGCCGGAGCAGCGGCACAAGGGGATCGGCCACGACCTGCTCATCCAGGCCTTGCGGCGGAGCGAGGCGCTGGGGTGCAAGCGGGTGGAAGTCTACCTGCCGCCGCAGGGCGATGACCGGCTGGCGTTCTTCGAAGGCAACGGCTTCGTCAAGGGCAGCAACGACCTCCACGTCCGCCTCGCGCCTCCCCGGTGAAGCAGGCGTCAGGCCTCAGGCTTCAGGTTAAGGAAGGGAGCGGATGATTCGGGAGGTCTTGCCCGGCTCGATCTCCAGCTGCTCTTCCAGCTTCCTGCCGTCCGCGGTTTCGAACAGCAAGGTGTGGGCGCCGGCCGCCAGCGCGATGGGATTGGCCGGCGGGACGGGGGTCCACCGGCCGGTGTCGCGCCCGTCGATGGTCAGACGCGCGGCGGGCTTGGTGGCGGCGGTGAGATAGCCCACCGCCGCCGGGAGCACCGGGGCCGCCTGGATCACGCGCGGCGCCTCCACCTCGTCGGCAGCCTGCACCGGCGGCTCCACCCGCGGCGGCGGCTCGGGACTCTGCGGCTGCACCTCGCGCGCCACCTTGACGGTCTTCTTCCGCCACCGACGCTTCTTCTTGAGCGGAGGCGCTGCGGGGGGCTCGGCCTTCGAAGCCGCGGGCTCGGGCTTCGGCTGCGTCAGCATGACGCCTTCCACCTGCATCGGGCCGTCCGCCACCAGCTGCGCCTCGACCTGCACCGGCGCCCCGCCCGCGGGCACGGTGACCTGCGTCGCGAAAAGCTTGTAGCCTTCGGCGCGCACCTCGAGCTGGTGCCGGCCGGCGGCGAGGGTGTGGACCAGCGGCAGCTGCCCGGCGAGCTTGCCGTCGATGAGCAGGTCGGCGCCCACCGACGGGGTCGACATCACGGCGATCTTCCCGGGTCGCGCCTCGGCTTCCTGCGCGGCGACGAACCAGAGCGCGGCCAGCGCGGCCAGCACCAGCGGGGCGCCGAGGTAGAGCAGGAGGCGGAGATTCGACTTCGGCGCCGGGGGCGGCTGCGCCTTGACCGGCCG
>JAYWAJ010000122.1:0-2538 GCA_043782525.1 Deltaproteobacteria bacterium | reverse complement strand
TTCACCGCCTTGGCGGCGTTGACGGCGACCCGCCCCATCTCCGCCCGCAGCTGCGGCGTGACGATGGCCGAAGGCGTCTCCTCGACGACTTTCTGGTGGCGCCGCTGCACGCTGCACTCGCGCTCGCCCAGCCAGATGGCCTCGCCGTGGGTGTCGGCGAAGACCTGGATCTCGATGTGGTGCGGCCGCGAGACCGCCTTCTCGATGTAGACGCGGTTGTCGTTGAAGGCGCTGACGGCTTCGCGCTGCGCGGTGGCGAAGGCGCTGGCGAAGTCCTTCGGGTCCTCGACCAGGCGCATGCCCTTGCCGCCGCCGCCCGCCGCCGCCTTGAGCATGATCGGATAGCCGATGCCGAGCGCGAACTCCCTGGCCTTGGCCTCGCCACCCTCGGCGATGGGCTCCTTCATGCCCGGCACCACCGGCACGCCCGCCTCGATGGCCTTGCGGCGGGCCCGGGTCTTCTCGCCCATCTCCTCCATCGCCTCGGGAGGCGGGCCGATGAAGACGAGGCCCGCCTTCGCGCAGGCGCGGGCGAAGGTCGCGTTCTCGGAGAGGAAGCCGTAGCCGGGATGGATGGCGTCGGCGCCCGTCTGCCTGGCGGCGGCGATGACGTTCTCCATCATCAGATAGCTCTCGCGCGAGGCGGGCGGACCGACGCGGACGGCCTCGTCGCAGGAGCGGACGTGGAGGGCGGCGCGGTCGGCGTCGCTGTAGATGGCCACGGTCCGGATGCCCATCTCGCGGCAGGTCCGGGCCACGCGCACCGCGATTTCGCCGCGGTTGGCGATGAGGATCTTGTTCACGGCGGCGCACCCTAGCTTAGCCGCGGGTTTCGTTACAGGGGGAACCACGGCCGAGGTCGCCCGCCGGGTCCGGGCCACCCGGGTCCCCTGCCGCCGGGCCGGCAAAAAAAAATTTTTTCGGGCCTCCCCTCCCTGGGTGAGGCTGCTCGCGGGGGCGCGGCGTTTTGTCGCGAATCCGATCGCGCGGGCGGCGCTTCTTTTCGAGTTGGGGTCGCGAGGGCGCGGTCCCGAAAAGGGAGAGCCGATGAGAAGATTCGCTGCCGGACTGACCGCGGTTGCAGCACTGGGATGGACCGCGGGCGCGGACGCCGCCGGAAAGCAGTACCGGCTCAAGGCGACGCCACAGACCGTGCAGTGGGGCTGGCTCGACCCCAAGGAGAAGCCGCAGCTGACCATCGAGTCGGGCGACAGCGTCTCCATCGAGACCCTCATGCACGCCCGGGATCAGATCCAGAAGGGCGTCTCGATGGAGAAGATCGTCGAGCTGCGCAAGGCCAACCCCGGCGGCGGCCCGCACTCGCTGACCGGGCCCATCTTCGTCAAGGGCGCGATGCCCGGCGACGTGCTCGAGATCCGCATCCTCAAGATCGTGCCCAAGAAGACCGGGACCAACTTCAACCTGCCCGGCAAGGAGTTCCCCACCATCGGGGCGCTGGCGCCCGAGTTTCCGGAAGGGCACCTCCAGTACTTCGACATCGACTGGAAGACGAAGACGGCGAAGTTCAAGGACGGCATCACCATCCCGCTGCGGCCCTTTCCGGGGACGCTCGCGGTCGGCATCGACCCCGAGGATCCGTCGCCCCGCAAGGGCGAGCCCAAGCTGGAGGCAGGGCAGACGCGCCCGCCGCGGACCGACGAGCAGAAGCTGTTGCCGGTCAGCTCGCTGCGGCCGTGGAAGAACGGCTCCAACATGGACATCAACGAGCTGGTCGAGGGGACCACGCTCTTCGTGCCCGTCTTCCAGGAAGGCGGGCTCATCTGGACCGGCGATTCCCACTGCGCGCAGGGCAACGGCGAGGTGAACCTGTGCGCGCTGGAGTGCTCGTTCGAGGAGATCGTGCTCCAGCCCATCGTGCGCAAGGACCTCAAGTTCAGCTGGCCGCGCATCGAGACGCCGACCCACTTCATCCTGGTCGGCTTCGACGAGGACCTGAACAAGGCCTTCAACAACGCCCTGCACGAGACCATCGACTTCCTCGTCACGGTGAAGGGGCTGGACCGGTACGAGGCCTACGCGCTCTCGGCGATGGCGGCCGACTGCCGGGTGAGCCAGGTGGTGGATGTCCGCAAGGGCGTGCACTGCATGATCCCGAAGAGCTTGTTTGCCAAGCCGGGGAAGATGGCGAAGGCGGCCAACTGAGCCTCGCCCCGGCGGCAGTCTCGTTCTGGGACTGCCGCCGGCTCGTTTTGCTACCCCCGGCGCGGGCGCCGTCCCTCTGCGGGGCGCTGGCATGCAAGCTGCTCTGGCAGCGGGCATGCGTAGACTTCCTTTCGCGATCCTCCTCGCCCTCGCCTGCGGAGCACCGCCGGCCGCCACCTCCTTCGAAGAGGATGTCGCCGTCGAGGCCGGGCTCAAGCCGGGCAGCGTCTTTCGGCTCCCCGGCGCGCCCGCCGCGGCCGGCGATCTCCCCTATCTCCAGCTGGGCGCGGCCGGGCGCTTCGCCTGGACGCGCTGCAGCGACGCGGCCTGCGCCGATCCGCTGCGCGAGGACGGAAGCTGGCAAGTCGCGCGCGG
>JAYWAJ010000121.1:0-2545 GCA_043782525.1 Deltaproteobacteria bacterium | reverse complement strand
CGGATTCTCCGCGGTGGCCTTCTCCAGCACCGCGCGGAGCTCCGGCCCCAGGCCGACATCGGCGGCCTCCGCCACCAGCCGGCCGAGGGAAAAGATGTCCGACTGGGGACCGACCCCGCGTCCCAGCGCCTGCTCCGGCGCCATGTAGCCGCGCTTGCCCTTGGGAGCGACGCCCGGCTCGGTGACTTCGACGTTTCCGTCGGCGCGGGCCACGCCGAAGTCGCCCAGGTACACCGCCCCCGAGCGCGAGAGCAGCACGTTGTCGGGGGCGACGTCGCGGTGCACGAGACGGAGCGGCTCGCCGTCGCGCCCGACCGCCGTGTGCGCCGCGTGCAGCGCCCGCGCCACCTGCGCGCCGACGTGCGCCGCGAGGTTCTCCGGCAACACCGCGCGGTGGCGGCGGGCGAGCTTGAGCACCGTGCGCAGCGAGGCGCCGTCGACGAACTCGAGCACGAAGATGGGCCCGTGCTCCTCGGTCTCGAGGTAGTCGATGGCCACCACGATGCCGGGATGGTGCAGGAGCCCGACCACGCGGGCTTCGTCGGCCAGCATGCCCGCGAGCCGCTCGTCGCCGCGCCGTTCGGGTGCCAATACTTTGACGACCACGCGGCGGCGGAAGGCGCCGGCGCCCTGCAGCTCGGCGAGCCACACCTCGCCCATGCCGCCGAGCCCGAGCCGCTGCTCGAGGATGTAGCGGCCTCCGATGACGTCGCCCGACTGCAGTTGACAGACCCTCCTGCGTACTTACTGTACCGCCGCACCGCGGCAGGCAGCTAGAGACTCCGCGAACGGGATTTGAGGAGACAAAGTCAATGGCGAAGAAGATCATCGGAATCGACCTCGGCACCACCAACTCCGTCGTGGCCATCATGGAAGGCCGCGACCCGAAGGTGATCGAAAACGAAGAGGGCAGCCGCATCACCCCTTCCGTGGTCGGCTTCTCCAAGGACGGCGAGATCCTCGTCGGGCAGGTGGCGCGGCGCCAGGCCATCACCAATCCCGAGAACACCGTCTACTCCATCAAGCGCTTCATGGGCCGCAAGTTCGAGGAGACCTCGAGCGAGCAGAAGCGCGTGCCCTACAAGGTGGTGCGCGACGAGAAGGGCGACGCCGCGGTCGAGATCGCCGGCAAGAAGTGGAGCCCGCCCGAGATCAGCGCCAAGGTCCTGCAGAAGCTGAAGCGCGCCGCCGAGAACTACCTGGGCGACACGGTGACCGAGGCCGTCATCACGGTCCCGGCCTACTTCAACGACGCCCAACGCCAGGCCACCAAGGACGCGGGCAGGATCGCCGGCCTGGAAGTGCGCCGCATCATCAATGAGCCCACCGCGGCCGCGCTCGCCTACGGCCTCGACAAGAAGAAGGACGAGATCGTCGCCGTCTTCGACTACGGCGGCGGGACCTTCGACATCTCAGTGCTGGAGGTCGGCGAGAACATCGTCGAGGTGGTCGCCACCAACGGCGACACGCACCTCGGCGGCGACGACATGGATCAGAAGATCATCGACTGGCTGATCCAGGAGTTCAAGACCGAGAGCGGCCTCGACATCTCCAAGGACAAGATGGTCCTGCAGCGCCTGAAGGAAGCGGCGGAGAAGGCGAAGATCGAGCTCTCCAGCACCATGGAGACCGAGATCAACCTGCCCTTCCTCACCGCCGACGCGAGCGGCCCCAAGCACCTGGTCAAGAAGCTGTCGCGCTCGAAGTTCGAGCAGATGTGCGACGACCTCTTCCAGCGCGCGCTGGAGCCGACCAAGAAGTGCCTCGCCGACTCGAAGAAGAGCCCCAAGGAGATCGACGAGATCATCCTGGTGGGCGGCGCGACCCGCGTGCCCAAGCTGCAGCAGATCGTCAAGGACTTCTTCGGCAAGGAGCCCAACCGGTCGGTGAACCCGGACGAGGTGGTCGCCATCGGCGCCGCCGTGCAGGGCGGCGTGCTCACCGGCGAGGTGAAGGACATCCTCCTGCTGGACGTGACCCCGCTGTCGCTGTCCATCGAGACGCTGGGCGGAGTGGCCACGCCGCTCATCCCGCGCAACACCACCATTCCGACCAAGAAGTCGGAAGTCTTCTCGACCGCGGCCGACGGGCAGACCAGCGTCGAGGTCCACGTGCTCCAGGGCGAGCGCCCGATGGCGCGGGACAACAAGACGCTGGGCCGCTTCCACCTCGACGGCATCCCCGGGGCGCCCCGCGGCGTCCCGCAGATCGAGGTGACCTTCGACATCGACGCCAACGGCATCGTGCACGTGGTGGCCAAGGACCGCGCCACCTCGAAGGAGAACAAGATCACCATCACCTCCAGCTCGGGCCTCTCCAAGGAGGACGTGGAGAAGGCGGTCAAGGAAGCCCAGTCGCACGAGGCCGAGGACAAGGCGCGGCGCGAGGAGATCGAGGTCCGCAACAAGGCCGACAACCTCGCCTACTCCACCGAGAAGTCGCTCAAGGATCTGGGCGACAAGGTACCGGCGGAGACGAAGACCGACCTCGAGGCCAAGCTGAAGGCGGTGCGCGATGCGCTGGCCGGGACCGACGCCGAGGCGAT
>JAYWAJ010000120.1:0-17825 GCA_043782525.1 Deltaproteobacteria bacterium | reverse complement strand
CCAGCAACGCCGAGAAGATCGTCCGCAGCTTCCCGGCAGGGACGCCGCTCGTCTTCGCGCCCGACCGCCACCTGGGCGCCTGGGTGGAGAAGCAGACCGGGCGCCCGCTGGTGAAGTGGCCGGGGTTCTGCATCGTCCACGAGCAGTTCACCGAGCGGCAACTGCAGAAGATGAAGGTCCGCCACCCGGGGGCGGAGATCATCGCCCATCCGGAGTGCGAGGCCTCTGTGCTGGCGATGGCGGACTTCGTCGGCTCCACCCGGGGGCTGCTCGAGCACGTGGCCAAAAGCCCGGTGAAGAGCTTCATCGTCGCCACCGAGGTAGGGATTTTACACTTGATGCAAAAAGCGCGGCCCGACGCCGAGCTGATCCCCGCGCCGCCCAGCTCGGGCTGCAACTGCAGCATCTGCCCGTACATGCGGCTCAACTCGCTGGAGAAGCTCTACGCCTGCATGCGCAACCGGAAGCCGGAGATCACCCTGCCGGAGGAGCTGCGGCTGCGGGCGCTGCAGCCGGTGCAGCGGATGCTCGAGCTCTCCGCCTGATTCTATCGTTCTACGAAGTGTAGACGACGGCCGCGGCCCCTCTCGGCAGGGGGCCACTCCTGCCCTTGTCCGGCGGCGCGCGCCCTGGCACGCGCCGTGAAGTAGAGCGCGGGCAAGGAGAACGACCATGAGCCCCCTCGCCAAGTCCCTGTTCGGATCGCTGTCCGTCGCCGTGGTGATCGCCGCCACGCTCTCGCTGCGCGGCAAGTCCGCCCCCGCCGCCCGCCCGCAGCTCACCCAGGCGCAGCGGGCGGAGATCCCGGCCCCCGCCGCCGCCCAGCCGGCTCCGCCGCGGATGACCGCGCCGGTGAACGACCCCGCCGACCTTCCGCCGCCGCCGGACGACGAGCCGGATCTGGAGGACGGCAGCGGCTCGTGATCTCCGCCCGCCTCCCGCGCGGACGAAAAAACGCGGACCGGGCGGAGGTCGGTTACCCTTGCGGGAGTGAGCAACCCCGCCGACCGCCGCCAGTACCTCCGCCTCGAGGCGCCGGTCTTCTGCCGGCCCCGGGGGCGGCCGATCTTCGCCCGCAGGCGCGCCACCGACATCAGCCTCGGCGGCGTGCGGGTCTACGCCGACGAAGCGCCGGCGACGGGCGACCGGCTGGAGCTGGAGCTGTTCCTGCCCGACGAGACCGCGCTGGTCTGCCTGGTGGAGGTGGTCTGGGTCGAGCCGCTGCCCGACGGCTCGCCCGCGCGCTTCGATGTCGGAGCGCGCTTCGTGAAGCTGACCGCGCCAGATCGGGAGCGGCTGGCCACGGTGCTGCAGGTGCCGGAAGCCTGAGACGGCCCTCACGGCGCCCTCGGTACCCGCGACGAGCACTGCCCGAAAAACTTAGGGCTCTTCGGGGAAGTGTGTGGGCAATTTGAAAGGCCGGATGGCCTGCGAGCGCGGCTGAAGCCGGGGGCCGGAAAAGCGCGAAGCCTCCTGCGGAGGCTGCTGGGGAGAGCTTGGGGCAAGGAGAAGGTGCCCACGCCATCTGGGCGACCTGGCGAAGGCGACCTCGTTGATCCGGAAATCGAGCCTCGGATCTTCGGCGCGATCGCGGAGAATTCCGACCAGCTGAACGGGTGGCGGCGCAGGATGTGTCGGCGGCCGAGAGCTACCTCCGGAGGCAGAAGAGCATCACCTCGAGGATACAATCTATCCACGGCTCGAGCTTGGCTGAGCTTCGGCGAATCAGCCTCCGCAGGAGGCTTTGCGTCCTTCCAGCCCCCGGCTTTAGCCGGGGGAATGTTCCGGGGATTCATGCTCGCCCTCCGACATCCCTCCAGCACTACTGTGGGAACGCATCGTCGTGGGAATCTGGCCGAAGCGCACCCAGCAGCCCGGGGGGTGGTACGGGGGGCGGAGCCCCCTGTACAGCGGAGCCGCGCAGCGGCGGAGCGCCCGAAAAAAGAGAACAAAGGTCTAGCTCTGATTCGTCGAGCACCGCCGCGCCTGCGCCCTGCGCGACCAGAGCTCTCAAGCTACTTGCTTGCATGCTTCCGCCGCTCTGATTTCCATTCCGATCTCACCCACTCGATCGCCCGAAGAGCCTTTATTTTTTCCGGAGGATTCTTCTCGGACGACGTCGCCGGCCCGAGGGCTACCGGGCGTCGCCGAACCCCAGCACGCGCTGCTGCCAGGCCGCCTCCAGCGTCCGGTCCGCGAAGGCCACGCAGTCGGCGTCCGCCCGCCGCGCCAGCGCGTCGAAGTCCTCCCGCGGCGCCGCCCCGACGATGCGCGCGCCCGGCAGCTCGACGCCCAGCTGCTCGGCCTCCCGCAGCGCCTCCGCGATGGGCTGCTCGCGGAAGACCTGCGCCTTCTCGCGGATGGCCTCGATCCAGCTGGGGTCGAACCGGTGCCGCAGGACCACCGCGAGGCGGCGCTGCAGATTTTCTCCCCGGTGCGCGAGGGCCCGCGAGACGTAGCTGGGCGCCGCCGCGTCGAGCTGGGCGCGGACCTGCTCGAGCAGGTCGAGGGGAAAAGTCCCCGACGGGACCAGCACCACATCGAGGGTCGCGTAAGGGTCCAGGCGCAGCCGCCGTTCGAGGGCGGCCGCGATCTCCGCCCTGCGGCCGAAGAGGTCGCGCCCCTCGAACCAGAGCGCGACGTGCTGCGCGCCCGGCGCCTGCAGGCCGAAGCCGTCGAGCCCGCCGTCGACGAGGTGCGGCCGCGGCCACTCGTCGAGCCGCCGCCCCAGCCGCGCCTCCGCCTCGAGCAGCGTCGCCCGCAGCGTCTCGGGCGAGAAGGCCGCCGTCCTTTGCACCCGGTAGGGCGGCGCCGGATCGAAGCGGACGCCGTCCTCTTCCGCGGTCGAGCGCATCGCCGTCCCCGGCAGGAGCGAGAGCGGGAAGACCTGCGCCTCGGCGGCGAGGCCGTGCGCCTCGAGGAAGTCCATCCCGCGCAGCACGTCGTCGGGCGTGTCGCCGGGCAGCCCGATGATGAGATCGACCAGGAGCTCGATGCCTTCGCCGTGCAGCATGCGCGCCGCCTCGGCCACCAGCTCCGGCGAGCCTCCCCGCCGCACCCGCTTGAGGGTCGCCCGGTTCACCGACTGCAGGCCGATCTCCAGCCGATCGAAGCCGGCCTTCTTCAGCAGGCGCGCCTGCAGCGGCGTCAGGCCTTCGGCGCGCACCTCGGCGAAGAAGGTCAGCGCGCCCGCCGGATTCTCGCGCGCCAGCGCCTCCAGCAGCGGCTCGAACTCCGGGCGGTGGTTGAAGGTCGGATCGAGGAAGACCACTTCGCGGGCGCCCTTGTCGCGCAGCGCCCCCACCAGCGCGGCGCTGCGCTCGACGTCGAGCACGCGCAGGACGCTGGAGGAGCGCGGATAGAAACAAAAGGTGCAGTGCGAGCGGCAGCCGCGCACCGTCTCGACGTAGGTCGAACGCTGCGGCTCGACCGGCACCAGCCCCTCGAGATACGGCGACGGATAGGCGGTGAGCGGAAAGTTGGCGGCGGGCTGCGCGCCAAACGCCGAGAGCCCCAGCGGCCGCCGCACCGCCACGCCGGGGAGGCCCAGCGGATCGCGCCCCTCGAGGAGCGCCCCGAGCAGCTGCCCGAAGCTGTCCTCCGCCTCGCCGGTCACCGCGATGTCGAAGCCCTGCTGCCCGAGCACGAAGGGATTGTCGGCGGAGACCTCCGGCCCGCCGATGAGCACCCGCGTCCGCGGCGAGCGGCGTTTCACCTCCCGCGCCAGGTGCAGGCTGCGCTCGGAGTTCCACAGGTAGAGCGAGAAGCCCAGGTAGTCGGGCTCGTCGCGGGCCAGGTGGTCGGCGAGCAGCGTGTCGCCCAGCGCGTCGGTGACGGCGGGCTCGACCACCTCGATGCGCAGGCGATCCGAGAGCCCGTGCACCCGCGCCGAGACCGCGAGGCAGCCGGCGGCGAGCGGCACGTTGCCGGTGGCGGCCAGCGCGGCGGGCGGCGGCACCGGAAGCTGGACCATGCGCAGCGTCTTCATCGCCGCTACTGTAATCTGCCCGGCATGTTCGCGCTGACCTTCGACGACGGGCCCGGTCCCAGCACCGGCGAGCTGCTCGACCTGCTGCGCCAGGCAGGCGTGCGGGCGACCTTCTTCCTCCTCGGGCGCAACCTCGAGGAGGCGCCCTGGTGCGGCGACCCGGCCAAGGCCCGCGCCCTGGTGCTGCGCGCTGCCCGCGACGGGCACGTGCTCGGCAACCACACCTGGTCGCATCTCCGCCCCGACCGCTGGCCGGAGCTGGCGGCCGACCTGAAGCGCGGCGAGGCGGTGGTTCGCACCGTCCGGGCGGAGGCCGGCCTGCCCGACGGACCCGTGCCCTTCCGCCTCCCTTACGGCGTGCGCCTGGTCGAGCAGACGATGCCGTCGCCGGCGGGCACGCTCAACTTCGTCTCGCTCGATCCGCGGCTGCCGGTGCTGGCCAGCCTGGGCCGCGCGCACCTGCACTGGACCAGCGACTTCGACGACTGGCTGGCCAAGCCGGGCGAGGGCGGAAAGCTGGCCGCGAAGATGATCGCCCACGTCGACCAGTGCATCGGCCTGGGCATGGACGCCGTGCTCGACCTGCACGACTCGGGCACCGGCTCCGCCTCCGGCTACGAGCGGCGCGCCACGGTGGAAGCGGTGCGGCTCTTCCTCGCCGAGGCGCAGCGGCGCAAGTGGCGCAGCTTCACCATCCCGCAGTCATGAACGCTCCGCGGTCCTGCCTCCGCAGTCAGGCCCCGGTGTTGAGCCGCTTCTCGATGCGCGGATCGGGAGCGAGCCAGATGAGCGCCACCGCCACGTAGAGCAGGTCGGCGATCCAGGGCCGCACGAAGGCGAGCGGGATGGCCGCCGCGTAGAGCAGCAGCGAACCCTTCCCCTTCCGGTCGCCCGCCAGCGCCCGGGCCACCGTCGAGTCCGGCCCCTCGAGCGCGACGATGGCCCGCGCCAGGATGGTGAAGGCCACCGCCGAGGCGAAGAGCACCACGCCGTACGCCGCCGTCGGCAGCGGGGCTTGGCCGGCTGCGCGGTGCGTCTCCCCCATCCAGTTGGTGACGAAGGGCACCAGCGAGAGCCAGAAGAGCAGGTGCAGGTTGGCCCACAAGACGATGCCGTTGATCTTGCGCGTCGCGTGCAGCAGGTGGTGGTGGTTGTTCCAGTAGATGCCGAGGAAGACGTAGCTGAGCGCGTAGTTGAGGAGAACCGGCAGGAGCGGGCGCAGCGCCGCGAAGCCGCTCCCGTGCGGGACCTTGAGATCGAGCACCATGATGGTGATGAGGATGGCGATGACGCCGTCGCTGAAGGCTTCGAGCCGCGTCTTGGTCATCGGCGGCCGAGGCGGACGGTGCGCTCGAAGCCGTCGTCGAGGACGCGCAGCGAAGCCTCGACGGTGCCGTCGGCCGCGCAGCGGTAGATCTCCTCCACCTCCGGACCGCCGCCCAGCCGGCGGATGGGAACCGCGGCCAGGTCGGAGGCCCGCAGCGCCGGGTCGAAGGGAAAGTAGACCTCGTCCCAGGTGGCCAGGTTTCCCTCGGGGCGCCCCTCGGCGATGCGCCCGCACTCGACGAAGCGGTAGTGACCGACGTTGTGCGCGGCCCGGTACCGGCGCGAGACCTCCGCCGGCAGCGCCGTGTCCTTGGGCACCAGCACGTCGAAGGAGATGGTCTCCCCTGCCGCGTCCTCGCGGAAGACGCCGAAGTGGCGCGTCAGGCGCTCGGAGAGCGAGTAGCCCGCGGCCTCGTCGAGGTGGATGGCGAGCCCGATGGCGCAGGAGCCGAAGGGATGCGGCGACCGGCGCACCCGGTGGGCGCCGAAGCGCTCGCGCAGCCGGCGGTAGACGGGAGGAAAAGCCGAGGCGCCGCCCACCACGTAGATGCCCGCGAGCTCGCTCCAGGCGACGGCGTCCTCCGCGCGGCGGGGGTCGCGCATGGCGGGCTCCATCGACACCAGCGTCTGCTCGACCAGCCGCGCGCAGGCCTCGTAGACGTCCTCGATGGGCAGGACCACATGCCGCTCGCCCGCGTCCACCGCGAACCGCCGCGTGTTGGGGTTGATGGCCTCCTTCTGCGCCCGCACGTCGTCGAGGAGCGTGCGGGTCACCTCGCCGCCGCCGTGCCGGGAGAGGACGAGGTGCGCGATGGTCTCGTCGAAGTCGTCGCCGCCCAGCCGCGAGACCCCCGAGCTGGTGATGACCTCGTTGCTGCGCCCCTCCATGTGGATGAGCGAGGCATCGAAGGTCCCGCCGCCGAGGTCGTAGACCAGCACGTACTCGCGCTTGGCGGTCACCGTCTCGCGGAAGCGGTGCGCGTACTCGAAGCCGGCGGCGCTGGGCTCGTTGAGGACGGCCTTGACCTCGAAGCCGGCGCGGCGGAAGGCGTCCATGGTCATCAGCCGCTGCGCGGTGGAGGCGTTGGCCGGCACGCTAACGGCGGCCTCGATGGCCTCGCCCTCGGCGAGGCCGGCGTTGGAGCGGTGGACCAGCTCGTGGCGGAGGTGGCTGAGGAACTGCGTGAGCAGGTCGGCGAGGAGGAACTGCTGCCCGCCCAGCTCGACGGCGGCGGCGGGCCGGGCGGCGTCGAGCAGCCGCTTGAACGAACGCAGCACCGGCCACTCCGGCTCGGCGGCGCCGAAGTGCAGCTGTCCCGCGGGATCGATCGAGACCAGCGACTGGACCGCGTCGCCCTGCTCGAAGGAGACGATGGGGTAGTTCCCGCGATCGACCAGCGCGACGACGGTGTGGGTGGTTCCGAAGTCGATGCCGACGCGCATGCGGCGCAGTGTAACGCCTGCGGGGCGATCAATCGAACCGGGCGGACTTCACGATCGCGGCAGCGACCCGGGCGCGGTACGCGTCGCGGGGGACCTCCACGCAGCCCAGCATCTCGAGGTGTTCGGTGAGGACCTGCACGTCGAAGATCTCGAAGCCGCGCTCGCGCAGCCGGTCGGCGCAGGAGGCAAACGCCACCTTGCTCGCCCCGGTCTTGCGGTGGAACATCGACTCCCCGGCGAAGAGGGCGCCCATGGCGATGCCGTAGAGGCCGCCGGCGAGCGCGCCGCCTTCCCAGACCTCGACGCTGTGGGCCCAGCCGAGCTCATGCAGCTCCCGGTAGGTGGTGAAGATGTCCGGCGTGATCCAGGTGCCCTCGCCTTCGCGCTGGCTGCAGGCGAGCATCACCTCGCCGAAGGCCTCGTCGAAGCTGACGCGGAGCTCCGGCCGGAACGAGCGCCGCACCGTCCGCGGCCACGGCTGGGCGGGCTGCAGCGGAAAGACCGCCCGCGGGTCCGGCGAGGCCCAGGGCACCAGCCCCTGCCGCACCGGCCAGGGAAAGATGCCCAGCTTGTACGCCTGCAGGACCAGCGCCGGCGTCATCGAGCGGCTGACCGCGACCACGTCCTCGCCGGGGCGGAGATCGGGAAAGCGCGCGATGATCGGCCGCGGCTCGATGGGCGGGTACGGCGTCGGACTCAACCTGCCTCCGGTGGGCGGCGCTTTAGGGGCGCCGGGGTCGAAATGGTACAAACTGCCGCCGCGCTGCCTCAAGATAGATCACCTGGGCGGGCGCCTCGCCAAGGACTTCGAGCGATGAACCCCAACCTGACGGGCCTGACCTGCTTCGCCTGCCTGGCCCCGCACGACCCGCGGGTGCTACAGACGGTCTGCACCCGCTGCGGGATGCCGCTGCGGGTCGACTACGATGTCCGCCCTTTCAAGCCCTCGGGCCCGCCGACGCTCTGGCGCTACGCCCCGGTGCTCCCCATCGAGCCCGAGCACGCCGTCACCCTGCACGAGGGCTTCACCCCGCTCCTGCAGGCAGGCGACCGGCTCTTCATCAAGGACGAGGCGCGCAATCCCACCGGCTCGTTCAAGGCGCGCGGCATGTCGCTGGCGGTCTCGATGGCAAAGGCCCTCGGCGCCCGTGCCCTCGCCGCCCCCTCGGCGGGCAACGCGGCCGGGGCGCTGGCGGCGTACGGCGCGGCGGCCGGGCTGCCGGTGACGGTGGCCATGCCCGACGACACACCCCGCGCCTTCATCGAGGAGTGCCGGCACTACGGGGCACAGGTGCACCTGGTCAAAGGCAGCATCGCCGACGCAGGAAAGTGGCTGAAGGCCAACGGCCCGCGCGACGCCTTCGACGTCTCGACGCTCAAGGAGCCGTACCGCGTCGAAGGGAAGAAGACGATGGCGTACGAGATCTTCGAGCAGCTCGATCGATCCCTGCCCGACGCCATCGTCTACCCAACCGGCGGCGGCACCGGCCTCGTCGGCATGTGGAAGGCGTTCGGCGAGATGGAGCGGCTGGGCTGGATCGGGCCGGAGCGGCCGCGCCTGGTCAGCGTCCAGGCCGAGGGCTGCGCGCCGGTGGTGAAGGGCTTCGTCGAGCGGGCGCAGAAGACGGAGCCGTGGCCGTCTCCGCGCACCGAGGCGTACGGGCTGCGGGTGCCCTCGCCCATCGGCGGCTTCATCTGCCTGACGGCGCTGCGGGAGACGCACGGCACCGCGCTGGCGGTGGCGGAGGCAGAGATCGCCCCGGCCGCGCAGGAGCTGGCCCGCAAGACCGGCATCGACGTCTGCCCCGAGGGCGGCGCGGCCTGGCTGGCGATGAAGCAGCTCTCCGCGAGCGGCTGGCTGAAGGCGACCGACCGGGTGGTGCTCTTCAACACCGGCACCGGGATCAAGTACCGCTGAGGAGAACACATGCGAAAGGCGCTGCTGTTTTCGATTGCGCTCTGCTGCTCGGCCTGCCCGTCCTCGCGCACGTACCGGCCCAACGCGCCGCAGCTGCGTCAGCTGGACCAGCGCGCCAACCGCGGCGTCTTCCCGGACGACGTCCGCCGCGACCCCGCAGCGCACGCCGACCAGCTCCTGCTCTGGAGCGGAATCATCCGCGGCCGCACCAACCTCTCGACGCCCAAGGGCGACGTCGTCGAGATTCGCATCGAGCACCACTACTGGGACTTCGTCCAGGACTTCGGCGTGCAGCCCGCGTCGGCGTTTCTCTCGCCGCGCGGCGAGGGGATGTTCGTCATCCGGATCTTTGCCGAGGCGCTGCGGGACGATCCCGGAAATCTGAAAGACGGCTGGATGGCGCTGGTCTGGGGCACGCCTGCGGGCGTCGCCGACGACGGCACCGTGCGGATGACGGCCCAGGGCACCAACTGCGTTCCGCCGGGCGTCTTCTCCACGGAGATGTGGGACTACGGCCGCGCGTACCTGCTGCACGACGACCGGAAGGACCTGCACATCCTCCGCGCCTTCTAGCAGGGAGAACAGCCTGGGCCCCTGCGCCGCCGCCTCGACGCGGGCGGCGTGCTAGAGCCCGAGTTCCGCCAGGCCGGGGTGATCATCGGGCCTCCGCCCGAGCGGCCAGTGAAAGAGCCGCTCCTCGGGGCGGATGGGGAGGTCGTTGATGCTGGCGTAGCGTCGCCGCATCAGGCCCTGCGCGGTGAACTCCCAGTTCTCGTTGCCGTAGCTGCGGTACCACTGGCCCGAGTCGTCGTGGCATTCGTAGGCGAAGCGCACGGCGATGCGCGCGCCGTCGAAGGCCCACAGCTCCTTGATCAGCCGGTAGTCGAGCTCGCGCGCCCACTTGCGGCGCAGGAACCCGTGCACCTGGTCGCGGCCCTCGGGAAACTCGGCGCGGTTCCGCCAGCGCGTGTCCTCGGTGTAGACCTGCACGACGCGGTCGGGATCGCGCGAGTTCCAGGCATCTTCCGCGAGGCGGACTTTCTGGCGCGCGGTCTCGGCGGTGAAGGGCGGCAGCGGCGGACGGGCGAGGTCCATGGGGCGGTCCTCTCTGCTCAGGTGGATTCCAGGCGGGGCGATCCTAGGCCGTTGGCCGGGTCGCGCAACTGCTCGTCGCTGGCCTCCACGAACTGCCCCTCCCAGCGCGCGATGACGACTGCCGCGAGGCAGTTGCCGATCAGGTTCACCGCCGTGCGCCCCATGTCCATCACCTCGTCGACGCCGAGCAACAGGGCCACGCCCTCGAGCGGAAGGCCGTACTGCATCAGCGTGCCGGAGAGGACCACCAGCGAGGCGCGGGGCACGCCGGCGATCCCCTTGGTGGCCAGCATCAGCACCAGCAGCATGCTGAACTGCTGGCCGAAGGAGAGGTGCACGCCCGCCGCCTGCGCGACGAAGATGGCCGCCAGCGAGATGTAGAGCGAGGACCCGTCGAGGTTGAAGCTGTACCCGAGCGGCAGCACCAGGGCGACGATGTGGCGCGGCACCCCCAGCCGCTCCAGCGCCTCCATCGCCCGGGGCAGCGCGGCCTCGCTCGACGTCGTGCTGAAGGCGATGGCCGCCGGCTCGCGGACCACCCGCACGAACTTGCGCAGCGGCACCTTGAACGCCAGCGCCACCGGCACGAAGACGAAGGCGATGAGCACGAAGAGCGCGAGGTAGAGCGTGCCCACCAGCTTGCCGAGGTTGACCAGCACCGCCAGGCCGCCGTGCCCCACCGTATAGGCCATGGCGCAGCCGACGCCGATGGGAGCGTAGCGCATGACGAGGTCGGTGAAGCGGAACATGGTCTCCGCCAGCGACTCGCAGAAGGCGACGATGGGCCGGCCCTTCGCGCCGACCAGGTTCAGCGCCACCGCGAAGAGCATGCTGAAGACGACGATCTGCAGCACGTCGCCCTCGGCCATCGCCTTGACGACCGACTCCGGGAAGACGTGCAGCACGAACTCCTGCCAGGTCTGCGGCGCCGCCAGCGCCGTCTTCGTCTCCGCCGGCAGGTGGACGCCGACCCCGGGCTGGGTGAGGTTCACCATGGCGAGCCCGATGGCGATGGCGATGGTGCTGACGACCTCGAAATAGAGGATGGCCTTCCCCGCCATCCTCCCCACCGCCTTGAGGTGACCTCCGCCCGCGATGCCGGCCACCAGCGTCGAGAAGATGAGCGGCGCGATCAGCATCTTCACCAGGCGCAAAAAGATCTGGCTGAAGGGCCGGAAGTAGGGCGCCGCGCGCGGCCCGAGGAGCCAGCCGGCGGCGATGCCGAGGAGCAGGCCGAGCAGGATCTGCCGGGTGAGCGTGAACTTCTTCATGCGCCCCTGCCGAGCAGGCGGGCCAGCTTCCCGATGCGCTCCTCGGGCGCGCCGAACTCCTCGTGTAGTCGAGCAGGCTGCGGCGGATGACCTCGACCGCCTCGACGCGATCGTAGATCTCGGCGATGCGCACCGTGCGGGCGGGCTCGCCCGGCATCTGCTTGTAGGTGAGGAAGTAATGCCGCAGCCGCTCGACGATTCCCGGCGGGCTGTCGGCGATGTCGCGCAGGTCCCCGTAGGCCATGTCGCTCTCGAGGACGGCGACGATCTTGTCGTCGGCTTCGTCGCCGTCGATCATCCGCATCCCGCCGATGGGCCGGGCCCGGAGGAAGAAGTCGCCGTGGGCCACCGTCTTCTCGGTGAGGATGCAGACGTCCATCGGGTCGCCATCGCCGCGCATTCCCTTGGTGCCGGTGCGCTCGGAGCAGCGCTCGCCGACGCGCTTGCCGCAATAGGTCTGCGGAATGAAGCCGTAGAGCGTGGGCGGCTGGCTGGAGAAGCGCTGCGGGCGGTCGATGCGCAGGTGGCCGCTCGACTTGTCGAGCTCGTACTTGACGGTGTCGGTGGGCACGATTTCGATGAAGGCGTTGACCACGTCGGCGGGGTCGCCGGGCGAGACGCCGTGCCACGGGTGCGCCTGGAAGACGGTGGTGAACAGCTTCTGCAGCTCGTCGCTCATGAGGGGAAGCTCCGCACCAGCGCCTGCAGGGCCGCAGCGCCGTCGTGAAGGATGGGCGTGCCGTCGCCGAGGAGCAGCACCTGCGCGGGCAGCCCGGCAAGCCGGCGCAGCGAGGAGTGCAGCGCCGGAAGATCGTCGATCACTTTCGGCGAGAGCAGCTTGAGCGCGCCGGGCGGGCTGCCGACGCAGGCGTCGCCGAGGAGGAGCAGGGCGCCGTTCCAGAGCGCGACCTCGCCGGGCGACTTGCCGTGGGCGTCGAGGACGCTGAAGTCCGCCACGGCCGCGCCGTAAGCCAGCGCCTCGTCGACGGCGACGCCGTTCTTCTCCACGAAGGCCGCGTCGGCGGGATGGACCGCGACCCGCGCCCCGGTGCGCTCCCGCAGCAAGGCCGCGGCGCGAAAATGGTTGCGGTTGGTGAGGACGATGCGCGCGACCCCTTCGCGCTGCAGCGCCTCCAGCACCTCGGCCGGCATCTCCACCGGGTCGACCGCGACGTTGCCGCCCGGATGGCGTAGGAGATAGCCGTTGAAGTCGTAGCCGTGGCGCTCGGAGAACCACGGCCAGGTGAGGACGCCGGGCACGATCTCGCGCAGGGACATGGCGAGCACCCTGCCACGGCGCACCGAGGAGGGGAAGATGAGCGACGCGCTGAAGGTTCCCAAGCGGCGGGTGCAGGTCGAGGTGCTGGTGCCGGGCTCGCCGCCGCGCCAGGTGACCATCTTCCTCGCCGAGTTCGCCTCCCATCACACCGGGCCCGAGCGGCTCTCCGACCTGCTCAACACCCACGACCAGTTCGTCCCGGCGCTGGAGGGGACCGCGACCATCTTCCTCGGGCGCCAGAGCATCGCCGCCGTCCGGGTGGCCCGCGCGTGGGAGCTGGGCGAGGAGCCTGTTGAAGGGCAGCAGCACGAGCTGGAGGTCCTGCTCGCCGACGGCACCTCGCTGCGCGGCCTGGTGAACTTCTTGCTGCCGACCGAGCGGTCGCGGCTGCTCGACTTCCTCAACGACGCGCAGCCGTTCGTGCGGCTGCTCGAGCGGGACCAGGTCGCGCTCGTCAACAAGCGCCACATCGTGCGGGTGGCGCTGGTGAAGTGAGCTCGCCTCCCGCGTGGTAGTTGTCCGCCATGGCCAGCACCTTCGAGACCCAGACGCGGAAGCCGTCGAAGCAGGACGCGCTCGATTACCACTCGTCAGGACGCAAGGGAAAGATCGAGGTGGTGCCCACCAAGCCGGTGGCCACCGCGCGCGATCTCTCGCTCGCCTACAGCCCGGGCGTGGCCGAGCCCTGCCTGGCCATCGCCGAGGAGAAGGATCTCTCCTACAAGTACACGGCGCGGGGAAACCTGGTCGCGGTCATCTCCAACGGGACGGCGGTGCTGGGACTCGGCGACATCGGCGCCTATGCGTCGAAGCCGGTGATGGAGGGCAAGGGCGTCCTCTTCAAGAAGTTCGCCGACATCGACGTCTTCGACCTGGAGGTCGACGTCCGCGACATCGACGGCTTCTGCAAGATCGTCAAGGCGCTGGAGCCGACCTTCGGGGCGGTCAACCTCGAAGACGTGAAGAGCCCGGAGTGCTTCATCATCGAGCGGCGGCTGCGGGCCGAGATGACCATCCCCGTCTTCCACGACGACCAGCACGGCACCGCCATCATCACCGGCGCGGCGCTGATCAATGCCCTCGAGCTGGTGGGAAAGAGGATCGGCGCGGTCAAGGTGGTCTTCGTCGGCGCCGGGGCCGCGGCGGTGGCCTGCGCCGAGCAATACGTGAAGCTGGGCGTGCCGCGCGGGCATATCTGGATGTGCGACAAGTATGGGCTGGTCTATCGCGGGCGCGGCGAGGATATGGATGAATGGAAGGCCGTCTTCGCCCAGGGGACCGTGCCGCGAACGCTCCTCGAGGTGGCGGCCGGCGCCGACGTGATGGTGGGGCTCTCCGCCAAGGGGGTGATCACCCGCGAGATGGTAGCGGCGCTGGCGCCCGATCCGGTCTTGTTCGCGCTGGCCAATCCGGTGCCAGAGATCCTGCCGGAGGAGGCCCTCGCCGTCCGCGGCGACGTGATCATGGCGACGGGGCGCAGCGATTATCCCAACCAGGTCAATAACGTCCTGGGGTTTCCGGGAATCTTCCGCGGCGCGCTCGACGTGCGGGCGAGGAGCATCAACGACGAGATGAAGCTGGCGGCCTCCCATGCGCTGGCCGCGCTGGCGCGGCAGGACGTGCCCGAGAGCGTCAGCGCCGCCTATGGCGGGCAGGCCTTCCGGTTCGGGCGCGAATACATCATTCCCAAGCCGTTCGACCCCCGCGTCCTCACCACGGTGGCGCCAGCGGTGGCCAGGGCCGCGATGGACTCCGGGGTGGCCCGCATCGCGCTCGACCACGACGCCTATGTCGATCACCTGCGCCGGCGGCAGGGGCGCACCTATGAAGTCATGAGCGTGGTGGTCTCGCGGGCGCGGCGGCGGCTGACGCGGATTGCCTTCCCCGAGGGCAATCACCCCCGCATCCTGCGGGCGGCGCAGCAGCTGGTCGAGGATCGCATCTGCACGCCGGTGCTGCTGGGAAAGAAGACCGAGATCCTCGAGCACGCCCACGAGGCGCACCTCTCCGCCATCGCCGACCTGGAGATCGTCAACCCGCTGGAGGATGCTTCCTACGCCACCTATGCGCAGGCGTTCTTCGAGCTGCGCCAGCGCGCCGGGGTTTCCTGGGCGGAGGCGCTCTATCGCATGCGACAGCGCAACACCTTCGCGGCCATGATGCTGCGCGAAGGCCTGGTGGACGGGCTGGTCACCGGGCTGACGCGCACCTATCCGGAGGCGATCCGGCCCGCGCTGGAGATCGTGCGGACGCAGGAAGGACGGCGGGCGTCAGGCACCTATATCGTCGCTTTCAAGGACAGCCTGAAGCTGTTTGCCGATTGCACGGTCAATGCCGATCCCAATGCCGAGGAATTGGCGGATATCGCCATCTCCACCGCCGAGCTGGCCCACGCCTTCGAGCTGACCCCGCGCATCGCCATGCTCTCCTATTCGAACTTCGGCACCGACCGGGCCGGGTCGCCCTCGAAAGTCCGGCGGGCCGTGAAGCTGGTGCGGGAGCGGCGGCCCGACCTCGAGGTGGAAGGGGAGATGCAGGTGGACCCGGCGGTGGTGAGCAGCGTGCGGGAGACGGAGTTTCCCTTTGCGCGGCTGAGCGGGGACGCCAACGTGCTCATCTTCCCCGACTTGAACAGCGGCAACATCGGCTACAAGCTGCTCTGGCGGCTGGGCGGCGCCGAGGTGATCGGTCCGGTGCTGATGGGGATGGCCAAGCCGGTCAACGTGCTGCAGCAGGGCGCGAGCGTCCTCGACGTGGTCAACCTGGCGGCGATGACGGCGGTGCGGGCGCAGGGGGAGCTGACGTACTGAGGCGCCCACCTCCCGATGTCCGCCCAATCAAGTTTTGAGGGGCGCCCCCCTCCACAACCTCCCCATGTCCGCCCAATCAAGTGGCGCGGCCCCTCCCTGCTCAGGAATCCTCCGGCAACACCGGCGGACCCGCCCGGGCCATCTGCCAGGCTCCGTAGCTGACGCCGGCGACCGTGAGCGCGGCCCCCACCGCCGAGAGCGGCGTGATGCGATCTCCATACACGGCGGCCCCGAGCGCGAGCGCGCCGACCGGCGTCAGCTGTTGCAGGACGCCGGCGGTCGCCGCCCGGAGGTAGCGCAGGGACCAGGTCAGACCGAGCTGACCGACCACGGCCGTCAAGCCCACCGCCCCGAGCAGCTGCCACTCGTGCGTGGAAGGCGGCACCCAGCTCCGCAGCGCCGGCACTCCGGTGATGAGCACGCCACCCGCGCAGAAGGCGGCGAAGATTTCCCAGGCGCCGTCGGTCCGCCGGACCTCGCGGATGGTGGCGACGGCCGCGCCCGAGACCACCGCCGAGAGCGCCCCGACCAGGACCCAAGGGCCGAACCCCCACGAGGCCCCCGAGACCAGCGCCGCACCCGACGTCGCCAGCGCCAGCGCGACGATGGTCTTGCCGTCGACCCGCTCGCCGAGGAAGGCCGCGGCCCAGAGCGCGGTGAAGACCGGCGCCGTGTAGTTGAGCAGGGTGGCGAGCCCGACCGGCAGGTGCTCGATGGCGAGGAAGTAGCAGAGCACCGCCGATCCGCCCAGCGCGCCGCGCAGGAGGAGTCCGCTCTTGTTCCGCGGGCGCAGGCCCCGGGTCGACGCCACCACCAGGCAGGCGGCGAGTCCGACGACGAAGCGGACGAAGGCAATCTCCGGACCCGGCAGGCGCCCGGCCGCTTCCTTCGCCAGCAGCGCCATGGCCGCCAGCACCAACGAGGAGCCCGCGAGGATGAGCGCGGCGGAGGCAGGGCGCGGGCGCACGCGCGCCTTGTATCCCATGAATAACTTTCCCGCATGGCGTTCGCGGCGGCCATCTTCGACGTGGACGGGACGCTGGTGGATTCGGTCGACCTGCACGCCCGCGCCTGGCAGGAGGCCTTTGCCCACTTCGGGCGGCGGGTCGGGCTCGACGAGGTGCGGTCGCAGATCGGCAAGGGCGGAGATCAGCTGATGCCGGTGTTCCTCTCCCAGGACGACCTGGCGCGGCGCGGGAAGGCGATCGAGGAGTATCGATCGCAGCTTTGGAAGGCGGAATACCTCAAGCGGGTGCGCGCCTTTCCCGAAGTCCGCGACCTCTTCCAGCGGCTGCTGCGGCGCGGGGTGAAGGTGGCGCTGGCCTCCTCGGCCAAGAAGGACGAGTTGGAGATCTACCAGCAGATCGCCGGCATCGACGACCTGGTGAAGACGGAGACCAGCGCCGACGACGCCGCCCGGAGCAAGCCGTATCCGGACATCTTCGCGGCGGCGCTGCGCCGGCTGGGCGCGACCAAGGAAGCAGCGGTGGTGATCGGCGACTCACCGTGGGACGCCATCGCGGCGCGCCGGCTCGGCGTGCGCAGCATCGGCGTGCTCTGCGGCGGCTTTGCGGAAGCCGACCTGCGCGGCGCGGGGTGTATGGCTATCTATCGCGACCCGGCGGACCTGCTGGCGCGGCTGGAGGAGTCGCCGCTGCTGGGGGAGTAGCTGTCCCCGCGATGTCCGCCCAATCAAGGTGCCGACCACTCCAGCGGTGGAGGCCGGCGAAGGGCGAGCACGCGATCTCGGCCGACCGATGAAGAAGTCGTCGTCCTCGGGCTGGTCCCCTGGATTGAGCGCTCGAGCCATGCGTGAATTTTCTTCCGGAGACGATGTGCCACGACGGCAACGCCCAGTCCGTGCTCCGGCACACGGCGCAATCCCGGCATCGCCCCCCGCGCCGATGTGCGCCTTATCAAGTTGAAGGGATGGGTTGAATGGGCGGTTCAATCGTCGTTCATCTCGCAGAGCACGGCGCCGACCAGGCGGATGATCGCAGCGCGATTCGGAAGATTCCGACGAATCGATTCGGTTCGATGATGCCCGCGTGCTGCTCCCGCACCGATTGCGCGTCGGGCTGGGCAAAGGTGCTGCGCACGAGTGTCGCGACCAGGCAGGCGACATTCGCGACACGGCCCGCTTCGCGGCTCTTGATGATCAGCGCGTCGAGCCACGATATCGGCCGCTCGGTCTCCGCTCTCGAAATGCCTTGACCGCCACGTCGAGCTCTTTCGCCAGCTCCGAAACCTGGCTCTTCGAGAGCTTCTCGATCCCCAGGCTGTGCACCAGGTCCTCGACCCGCCTCGTCGAAACGCCCTGCACGTACGCCTCGACGATCACTGCCACCAGCGCCTTCTCCGTCCGCCGGCGCGGCTCCAGCAGCCAGGCCGGAAAGCAGCTTCCCTGCCGCAGCTTCCGGATCGCCAGCTTCTTACCGGATCCGGCGCAGCCTCAACTTGCTTGCGCAACCACTCGACTGCGTCGATGCTTGCTTCGGCGGTCATCGTCTCTCCTCGGGGAATCACCCTGGCAGGGGTTCCTCAAAGGATGACGCCGTGGCCGCCCTTCTCAACTTCGCGGCCCCTGAGCTGAGCGGTCTTGCTGCACCCTGCTTTCGCGCTACGGCACAGCCACGGGACAGCCTCAGTTGCAGATCGCGAGGTGCTTCGCGTCGAAGAGCGTGCCATTGCCGTT
>JAYWAJ010000119.1:0-2549 GCA_043782525.1 Deltaproteobacteria bacterium | reverse complement strand
GGAAGATGGTGATGGAGAGAACCGCCACCGGGATCGAGGCGCTCACCGTCAGGCCGACCTTGAGCACCAGGTACATGCTGGAGGCGCCGAAGAGGATGCCGAGGAGCGCGCCGACGATGAGCGGCACCGGCGTCAGCTCGGGGATGTCCTGATCGGCGGGGATGAAGGGCTGGTGCAGCTCTTCGGGCGCGCTGTCGGGGAGCGACATGGATTGGCCTCGATAGCATGGAGCGGCAAGGCAGCGTACAATTTCGGCGTGTTCAGCGTGAGGCTCGTGGCGCGGCCCGATGCGCGAATGGTGGAGGTCCCGCTCGAGATCGAGGCGGAGCTTCCGCGCGAGTTCGAGGGCGCCGCGCTCCTGGCGGCGAGCGGCCTGCCCCGCAAGGTGCGGATCAAGGCGCAGAAGGATTCGCTCAAGCTCTCGACGGCCTACCGCACCGACCAGCTGGTCGCGGACATCGTCAAGTCGGCGCTGCGGGGCACCGCCCTCGACGTGCAGCGGGTGCAGGAGGCGGTGACCAGGTTCATCCGCACCGTCCGCGAGCGTCGCCAGGACGGCGCGGCGCTGGTGGTCAGCTCCAACGGGCGCGGGAGGATCGACGTCGTCGAGCAGCTCCCGCAGGCGGCGCGCGGACCGCCGTCGGTTCCGCCGGCCGAGACGCCGCGGCTGGCGATGCCGGCGCCGGCCGATCGGGTGGTGGCTCTGGAGCGCCGGCTGGTCGAGCTGGAGACCGCCTTCGCGCGCCTCGCCGCGGGAGGCGACCCGGCCGGACGGGTGGCGCAGCTGGAGGAGCGCGTCGCCACCCTCCAGGCGCAGCTGGCGCGGGGCTTCTCCGGAGCGGAGGTGGCCGGCCCCGGCTTCGAGCAGGGACGGCCCGGCGCGCAGGTGATTCCGCGCTCGGCGGCGGGCACGCACCACACCACCGCGGTGGAAGCGTACGCCGAAGGGCTGCGCCACGAGCTCCTCGCCAGCGCGGACGCGGCCTTCGGTCGATCGCGCACCGACACCGAGCGCTGCGACAAGGCGGCGGCGCTGGCGGCCGAGGCCGAGCTGCTGGGCGCGCCCATCGACGGCACGGCGCTGCGGCTGCGCGACGCTTCGGCGCAGGCAGCGGCGCGGCAGAGCGCGCTGGAGCGCCTCTCGCAGGAGGTCGAGTTCTACCAGCACGCCGAGCTGCCGGTGGCGGCCCAGCTCCTCCAGCGGCTGGAGCATTCGTCGGGAGCTCCCGATCCGGCGCCGTCGCTGGAGCCGGTAGCGCAGGGTGTGGTGCGCGCGGCCCGGGGCGGCGATGCCAAGCCGCGCACCGCCTGGCTGAAGCGCGGCGCCGCCCTCTGCGGGTGGCGTCTGGTGGAGCCCGCGCGGGGCGACCCCGTCGATCCAGAGTGGCACCAGGCGGTCGACTCCGGCGGCAATACCGTCGTCCGCGTCGCCTGCCCGGGCCTCAAGCGCATCGACGGCTCCGGCCTTGTCCGCGCCCGCGTCCACGTCGACCCGGCCGCAGCCAACCTCCCCGAAGAGCCCGACGAGCCGGCGGCGGTGCCCGAGCCCCTCTCCCCTCCCCCTTCCATCCCGCCTCCGCCCCCATCCTCCCAACGGCCCCTTCTCGACCCACCCCCCCAACCCGAACCCAAACCCGAACCCCAACCCGAACCCAAAGCCGAACCCGAACCCGAACCCGACCCAAAACCCGCGCCCTCCGCCGCCCACGCCACACCGGTCGACTCCGCGCCCGGTCTTCCCACGTCCCCGGGCTTCGTCGCCCCCTTCGGCGACCTCGCCGGCGAAGGCGAGATCCGTCCCGACGAAGCCGCCGCCGCCGCGCGGGCGGCGAGCCGCCTTCCGAAGATCGTCAGCGAAGATCCCGCCCGCTCCGACGAGGCCCTCGCCGCCGAGGTGGCGCTGGCCGTCGAGACGGAGACGAGCGCCGACACCGGCTGGGCCCAGGTCGCGCGCGGGCCGGAAGCCTTTGCCGCCCAGCCCGAAGGTCCCGACGAGGTCGAGCCCGAGGTGGTCACCCCCTCCGATGAGGACATCGTCGAAGTCCACGAGCTGAGCGAGCAGCTGCCGGACTCCTCGGGCCCAGACCCCAGCCCCGAGCCCGACCCCGACCCCGACCGCAAATAGCCTCGCTCCGAAAAAAAATAATTTTTTCGAAACCTGCCGGGAAAAGATCGGCGGCGAGGGTGCACACCGCGTTTCATTCCGGGACTTAGTCTCCCCGGCGCGCTCGCAGGTAGTGCGTCTGGTAGACGCTCAGGGACCGGGCATCGCGGCGCAGGGTCCAGGGCAGGTCGGCCTCGTCCTCGATCGACCAGCCCAGCGCGCGGACCACCGCCCGCAGGTACGCGCGTCCCGCCATCCGTCGCGCGAAAGGCAGCTCGGCGCCGGAGAGCAGCACCTGGGCGGCGCGCAGGAAGGCGCCGCCGCGATCGAGCCCGACCACCGCCTCGGCGCAGCGCGAGAGCTCGAACAGCCCGCCTCCCACGACGGCAGGTAGCTCGAGAGCTGCTCGACCAGGTGGGGCAGCGGCGCGCCGTCGGGTCCGGCC
>JAYWAJ010000118.1:0-6744 GCA_043782525.1 Deltaproteobacteria bacterium | reverse complement strand
CCCGCTCGCCAGAGAGCGCGGTCGTGGCCGCGAGCTTCGAGAGCGCGGCCTGCTCCCGCTCGGCTCCCGGCAGCGCGCCGGCCACCGCGGCGACCTCTCCCCGCGTCTCGGCGGTGACGAAGAGCGCGCTGCGGGGCGGCGACCGCGGCTCCGGCGCCAGCAGCCGGGTCAGCGAGGTGGCGATGCCGGTCGCCTGCGGCAGATCGACCGCGTCGAGCGGCGGACCGGCGAAGGTCCACAGCTCGTCGCACCGGTCGGTCCCGGTCGGGTCGGTCCCGGCGCTGAAGCCGGCTCCGGCCTGGGCGCCGGGCGCCGCGCGCTCTTCTCCGAGGCGCTGCACTCCTCCGCCCTCGCGCCGCGCCACGGCCTGCAGCGTGAACTTGTCGCCGGGAACGCGCACCAGCACGCAGACGCCTTCGGGCAGCGCCCGCGACCAGCCCGCCTGCGCAGGCGCGACGTGCAGCGCGGCGGCGCGCAGGCGATCGGGCGGCAGCGCCAGCGCGTCGGCCGTCGTGGCCGAAAGCGCCACCTCCGCGATCAGCCCCCGCGCCTGCGACAGGTACGCCGCGGGATCGGGAGACGCCGCCACGTCGTGCGCGACCTCGTCCAGCGTCTGCGACAGCTCCTCTCGCGCCTCCGCCTCACGCCCCAGCGTCCGCAGCGCCCGCCCGTGGCGAGGTGCAAGGCGACGCGGTCCCACTCCCAGCTTCCCGCCGACGCCAGGGCCAGGCCGCGCCCGGCTTCGGCGAGCGCACCGGCCGCATCGCCCTGCCGCAGCAGCACCTAGGCGAGCCGCCGGCGCAGGGCCGCGACGCCGCTCCGGTGACCGGCCTCCTCGAGCCGCGCGATCGCGGTCGCGAGCCGGGTCCGCGCCTCGCCCAGCTCTCCAGCCTCGCTTGCCTCGGTGGCCAGCAGCGCCGCGATGTCCACTTCGAGATCGGGATTGCCTTCGGCCAGCTCCAGCGCCGCCTCGCCCAGCTCGCGCGCCCCCAGGCGATGGCCGCGCTGCCCCTCGATCTGCGAGGCCAGCTCCAGCGCCGCCGCGAAGGCCGGCCGCTCGCCGACCGCCAGCTGGCGCAGCGCTGACGTCACCGACGCGGCCGCCGCGTCCGGGTGGTTCTCCTCGTTGAGGAGCGCCGCGCGCTTGCGCTGCAGCTCCCCGAGTTGGAGCGAGGCGCCCACCGACGCCAGCAGCTTCTCCGCGCGATCCTGCAGGCGGTGCGCGCTGCCGAAGTCGCCGTCGCGGCCGGCCAGGTCGGCGAGCTCGTCGAGGGCGATGGCCTCGCTCTCCACCGTGCAGCCGCGGAGGCGACAGGCGGCGGCCAGCAACGCCTCAAAACGCTGCGCCTCGCGCCAATCGCCGCGCGCCGCGTGGACGTAGCCCGCAAGCTGCAGCGCCGGCGCCCAGAGCAGCGGATCGTTCTGGACGGAGGGAAGCCGCGCGAACTCCTCGACCTCGCGCACCTCGCCCTTCGCCAGCGCCCGCTCGCGCAGCGCGCGGTAGGTCCGGTAGAGGCGCGCGTGCTCCGCCAGCTGGCCGTCGGCGAGCCTGCCCGCGAGCGCCCGGTGGTCGGGCGGCGCCGTCTCTTGCGCCGCGGCCAGCTGGGCCGGCGTTCCTGCCGAAAGCAGCGCGAGATAGTTCTCGCGCCGGGCCGACGGCGCCGGCCCTGGAGCGGCGAGGCGCAGGGCCTGCGCGCGCTGCGCCGCCTCCGCGGGCCAACCGGTCCCGCTGCCGCCGGCCTGCGCGACCTCCTCGAACCGGCGCGCCGCCCGCTCTCGCGCGCCCAGCTTCTCCAGCATGAGCGCGGCGTTGAACTTCGCGCCTGCCCGCAGGAAGAACTCGAGGGCAGAGAGGGGATCGCCCTGCAGGGAGAGCAGCACGCCGCGGTCGTTGTCCAGGAGCGGCCCGCTTCCAGCGCGCGACAGCTCGGCCCCGGCGCGCTCGAGGTCGCCCGATTCCCCGCGCAGCAGGTAGAGCGTGGCCAGCGCGCGCCGCGCTTCCGGCCGGTCGTGCGCGGCGAGCAACCTGCCCAGCGGTGGATCGAGCTCTGTCCCCCGTGCCCCGCGCCGCGGCTGGAAGGGCGCCCACGGAAGATCGCCCAGCGCCACTTCCAGCTGCCGCTTTTCGCCCTGCACGCCGCGCAGCACCGCCGCCGGATCCGCCTGCCGCCGCCCGGCCGCGGAGACGACCGCCAGCACCACCGCCGCCGCGCAGCCCGCCGCGATGGCGGAGCCCAGGACCCAGGGCGGCCGCCGCCGGAGACGCAGCGCTCCCGGCCCCGCCCGCAGCCGCGCCGCCGCGAGGACGCGCCGCGGATCCCGGGTCAGCGCGTCGAGGACGCGCCGCTCCTCCTCCGTCTCGGGCGCTTCGAGCAGGTCTTGCGCCTCCAGCTTCTCCCGGCACTCGCTGCAGGCGGCGAGGTGCTCGGGATCTTCGCGCAGGCGCTGCAGCGGCGGGCATCCCTCCATGGCGCTGGGTGACGGATGGCGGGGCCCGGACCCGCCGCACCCCGGTCGATTTTTTTCGGCCCGCCGGAAGTGCTAGGTTTTCGCGCCTTGACTACCCCGCCCATCGACCTCGACCTGCTGCCCTTCTTCAACCGCCCCGGAATTCCCTGGCTCGACGCCGTCATGTCCACCGCCTCGAACCGGTGGGTGCTCCTCGCCGTCGCCGTCGCCGCCGGCCTCTACATCCTGCTTAAATCGCCCCAGGGCGTGCTCGGCCTGGTGCTCTTCTTCGTCGCCATCGGCGCCTCCGACCTGATCTCGGCCCGCCTCATCAAGCCCGAGGTCGCGCGCATCCGCCCCTGCAACGCCGACCCCGCGCACGTTCCCCATCCGGACGGGTGCGGCGCCGGCCTCTCTTTCCCCTCCAGCCACGCGGCCAACACCGCCGCTGCCGCCGTCCTCTTCAGCTGGGCCGCGCCGCGCCTGTCGCCGGTCGGCATCGGGATCGCGCTCCTGGTCGGCATCTCGCGCGTCTATCTGGGAGTCCACTGGCCCACCGACGTGCTGGGCGGCTGGGCGCTCGGTGCTGCTGTGGGGCTGGCCTTCCTGGCCCTCCAGCGCCTGCGCTACACGGTGCAGCGCTGACAGGGCGTGCATAGCGTGATCCTAAACCTCTTTTGCGGGAGAACGCATATGCACATCATCGGCTTTCTGATCTTCGGTCTCGTCATCGGCCTGCTCGCCCGGGCCATCTATCCGGGCAGCCAGAACATGGGCTGGCTGACGACGGCCATCCTGGGAATGGTCGGCTCCCTCGTCGGCGGCCTCATCGGCCACGCGCTGTGGGGCGGCAACTCGACGGTGGACGGCACCTGGGGCTTCACCCCCGGCGGGTGGATCTCCTCGATCGTCGGCGCCATCCTCGTGCTCTTCATCTACCTGCGTGTGACAGGGCGGCGCACCGTCTGATTTTCGCGCAGCGCGCGGAGCCGTGGTACACGCGCTCCGTGTCGCTGCGCACCGATCTCCTGCTCTGCGCCGCCGGCCTGGTCGCAAGCCTCGTCAACGCCGCGGCCGGCGGCGGTACGCTGCTCAGCTTTCCCGCGCTCCTCGCCGCGGGGCTCTCGCCCATCGCGGCCAACGCCACCTCCACCGTCGGCCTCCTCACCGGCTACATCGCTTCGACGACGGAATACCGCCAGGAGGTCGCGAGGCTGCGCGGCGAGCTGCTGGCCACCGTTCTACCGGCGGTGGCGGGCGGCGCGTTCGGCGCCTGGCTGCTCCTCCACCTCGGCGGCGACTTCTTCGCGCGCATCGTCCCGGCGCTGCTCATCGGGGCGGCCCTGCTGCTCCTCGCGCAGCCGCTCCTGGCGCGGCTCGTTTCCCGGCGGGCCCGCACGGAGCACCGGGCCACCATCATCGCCGGCATCTTCGTCATCTCGACCTACGGCGGCTACTTCGGCGCCGGAGTGGGGATCCTCTTCCTCGCCGCGATGGGCCTCATCTACGCCCGCGAGCTCTCGCAGGTGAACGCCATCAAGGTCTTCGTCAGCCTCATCGCCAACGTCATCGCGGCGGTGAGCTTCGTGGCGCTGGAGATCGCCCATCCCACCGGCGCGCTGCAGTTCCGGGCAGCGGCGCCTTTGGCGGTGGGCGCCGTCGCGGGCGGATTTCTGGGCGCGCGCTTCGCGAGGCGCCTGCCGCCCGCGGCCCTGCGCGCCTTCGCCGCCTGCGTGGGCCTGGCCATCGCCATCTATTTCATGTTGCGATAATGCAGAATTGAATCCGGCGCTTTTTGTTGCGTCTTTCCCGGGTGCCGGGCATACGCGTGGCCCGGCGCTTGTTCTCTTTCCGCGCCAAGCCGCTCCTGAAAGCCGGAGGTTTCAAATGAAGCTGTCGGACACCAGAGTTCACCTATTCTCCATCGCCGTCGCCGCCGGCCTCGCCGCCTGCACCCACGCCGCGCCGAAGCCGGACGCCGCCGCCGAGCAGCCGCCCAAGCAGGAGGAGGTCAAGGCGGTCGAGGCCGCCAAGCCGCCGTCGCCCGCCGAGGCCTTCCACGCCCAGGGCCAGGCCGACCTGGACAAGGCCCTCGAGCAGCTGCGCAACGTCAGCGTCTTCTTCGAGTTCGACTCGGCGACCCTCACCAAGGACGCGCAGGAGAAGCTGACCAGCGTGGCCGGCATCCTCGCCGCCCATCCCGAGCTGAAGCTCCGCATCGAGGGCAACGCCGACGAGCGCGGCTCCGAGCAGTACAACCTCGCTCTCGGCCAGCGCCGCGCCGATGCGGCCAAGAAGTACCTCGACAACCTGGGGGTGAAGGCCGTGCAGATCACCTCGATCAGCTTCGGCTCCGAGAAACCCAAGGCCCCCGGTCACGACGAGGCGGCCTGGAAGCAGAACCGCCGCGACGACGTCAACGCCCAGAAGGATGCGGCGCCGGCTCCGGCGTCGAAGTAGCCCGCAGCACCGCGAGGATCGCGGCGTGCAGGTGCGTGCCTGCCGCCGCGATCTCGCCGCCTGCGAGCTGCAGCGCCCCGCCGTCGAAGCGGGTGACGCGCCCGCCCGCCTCCTCGACCAGCACCTGCCCCGCGGCGACGTCCCAGGCCCTGAGCCCGATCTCCCAGAAGCCGTCGAGCCGCCCCGCCGCCAGGTAGGCGAGGTCGAGCGCCGCGCTGCCCAGCCGCCGCGTGCCGCGGGCGAGCTCGGTGAAGCGCGCGAAGGCGGCCAGCATCTGCGGCAGCTTCTCGCGATCGCCGTAGGGAAAGCCCGTGCAGAGGAGCGCCTGATCGAGGGCCCGCGCTTGCGAGACCTGGAGGCGGCGGTCGCCGAGGAAGGCCCCCTCGCCCCGGGCGGCCTTGAAGATTTCGCCGCGCATCGGGTCGACGGTGCAGCCCGCCACCGCGCGCCCGTCCTCCTCGGCGGCGACGGTGCAGCAGAAGAGCGGCAGGCCGTGCGCGTAGTTGGTGGTGCCGTCGAGGGGGTCGACGATGAAGCGCAAGGTCCCCGCGCCCGCGTGCGCGCCGCTCTCTTCCGCCAGCACCGCCACGCCGGGCGCGCGCTCGTGCAGCACGCGCAGCACCGTCTCCTCCGCGGCCCGGTCGGCGTCGGTGACGAGGTCGATGCGCCCCTTGAAGTGGATGTCGCGGGGTCGGTCGTACAAGTCGCGCAGCACCTGCGCGCCGGCTCGCGCCGCGGCTTCGCAGATCGAAGACAGCTCGCTCAACTGAGCGCCTTGAGCAGCTTGTCGTGCAGCCCGCCGAAGGCGCCGTTGGACATGGCCAGCACCACGTCGCCGCTGCGCAGCTCCTTGAGGAGCGTGGCGACGATGGCGTCGGGCGACTCCATCCAGCGCGCCTTGGTCCCCGCCGCGACGATGTCCTCGACCATCTTCTTCGCGTCGACGCGCTCCGCTTCCGGCACCTTGGCGAGGGCGGTCGGCTGGCTGATGACCGCCTCGGCCGCGCCCTTGAAGGCGTGTGCGTACTCGTCCTGGTGGATCTTCCGCATCGCCGTGTTGCTGCGCGGCTCGAAGACGGCCACCAGGCGGCGCCCCGGATATTGCGCGGCGACGGCGGCGATGGTCTCGCGCACCGCCGTCGGATGGTGCGCGAAGTCGTCGATGACCGCGATGCCCTTCAGCTCGCCCCGCAGCTCCTGCCGCCGCTTGACGCCGCGGAAGGTCTTGAGGCCGGCGGCGATCTCGTCGGGCTTGAGCCCCAGCGCCCGGCAGGCGGCGTAGACGCCCAGCGCGTTCTCGACGTTGTGGCGGCCGGCGGCGGGCAGCGTCACCCGGATCTCCTTGCTGTTGCGGTAGTGGACCTCGAACGACGCGCCGGCGGGGCCGAGGCTCATCCAGCGCGAGTTCCAGTCGGCGTCGACGTCGTCGCCCGCGCAATACGACTCGATCTTGCACCGGGCAAAGGAGGCGAGCCGCTTCCAGTTGGCGAAGCCGCTGCAGGCCGCCGCGTAGCCGTCCTGCGGCAGGAGGGCGAAGAACTTCTCGAAGGCGCTCTCGTAGTGGGCGGTGTCGCGGTAGATGTCGGCGTGGTCGAACTCGGCCCCGGTGAAGATGGCGGTGCGCGGCCGGTAGTGGAGGAACTTGGGCCCCTTGTCGAAGTAAGCGGTGTCGTACTCGTCGCCTTCGAGGACGAAGTGCTCGCCCTTCCCGAGCCGGAAGCCCTCGTTGAAGTTGAGCGGCACGCCGCCGACGAGGAGGCTCGGGTCGCGCCCCGCGTGCGAGAGCACCTGCGCGAGCAGGCTCGTGGTCGTGGTCTTTCCGTGCGTGCCCGCGAC
>JAYWAJ010000117.1:0-17960 GCA_043782525.1 Deltaproteobacteria bacterium | reverse complement strand
GGGCCGGCTACACGCAGTCGCCGGAGGAAGCCATCAACTACGTCTCCGCGCACGACAACCAGACCCTCTGGGACATCTTCGCCTACAAGCTGCCCACCGGGACCAGCATCGCCGACCGCGTCCGCGCCTACGACGCGGCGCTGGACATCGTCCTGCTCGGACAGGGCGTGCCCTTCTTCCACCTGGGCGACGACACGCTGCGGTCGAAGTCGATGGAGCGGGACAGCTACGATTCCGGCGACTGGTTCAACCGGGTGGACTGGAAGCTGCAGGGCAATGGCTTCCGCAGCGGGCTGCCCAACGCCGGCAAGGACCAGGCGAACTGGCCGGCCATCAAGACCCTCTTCGCCGACGCGACGGCGACCCCCGGCCCTTCGGACATCGCGGCGGCGGGCGCGCACTTCCGGGAGATGCTGCAGATCCGCAAGAGCTCGCCGCTCTTCCGGCTGCGCACGAAGGACGACGTGATGAAGCGGGTGGACTTCAAGAACGCGGGCTCCGCGCAGGTGCCCGGCGTCGTCGTCATGACCATCACCGACGGCGCGTGCGGGGTGGCCAACCTGCCCGACCTCGATCCCGCGCGGGACGCGCTGGTGGTGATCGTCAACCCGGACAAGGTGGCGCACACCATGACCGTCGCGGGCGCGTCGGGCTTCACGCTGCACACGGTGCTGCAGGGCTCCGCCGACTCGGTGGTGAAGTCCGCCAGCGCCTCGGGGACGAGCTTCACCGTTCCGGCCCGCACCACCGCGGTCTTCGAGCAGCTGCAGGGGGCGGCGCGGGGCGCGGGGCTTCCCTGCAACGCCAACTGAGCGGCTATTTCCCCTGGGCAAGGGCGCGCGCCTTGGCGTCGAAGGCCGCCGCTTCGTCGAGGCGGCCGGCTTGTCCGAGCGCGGCGGCGGCCAGCCCGGCGCTGCGGGCCGCGTCGCCCACGCGGCCGCGCGCCTCGAGGAGATTCACCAGCATCCAGTGCGGCTGCGGCTCTTCGGGGCGCAGCGCGATGGCGGCGCGGACCTGCTCCTCGGCGGCGTCCGGCGCGTTCTGCATCAAGCGGACTTTGGCGAGCTCGAGGCGCGCGTCCAGCGAGGAGGGGTCCAGCTCCAGCGCGCGCTGGTAAGCGGCGCGGGAGTCGTCGAGCTGCTTCTTGCCCGCGAAGGCGCGGCCGATGGTCTGCCAGGCAGGGGCGTAGCCTGCGCTTCCTTTCAGGATCTGGCGCGACTGCGCGATGGCCTCGTCGGCGCGGCCCAGTCGCAAGAGCGCCTCGGCGAGCCGGAAGCGCGCGGGCACGGTGTGCGGCAGGAGCTCCAGCGCCTGCTGGTACTGGGCGACGGCCCGCCCCGCATCGGGCTGGCCGCGCCGCGCGAGAAACACGTCGCGGGTTTCGAGCAGGATGCCGTAGTTGATGTGCAGCCACGGGTCCGCGCCCCGCTCGGCGATGGCCGCGCGATAGGTTGCGTCGGATTGGTCGAACTCTTCCTTGGCCTCGCGGTCCCGCTCCCGCTCCAGCCCGGCGACCTGCTCGCGGTGGTCGAGCTGGCCGGCGAAGGGCGGCCGCGAGAGCCGGCGCAGCACCTCCTTGGCCACGCGGTACCGGTCGAACCCGGTCAGCGCCAGCCGTCGCAGGCAATCCGCCTCGGCGGGCGGCTCGGCGCGCGGGAGCCCGAGGGCGGCAGCGACGGCGGGAAAGAATGCGCGTGCGAGGAGATAGTTTCCTTCTGGCGTCAGGTGCGCGTGCTCGTAGAACAGCTCGCTGCCGGGAAGGCCCAGCGGGCTGCCCGCCTCGAGCGCGGCGGCACCGTCGACCAGGTCCGCGCCGGCCGCCCTGCGGAGGATGGCGTCGATGCGGCTGTCGGCGCGGAAGCGCAGCGTGTCGAGATCGCGCGCCTTCACCAGCCGCTCGCGGGCGCCGGCCGCATCGCCCAGCGCGAGGTCGCCTCGCCCCAGGCGGTACTGCAGCTCGGCGTAGTCCGGATCGATCGCCGCGGCAGCGAGGTACTCTGCCTGCGCCTGCCCGTCTCGTCCCTCCGCCTCGAGCCGCTTCCCCGCCTCGAAGTGCGCGCTCCACGCCGCGAGGTCCGCTCCCTGCCGGTGCAGCGAGGCGAAGGGAGCAAAGCCGCGCAGCCGCGTGCCGACGGTAGAGACGAGCACCTGCGCCCCCGAGGCCCGTGCCGCCGCCAGCATGTCGCGCAGGTTAGCCTCGAAGCTCTGGTAGACGGCCGCCATGCTCGGGTCGCCCTCGCGGACCTGCCGGTCGAGGAACATCTCCATCCCGCCCCACTCCTTGCGGGCGCGGCGTGCCGGCAGTTGCGCCAGCGCGGCGGCCAGCTGCCCGAGCCGCGTCGAGCGGAGGAAGATCGAGGCGCGGATGAGGGCCCGGCCCGGCAGCCGCTGCGCGAGCACGGTCCCGTTCCCGAAGGGCCCGACCACCTCGTTGTTGCCCGCGTAGAAGAGGAACAGGTCGGGCTGCAGGCGGGCCACGTCGCGCACGATGGGCAGCAGCACGTGCGAGTTCACCGCCACGAGGCCGGTGTTGATCACCTCGAAGCCGGCACCGGGGTACCGCTCGCGCAGCATCGCCTCGAGGAAGCGGCTGAACCCGAAGGTCGGCTCCGGATCGCCCAGCGCCGCCGACTCGCCGATGATGAAGATGCGCAGGGTGCCCGGCGGCTTGTCCGCCGGGACGACGAAGGAGGTCGGACGGCGGGCGAGCCCCGGAGGAAAGAACGGCTCGCTGAAGGCCGGGTTCTCGCAGGAGGCCTTCCGCCCTTGCACCTGGCACGGCAGGGTGAATGCAGCCGGCGCGCCGAAGCCCAGGAGCCGCAGCCCCGCCTCGAAGAGCGCGAGCAGGAGGAGCGGCAGCAGCGTCGCCGAGGCGAGGCGGAAGAGCCACGGGTGCGGCGCGGCGCGCGGCGGGCTCACCACTTCAGAAGAGCGCGTAGATGAAGGGGGCCAGCGCGCTTCCCTGCGCGAGGACGATGATGGCGCCGAAGAGGACGATGGTCACCACGATGGGCAGCACCCACCACTTCTTTTCGCGGCGCAGGAACTCGAAGTAGTCGGCGAGGATGCGGATCTTCGACACTAGTACATCTTCTCATAGTGCGGCGGCCGCCGGGGATCGCGGCGGACCCAGTAGCTCGAGGCAAGCGGATCGGGATGCAGGTCGAGGAAGCGCTTGCCCGACAGGCGCGCGACCAGCGCGATGGGCGTGAGCACCAGCGAGAAGAGCGCCACCAGCACTACGCGCGCCATCAGCCAGCCGAGGGCGAGGGCGAAGCTCATCCACACGCGGTAGAGGCCAGCGAGCGCCGCCGGCCTCACCGCTCCCGCGCCGATCAGCGCCAGGCTGGCGGCAACGGCGACACTCCCCGCCGTCGGGTGCCGTCCGCGCCAGAGCATCCAGAGGCCCAGCGCGACGCCTACGCCGCCCACCGTGAAGGCGAACCGGCGCAGGCGCGGCGTCGAGAGGTCCAGCGCGCGGACCGAATCCGCGACGTCGCTAATCCAGCTCATGCACCTGCCTCCAGTCGCCGTTCTCCACGAAGGGCGGCTGCTCTTCCTTGCGCAGGAGGAAGTGGCCCAGCACCAGCGCGTCCAGGTCGGTGCGCATGAAGCAGCGGTACGCGTCGAGCGGCGATTCGACGATGGGCTCCCCGCGCACGTTGAAGGAGGTGTTGACGATCACCGGGCAGCCCGTCTTCTCGCAGAAGCGCCGCAAGAGCGCGTGGTAGAGCGGGTTGTCGTCGGGGTGCACGGTCTGCACCCGCGCCGATGAGTCCACGTGGGTGACGGCGGGGATCTCCGACCGCGCCACGTTGAGCTTCTCGATCCCCCACCGCTTCTCCTCTTCCGCGGTGACGGGCCGCCGCCGCTCCTTGCGGACGTCGGCGACCAGCAGCATGTAGGGGCTCTCCACCTCGAGCTCGAACCACTCGCTGGCCTTCTCCGCCAGCACCGACGGTGCGAAGGGCCGGAAGCTCTCGCGCTGCTTGGTCTTGAGGTTCATCCGCTGCTGCATCGCGGGAGAGCGCGCGTCGCCGAGGATGGAGCGGTTGCCCAGCGCGCGCGGACCGAACTCCATCCGCCCCTGGAACCAGCCGATCACCTTCTCCTGCGCGATCAGGTCCGCGGCGGCGTCGAGCAGCGCCTCCGTCGAGAGGTGCAGGTGGGGCAGGGCGCGCTCGCGCAGGAAGGCGTCGATGGCTTCGTCCGGGTACGCCGGGCCCAGCAGCGAGCCGCGCTGCCGATCGCGGCCGCTCTTGGGCGGCGCCGGTCGATCGAAGTGGTGGTGGTGGGCGATGCAAGCCGCGCCCAGCGCGCCTCCGGCATCGCCCGCGGCGGGCTGGATCCAGAGCTGCTCGAAGATCCCCGACCGCTGCAGCTTGCCGTTGGCGACGCAGTTCAGCGCCACACCGCCGGCGAGGCAGAGGTTCTTCTCTCCCGTCTCGCGCCTCACCGTCCGCGCCATCCGCAGCACCACTTCCTCGGTCACCTCCTGGATCGATCGCGCCAGGTCCATCTCCCGCTGCGTGAGCGGCGCCTCGGGGGCCCGCGCCGGCCCGCCGAAGATCTCCGCGAAGGCCTTCCCGGTCATGCGCAGGCCCGCGCAGTATTCGAAGTAGTCGAGGTTGAGCCGGAACGATCCGTCTTCCTTGAGATCGATGAGCTTCTCGCGAATGGTCCGCACGTAGCGCGGCTCGCCGTACGGCGCGAGGCCCATCAGCTTGTACTCTCCGGAGTTGACCTTGAAGCCGGCGAAGTAGGTGAACGCCGAATAGAGCAGGCCCAGCGAGTGGGGGAAGCGCAGCTCGGCGGCGATCTCGACGCGGTTTCCCCTGCCGGTGCCCCACGAGGAGGTGGCCCACTCGCCGACTCCGTCCATGGTGAGGAAGGCCGCTTCGCGGAAGGGCGAGGGAAAGAAGGCCGAGGCCGCGTGGGACTCGTGGTGCTCGGGAAAAATCAGCGTCCCCTGGTATCCAAGCTCGCGCTCGATCAGGTCCGGCACCCAGAGCTTCTCGTTGAGCCAGACGGGGAGCGCCTTGATGAAGGCGGGCAGGCCCTGCGGCGCGTAGGCGAGGTGCGTCTCGAGGATGCGCTCGAACTTGAGGAAGGGCTTGTCGTAGAAGGCGACGCAGTCGAGGTCGCGCACGGCGAGGCCGCCCTCCGCCAGGCAGGCGCGGACGGCGTGGGCCGGAAAGCTGGCGTCGTGGCGGCGGCGGGTGAAGCGCTCCTCCTGCGAGGCGGCGACGATCTCTCCGTCGCGCAGGAGGCAGGCGGCCGAGTCGTGGTACCAGGCCGAGATGCCGAGGATGTTCAAGGGAGCGTGACCGGACCCAGGTCGTCCATGATCCGCGGGTCGGTCGCCGCGCCGCCGCCCATTTCCCACTGCCCGCCCGCGGGCGAGAGCGGCCGCAGCACGCCCTTGATGCCGTCGAAGTCCCAGGTGGTGAGGTAGACCTTGACGCCGCTCCAGGAGGCGAGCCCGAGCACGCGGCGGTCGTAGGTGAAGGCGATGGTCCTGGTGGCGGGGTCGGCCTTCACCTTGGGGCTGGCCACCGAGGTGCCGAAGGTCGAGGCGGTGGCGCCGTCCGCGCCGTACATCGCGCTGCTCCAGCCGTAGGCGAAGTGGTCATAGCTCCACTGCGCGCCGCCCGGGAAGGGCGCGTTGAGATACGGCAGCGCCGTCGCGCCCGCGCGCCCCGGGATGGAGAAGAAGACGTTGAAGGCGACATGATCGAAGCCGAGCGGCGGGTTCCACACCGTGGTGAAGTCGCGCATGGTCAGGGTGATGACCAGCGTGGTCGCGCCCACCGCGAACTGCGCGTGGGTCAGGTCCATCTGGTGCGCGAAGGTCGAGTCTTGCGGATAGGTGTACGTCCCCTTGGGGCCCGTGTCGTCGCCGACGGGGTCGGACTTGTCGACGTATGCGCCGGTGAAGGCGACGTTGCTGGTGAAGCGCATCCGCGGCGTCGAGACCTGGACGTCGGGCGCGTAGAAAGCGAGCGCGTGGCTCTCGACGCCGGTGGCGAAGGTCGAGACCTGCAGGGTCGTGCTCCAGGTCCCGTCCGGGTTGACCGTCACCACTTGCGGGGTGCCGGTGTAGCCGTCGAGGACCAGCCACAGCTTCTCGGTCGCCGGCGTGAGGGTGCCGCTGATGGTGGTGTCGCCGGTGAAGGTCTGCCCGTCCACCTTGGTGGTCACGGTGATGGTCGCCGGCGGCGCGGGCGGCGGGGTCACCTGTCCGTTGGCGCGGGCGATGATCACCGCGCGCGGCGGCAGGACGAGGGTGAGCAAGCCGCCCGCGCCCACTTTCGGTGCGGCGGTGGTCTGCTGCGCGAGGAGCACGTCGAGCCCCGTGCCGGGCGCGAGCTTGGTGTCCAGCCCGGAGATGAGGACGTTCTCCTCGGCGGTGTTCATCAGCACCAGCACAGAGTCGGTCCCTAGCGTACGGCGGTAGGCGAAAGCACCCGCGCCCGCGTCGGAGTCGTAGGCCACCTCGAGGGCACCGTGGGTGAAGATCTTGCTCGCCCGGCGCAGATCGGAGAGCAGCTTGATCTTCTGGTAGAGGGGCGCCGCCGAATCGAAGCGGTTGATGGGATTCTTGTAGCCTCCCGCGAACATCGCCTGCCGCGTCTCGACGAAGCGCTGCTCGGTGCCGTAGTAGACGATGGGAATGCCGGGCACGGTGAAGAGGAAGGCGATGGCCTGCGCGAGGCCGTTGGGCGTGCTCACCGAGAGGAAGCGCTGCACGTCGTGGTTGTCGAGGAAGGTCGGCATCGCATACGGATTCGGATAGAGCGACGGGTCCATGAACTTCTGCAGCCGGTAGGTCATGAACGAGGTCGGCTTGCCGCCCGCGAAGACGCGCCCGATCTCGCCGTACAGCGGATAGGCGAGCAGCGCCGGAAGCTCGGGGGAGGCCGCCGTGCCGAGGTAGCCGGCCACCTTGTGCTCGAGCTTGTCGTCGAGCGGCGGCGGGATCTCGTAGACCTCTCCGAAGGCGAAGAAGTTGTTGCGGCCGGTCGCCTTCGCCGTCGCCAGGATTCCGTCGGGCGCGTGGAAGAAGTCGTTCCAGAAGTCGTGCGGGACGAACTTGACAGTGTCTACCCGGAAGGCGTCGACGCCCACCTCCTTGATCCAGTAGCCGTACGAGTCCTTGAGCGCGGTGCGCACCACCGGGTTCTCGGTATTGAGGTCGTCGAGGTCGCTGATCTGGTAGTTCGCCTCCTGGTTCGGGTCGTTGTAGTCGGTGATGGCCGGCGTCCAGTGGTAGATGGCCTTGGCCCGCTGGGCCGGATCGCGCGGGTCGTTCTGGTCGAACGGCGGCTGGTCGGGCTTGCCGCCCGGCCCTGCGTTGGTGTTGGGCAGGTAGCCCTTGGTGACGTCGCCCGGGTCGTAGCTCGAGTACTGGAAGAAGTTGCCCATGTGGTTGGGCACCACGTCCTGGATCAGGTACATCCCGCGCTTGTGCAGCGCGCTGGAGAGCTTCTGGTACGTGTCCAGCGTGCCGAGGTGCTCGTCCACCTTCTTGAGGTTGCGCGCCCAGTAGCCGTGGTAGCCGCCCGACTGCTGCAGCGGGTCCCACCACATGTTGGCGACCGGCGGCGTGATCCAGACCGCGGTCGCGCCCAGGCCCTGGATGTAGTCGAGCTTGTCGATGATGCCCTGCAGATCGCCGCCCGAATACTTGTTGATGTCGGCCGGGTCGAACTCGCCTTTCTTCTGGTCGTCGTTGGTCGGGTCGCCGTTGGCGAACCGGTCGGTCATGACGAAGTAGACGACCTGCTCTTCCCAGGTTGGCGAGGGGACGTGCAGGTTGGACGAAACCTTCGAACAGGCGACCAGCAGGGCGAGGGCGAGGGGCAGGCGGCGCATGGCCGGAATGCTACGCCAGATCCAGCCCGCCAGTCGCCCTCTTCACGGTGGTGCAGCCCAGGTGAGGAACTGCGGAAGCACCCCCGCCCAGGTCCCATAGTCGTGCGTGCCGCCCGTCACTTGAAGATAGGTGTAATCGCGGTCGCGGACGAGCCCCACGCCGTCGAGCTTCTTCATCAGCCAGAGCGTGTCGTCGATGGCGTCGATGATGCCGTTGTTGTCGCGATCTGCCGTCTCGTCCTGGGTGCCCGCCTCCAGCCAGGCGCGGAACCCCGGGTGCGGCGCCGAGCGCCCGACGATGTTCTGCATGATGCGGGTGTCCTGCCGCGCCTGCAGCGAGCTCTCGTCGGTGCGCCACCAGAAGGAGCCGGACATGACGCCGGCAAACCCGAACGCCTCCGGATGATCCCAGGCGATGGAGAAGGCCGACAACCCGCCCAGCGACGCGCCGAGAAACCCGGTGCGCGCTGCGGGCGGCCGGAAGCCGACCGCGTGCGCCACCGCGGGGAGCACTTCCTGCAGCACGAACTTCTGGTAGTCGGCCGCCTTGGTCCCGAGCTGCTGTCCCTGCGTGTTGCAGGCGATGGCCACATCGTGCTCGGTGGTGCCGTACTGCTGCAGCCGGTCGACGGCGGGAACCGCGATGACGATCAGCGGCGCGACCTGGCCCTGGGTCCAAAGCTCCGAGAGCGCGCCCGGGAACCGCAGCTGGGCTACGTCCTGCCCGTCGTTGAGCACGAGGAAATACGCCTTGGCCGGATCGTACTTGAATCCGGGCACGAAGAGCGTCACCGGGCGCCCGCCGATCTGCAGGGTCTGGGTGCGAACGTTGGCCCAGAACGTGGGCTGGGTCGAAGGCGAGGAGCCGCCACAGGCGACCAGCAGGAGCAGCGCGAGGTGTCGCATCCTGCCTTCAATAGCACCATGGTAACCTCCGCCCCCCATGAAGAACGTCCTCGCTCTCGTGCTGCTCGCCTGCGCCTGCGGCTCGTCGGAATCCGCCTGGCACCCGGGCCAGGCCCTGGTGGTGAAAGTCTCGGACGCCTTCCCCGCCGGAACGGCGCTGCGCGACCACTACTCCGGCACAGCCGTCCAGGTGGACGCGTCGGGCTCGGTCACGCTGCACCCGGATCCTGGCGGCGTCGTCCTCCTCGAGAAGGACGGTTCGCAGCCCGCCCCGTTCACCTGGCAGAACGCGACGGTCTACTTCGCCATGACCGACCGCTTCCAGAACGGCAACCCGGCCAACGACGGCAGCTACGGGCGCAAGAAGGATGGCGCGCAGGAAGTCGGCACCTGGCACGGCGGAGACTTCGCGGGCCTGACCAGCAAGCTCGACTACATCGCCGCGCTGGGCGCGACCGCGATCTGGATCTCGCCGGTGGTGGAGCAGGTGCACGGCTGGGTCGGCGGCGGGTCGGGCGACTTCAAGCACTACGGCTACCACGGCTACTGGGCGCTCGACTTCACCCGCATCGACGCCAACTACGGCACGGTCGCCGAGCTGCAGACGCTGGTCGATCAGGCGCACGCGCGCGGCCTGCGGGTGCTGCTCGACGTGGTGCTGAACCACCCGGGCTACGCCACCGGCGACGACCTTTTGCAGTACCTGCCCGAGGTGTTCAAGGACGGCACGGGCGCGCAGTTCCAGGCCTTCACGCCGACGGGAACGCAGACCTGGACCTCGTGGAACGACCTGGTCGATTACAAGAACGCTTTCTGGCAGAACTGGTGGAGCCCGAAGTGGGTCCGCGCCGGCCTCGGCCCGTCGGGCGTGTTCGATCCCAGCGGCACCGACGACCAGACGCGCTCGCTGACTTTTTTGCCGGACTTCAAGACCGAGAACCCGGGCCTGGTGGATTCGACGCTCTTCTTCTCGCGCAAGGGCTTCGCCGCGGACACCGGCAAGACCGTGCGGCAGAATCTGGTGAAGTGGCAGAGCGACTGGGTGCGCAAGCTCGGCGTGGACGGCTTCCGCTGCGACACCGCCAAGAACGTCGAGGTGGAGACCTGGAGCGCGCTCAAGAGCGCCTCGGTGCAGGCGCTCAAGGACTGGAAGTCTTCGCATGCGCACCTCGACGAGGCGGACTTCTGGATGACCGGCGAGGTCTTTCCCCACGGCGTGGTCAAGGACGCGTACTTCACCGCGGGCGGGTTCGACTCGGTGCTGAACTTCGAGTTCCAGCCGGTGCTCACGACGCTCTTCCAGACCTCGCGGGCGCTGGCAGACGCCGCCAAGGATCTGGAGGCCCTCTACGCGGGTTACGCAGGCTTGATCTCCGCCGACCCCGCCTTCGACGTGCTCAGCTACCTCTCCTCGCACGACACGGCGCTCTTCTTCTCGCGGCTGAAGAACGACCCCGAGTTGCAGCGGCAGGCGGGCAGCGCGCTCCTGCTGGTGCCGGGCGGGGCGCAGATCTTCTACGGCGACGAGAGCGGGCGGACGCTCGGGCCGGGCCTGAGCGACGCCGTGCAGGGCACCCGGTCCGACATGAACTGGAGCACCACCGACGCGACCATCCTCGCGCACTGGCAGAAGCTCGGGACCTTCCGCAAGAACCACGCGGCCATCGGCGGCGGCGCGCATGCGAAGCTCGCCAGCCCCGCCGGCACCTACGCCTTCTCGCGCAAGCTCGGCGCCGACGCGGTGGTGGTGGTGCTGGCCGGGACCAAGTAAGCCCGAGGCAGCGGCAACTGCGGATCCCGTGGTATCCGGGGGCGATGAAACGCTGCCTGCTCTTCCTCCTCGCCGTCGTTGCCTGTGCGAAAGCGCAGCCCGCCTACCTCTACAAGCAGCCTCCGGCGGGGACCGGGCTGGACGCCGCCGTCTGGGAGGCGCACCTGCGCGACGACCTGCTCCCCTACTGGACCTCGGCGGAGGCGAAGGGCCAGCCCTTGGGGAACTTTCCCACCTGGCGGGGCATGGACGGCAGCCTGCAGGGCTCGACGGACCGCAAGCCGCGCATGCTCGGACGGCAGATCTTCGCCTATGCCGCCGGCTTCATGATCACCGGCGACGAGTCGCTGCTCGACCTGGCCCGCGCCGGCAACCGCTGGCTGCTGGACCACGGCCGCGACACCGCCCGCGGCGGCTGGTACGCCGACCTCGATTCGAGCGGCGCCCCCTCTGGCGACGCCGACAAGCTGGCGCAGGACATGTCGTACGACGCGATGGGCCCCGCCGCCTTCTTCTTCGTCACCCGCGACGCCGAGTCCGAGGCGGCGGTCCTCGCCACCCGCGACCTGCTCTTCGACCCGGCCAGGTACTGGGACGCGCCGCACGGCCGCATCAAGGACGGCATGAACGCGGCGCTCACCGCCGAGGCTTACATGGGCGCGCAGGGAAGCTGGGAGCTGGTGGCGCAGCTCGACCCGGTGACTGCGTTCCTGCTCCTGGTGCAGCCCGTGCTCACCGATCCTCTGCGCCGCGACCAGGTGCTGGGCGACCTGCGGACGGTGGCGACGCTCTTGCGCGGCGCTTTCTGGAAGGACGGAATCTTCTGGGGCTCGACCGGCGCCATCGGCAGCTACGGGACCAACCACACCGACTTCGGGCACATCCTCAAGGCGTACTGGGCGCTCTTGCAGATCGACAAGCGGCTCGACGACCATCCGCTGCACGACTTCCTCGCCGAGAACGCGCCGGCCACGCTGACCCTGGCCCTCGACTCGACCTATGGCCGCTGGGCGAAGAGGCCCACCTCGCGGACGGACGTCGCCTACGGGTCGGACTGGTGGGCCTACGCCGAGTCCGACCAGCTGGCCGCCACGCTGGCGCTGGGCGACGCCAAGTGGATCCCCATCGTGGCCGGGACCTCGCAGCACTTCCGCGAGGACTACGTCGACCGCAGCAGGGCGGTGCGCGAGGTGGTGCCGTCGGTCTCGCGCAACGGCAGCTGGGGCTACGGCTGGGGCAGCCAGGACACGGCCAAGTGCAACCAGTGGAAGAGCGGCTTCCACACCGCCGAGCACGCGCTGGTGATGGACCTCTTCTCCCGCTGGGCGGCGGCGCAGCCCGCTCCGCTCTACTTCGCCTTTCCCGCCGCGCAGGTGCAGGCGCTGGGGCAGGGGGCGCGGCCCTATACCTTCCTCGGCAAGGTCGCCTCCGTCGAGGACCTGGGCGCGCTGGTCTCCGATCCGTCGCGGCACAAGGTCCGCGTCAGCTTCGAGCAGCTGCGATGAAGTGGGCGCCGCTCGCCCTCGCGCTGTCCTGCGGCACGAGCGGGAGCGGCCACCCTTTCGAAGGCGGCGATTTCCAGGTGGGGACCATCTCCTTCCACCTGGCCACCGGCGGTGCGGTCGGCTCCCCGGTCCTGACGCTGGTGCTGAGCGATCAGCCCGACACCTGCCTGGCGCGGGCGCACGTGCCGGTGCAGCGCGCGACCATGCTGGCCTTGAAGGTCGTCCCCGCCGCCGACGGCACCACGCGCGCCGTGGTGGTGGCGAAGTCCGCCCCCGCCGCAGGCGAGGCGACCGGAGCGCTCTCGCAGGCCACCGGCGGCGTCGAAGGCGCGCGCTACGCTGCCGCGGATGGCGCGGTGGCCTGGACCGCCGGCGCCGACGGCAGGGTCACCATCACCGCGCTGGACGTCGGGTTCGCCGGAGCTTCCGGCCGCATCACCCTCGCCGCGCCGGTGACCGTGCCGCCCTGCCCGCAGTGAACCTCAGGGAGCGAGGACGCGGGCTCCGTCCCAGCGGTAGCAGGAGGGACCCTCGAGAAGGACGCCAAAGGCCGGGCGCGGCTTCGCCAGCGTGCGGTAGTCGAGGCGGCCCGCGAGGCAGTCGCGGCCGAGGCTGGTGAGCTGGCCGTCGGTGATGAGGCCGCTCCCGTGCAGCTCCTCGAGGCGCAGGGCGAAGAAGAGGTCGGTGAGGAACGGCTCCTCCTCGAGCGCCTGCGAGGCCTTGAAGTCGCCGGAGGTCTCGAGCACCTGCCGGTCGGTGCGGGAGAGGCCGCTCTTCGGCGCCGGCAGTTCTTCCAGCAGGCGCCGCAGGGCCTTCGCCAGGAAGGGCATGGCGCTGGTGTCGCTCTCCAGCAGCTTCTCCACCTCGCGTGGATCGGAGGCAGTGACCGCGCTCCAGCCCGCCTGCGCGAGGCCCACCAGCGCGGCGCTGGGCTGGGAGCGCATCGGCAGCAGCGCCGCCAGCTCTTCGGGCGCGTACTTCGCGACCGGCGCCGGCGTCAGCAAAAGGCTAGCCGGGCGCAGCGCGAGGTGGTGGAGGAGCGCCAGCTGGCAGTTGAGGTCCGCCTCGAGCCAGAGCACCACCTCGTCGGGCCGCAGCAAGAGCGGCGCGTCCCAGGCGTCGAGCTGCGCGCGCTGGTCGCCGAGGCCGAGGCCCGCCAGGAACTCCGCCCGCCGGGCGCGAAACTGCGCTGTCCCGGGCCGGCCTTGCAGCGGGCCCTGATCGAGACAGTCGGCCCAGGTGGCCACCTCCCCGGGCAGCATCGCCTTGCGCAGCGCGGCGGCGGCGTCGTCGCCGTTGGCGAGGTGGAGCACGCCGTCCTCAGAACCAGATGCTGGCGAAGAGCGCCGAGGTCCCGGTGCTCAGCCGCGTGCTCACCGAGGGCGCCGCCGGACCGCCGGGGGCGCCGAGGTTTCCGAACTTGAGGCCGAGGCCCAGCTGCCCGCCGGCGGAGAGGTGGTCGGTGAAGAAGTACTCGACGCCGAAGGCGCCGGAGAAGGTGATGAACTCCGCGCCGTCGGTGGCGTTGATCTTCTCGCGGCCGAAGGCGAAGGCCGGCGCGAGGAAGGCTGCTACCGGGCCGTGGTGCAGCGTGTAGAAGCGCAGCCCGAGGCCGATGTTGAAGACCGCGGGCGTGCTGCTGGGCGCGAGCACCGCGTCGAGGCCGAAGTCCAGCCGCGCGGCCAGGTTGTCGGCGAGGAAGTAGGTGAGGCCGACGTCCGGGGCGCCGCCGGTGGGCAGCGCGAACTGCACGCCGACGGTGCCTTTGGAGAGCGGGTCGAGCTCGCGCGCCAGCGGCGCAAGGGGCGGAGTGGACGCGACGGCGGCGGCGGCGGCGAGGAGGGCGAGGATCATGGCTCCCTCTTACCGGAGGCCCGCCGCGGCGCAACCGATTTCTAGGCGAGCGTCAGCCCGCGCTTGAGGAACCGGCCCTCGCCCTTGCGCCCGACGAAGGCGCCGTTCTCGACCACGGCCTTGCCGCGGCTGAGGACGACGGTCGGCATCCCCACCACCTCGCGACCCTCGTAGGGATTGTAATCGGCGCGGGTGTGCTGGGTCTTCGCCGAGATGGTGTGGCGCTTCTCCGGATCCCAGACGACCACGTCGGCGTCGGCGCCCGGCGCGAGCGTGCCCTTCTTGCCGAAGAGCCCGAACAGCCTGGCCGGGGCGGCGGAGTTGAGCTGCACCCAGCGGTTGAGCGAGATCCTGCCGCTGCGCACGCCCTCGAAGGTCAGGTAGAGCCGCGTCTCCACTCCCGGCGCGCCGTTGGGGATCTTGCTGAAGTCCGAGCGCCCGAGCTCCTTCTCCTTCATGCAGAAGGGGCAGTGGTCGGTGGAGACGCACTGCAGGTCGTCCAGCTGCAGGCCGCGCCAGAGGTGCTGCTCGTTGCCGGGCGCGCGCAGGGGCGGGCTCATCACGTATTTGCTGCCCTCGAAGCCGGGCTCCTCGTAGTTGCGGTGGTCGAGGAAGAGATACTGCGGGCAGGTCTCGGCATAGGCGCGCACGCCGCGGTCGCGCGCGTCCCGCACCTGCTCCAGCGCCTCGGCGGCGGAGAGGTGGACGATGTAGATGGGAACTTTCGCGACCTCGGCCAGAGAAAGCACCCGGTGCGCCGCCTCACCCTCGAGGCGCGGCGGGCGGGTGAGGGCGTGCCAGGCCGGCGCCGTCTCGCCGCGGGCCTTGGCCTCCTCGATGATGACGTCGATGACCGGCCCGTTCTCGGCGTGCATGCAGATGAGCCCGCCGTTGTCGCCGGTCTTGCGCAGCGCCCGGAAGATGCTGGCGTCGTCGACGTAGAAGACGCCCGGATAGGCGGTGAAGAGCTTGAAGCTGGTGACGCCCTCTCGTTTGACCAGGTCGTCCATGTCCGCGAGGGCCTGCTTGTTCACCTCGCGCATGATCATGTGGAAGCCGTAATCGATGACCGCCTTGCCGTCGGCCTTCTCGTGCCATTGGGCGAGGCCGGCCTTGAGCGTGCCGCCCTGCGGCTGCATGGCGAAGTCGACGATGGTCGTGGTCCCACCGAAGGCCGCCGCCACCGTGCCGGATTCGAAGTCGTCGGCGCTCGTCGTCCCGCCAAAAGGCATATCGAGATGCGTATGGACGTCGATACCGCCGGGAATGACATATTTCCCGCGCGCGTCGATGCGCTTGTCGAACTGCCCATAGACCTTGGCGAGATTCTTTCCAATCGCTGCAATGGTCTCGCCTTCGATGACCAGGTCCGCCTCGAAGGTGTCGCTGGCGGTGACCAGGGTGCCGTTCTCGATGAGCGTCCGCATGGGGGTCTCCTACGGCAGCTGCTTGATCATGTTCTCGTACGTCTCCGGCCGGCGGTCCCGGTAGAACTGCCAGACGCGGCGGACTTCCTCGATCATGTCGAGGTTGAGGTCGGCGACGATGAGCTCGTCCTTGTCCTCGCTCGCCTCGGCGAGGAAGTTCCCGCGCGGGTCGACGAAATAGCTGTGCCCGTAGAACTTGCCGATGTTCCACGGCGCCTCGGTGCCGACCCGGTTGATGCAGCCCATGAAGTATCCATTGGCCACCGCGTGGGCCGGCTGCTCCAGCTTCCAGAGGTATTGCGAGAGCCCGGCCACGGTGGCGCTGGGGTTGTAGACGATCTCCGCCCCGTGCAGCCCGAGCAGGCGCGCGCCTTCGGGAAAATGCCGGTCGTAGCAGATATAGACGCCAATGGTGGCATAGCGCGTCTTGAAGACGGGATATCCGAGGTTGCCGGGCTTGAAGTAATACTTTTCCCAGAAGCCATTGGTCTGCGGGATATGGTTCTTGCGGTACTTGCCGAGGTAGCTCCCGTCGGCGTCGATGACCGCGGCGGTGTTGTAGTAGACGCCGGCCATCTCGCGCTCGTAGACGGGGACGACCAGGACCATCTGGTTCTTCTGCGCGAACTTCTGCAGGCGCTCGACGGTGGGCCCGGGCACCGCCTCGGCGGCGTCGTACCAGTCGGGGGTCTGCGCCGGGCAGAAGTAGGGGCCGTTGAAGATCTCCTGCAGGCAGAGGATCTGCACGCCGCGCTGGGCGGCCTGCTCGAGGAGCGGCAGGTGCTTTTCGAACATGGCTTCCTGGATCTCCTTTACGGATCCGTCTGCCTTCGCGTTCGAGCACTGGATGAGTCCGGACCGGACGGTGCGGGCCATGCTGTTCCTCCTTCGCCTTCGCGCTGGTGCAAAGGGGGCTGGAGCCTCGCGCGAACCCTGCGCAGGGTCAACCCGCCATCCTTCCGATGCAGCCCCGGGTTGCCTTCCCCAAGCCTTTGGGAGACAGATGCGGGATGCCCAGAAAGATCGCCCCCGCGGTGAAAGCCGCGCCCCGCACAGGGAAGGCCGCAGCTCGCTCCAGCGGGGATGCGCGCGGCGATCTGCTGGAGCGGGCGGCGCGCAACAGCGAGGGGGCGGCCTGGAGCCGCTCGGATCCGCTGGCCGACGCCAAGGCGGCTCCGGTGGTGGTGGCCGCGCTGAAGGAACACGCGGCCGAGCTGTCGCGGCGCGGGCTGACCGCGGCCTACGGCGAGGCGGCTTTGGCGCTGGCCAGCGAGATCGAGGAGCACCTGACTGCGCTGCCGGCGGCTGCGGTCGCCGCCCGCGGGCGGTCCAGGGATCTGGCCGAGCTCCTCGCCGACGCGGCGGCCACGGCGCATGCGGTGCGCAGCGCGGTGCTGCGGGTCTCGCGCGACGCGGGCGGCCGCAAGATCGCGCGCGCCTTCGGGCTCGGCCAGCCCTTCAGCGCCCGGCAGCCCGCGCACGTGCTCGGGGCGCTGCGGCAGATCCTGGCGGCGCTGGAGTCGCACGCGGAGATCAAGGCCGACCTGGGCGTCCTGCCCGAGGACATCCAGACCTTGCAAGACCTGGCGCGGGACCTCGCCAAGGTCGCCGGCGGGACGCTCTCCGACGAGCAGGCGCAGCTGCTGCAGTCGCAGGGCGCGCTGCGGGCCTTCTTCGATCTCTTCGCTGCCAAGGTCTCGCTGGCGATGGCGGGCGACCCCGACGAGCGCAGCCGGCTGCTCTCGCTGGTGCCGCGCGCCGACGACCGGCGCCACCTCGGCCAGAGGGCAGAGCGCGCGTCCGGTTAACCTCCGCCGCGCCGCAGGGTCTTGCACGCAACCCAGGAGGGCCAAACCATGAAGGCACTGTGGAGCGGAGTTCTCGCGGCGTCGTTGATGATCCCCGTGGCGGCCCGCGCGGAGAAGGGCGACCACGCCGAGAAGCGCGGCGAGCGCATGGAGAAGCAGGGTGAGCGCCGCGAGAACCGGGCCGACCGCGAGGAGAAGCGCGGCGAGGCCAAGGAGAAGCGCGGGGAGGGGTTGAAGGACCAGGGCCAGGACGACGAGAAGTCCGCCGACGCGCTGCGCGGCGAAGGCAAGGACAAGGCCGCCGACGCGATGGAGAAGAAGGGCGAGCGCGAGGAGAAGCGCGGCGATCGCGCCGAGAAGCGCGGCGATCGCGAGGTGAAGCAGGGCGAGCGACGCGAAAAGCGGGCCGTGCGCGAGGAGAAGCGCGGCAAGCGGCGCGAGAACCGCGGCGAGGGGATGGAGAATCGCAACCCGAAGGCAGCCACCCCGGCCACCCCTGCGGATCCGGGCGTGACCCCGGCCACCCCGGCGACTCCTCCCGGCAAGTAGGGGGCGCGGCCCGCTTGCGTCAGCGGGCCAGCCAGCCTTCGGCGAGCCAGCTCTGCAGCGCTTCAAAGGCGCGGGCGGGCTCGTCGAAGGCGCCGCAGATCTCCTCGAAAGGCGCGCCGCCCAGGGCCAGCCGCAGCGCGCGCAGCTCGTCGTCGGGCAGGTCCACTTCGTTGAGCGTGAAGTCGCCCGGAGTCCGCCAGACGACCGTGTGGCTCCCCTCATCGCCTCCCGCGTCACCGGCGAGGCGCAGCGCCGGCGCGATGCG
>JAYWAJ010000116.1:0-6787 GCA_043782525.1 Deltaproteobacteria bacterium | reverse complement strand
GCCGGTCCCGTACGGCCCATCGACTCCAGAGACCTGGCCGCCATCGTGGCGCTGAACAACGCCCACGCGCGCGAGATCGGCCTCACCGACGAGAGCGGCTTCGCCCGGCTGATCGCCCAGGCGGCGCACGCAACCGCCATCGGCGCGCAGGGCGATCCGGAGGCGTTCCTCATCGCCTTCGACCACGACACGCCGGTGCAGGGACCGAACCACGCCTGGTTCCTCGACCGCAGGCCGCGCTTCCTCTACGTGGACCGCGTCTGCGTGGCGGCGCGCTCCCGAAAGCAGGGCCTGGCGCGGGCGCTCTATGCGGACGCCTTTGCCGTCGCTCGCGGCCGCGGCCTTCCGCTGGTCTGCTGCGAGGTCAACCTCGATCCGCCGAACCCGGCCTCCGACGCCTTCCACGCCGCGCTTGGATTCGCCGCGGTGGGCCAGGCCTTCTTGCCGGCGCGCAACAAGACCGTGCGCTATCTCGAGCGCGAGCCCTGAACCGGGCCCAGCCGTCTCAGGTCTTCTCCCAGGCCAGCACCGCCTGGCGCATCCAGTACTTCAGCGGGGTGCGCGCGATCAGCCGGTCGAGCGGATCCGCCGCCTTCAGCAACGCGTTGTCCGGCGACTGGAGCACGAGGCTGGTCGCCATCGCCAGCGGGACCGAAAGCAGATTTCCAAAGCGGTGCCGGCCGGAGCCGATCACGCGGTCGGCGAAGCGGATCTGCTCGCGCTCGACGGGCCGCTCGTCCTTCGTCCGCGCTCTCGGCGTCAGGCGGCGGATGAGCTTCGCCGCCGGATTTCCCCCCAGCGGCTCGGTGAAGACGGCCATTCCTCCCGGTTTCAAGAGGCGCGCGACCTCCCGGATGGCCACCTCCCAGTCGAGGTGGTGCAGGATGCTGCGCCCCACCACCAGGTCGAAGGTCGCGTCGCCAAAGGTCGTGCGGTGCGCATCCATCACCGCGTACTCGCCCGCTGGAAAGCGCGCCCGCGCCGTCTCGATACCTTGCCTGGAAATATCAATGCCGACGATACGCGCGGGCTGGTAGGGCGCGAGCTGCTCATACAAGTCGCCGGTGAAGCAGCCGTAGTCCAGCACCACGCCGCCCGGCGCCTTGCGGGCGATGATCTCGTCGACGTAGCCGAGCAGCCAGCGCGTGTTCGGGCAGAAGAAGACGTGGCGAAAGCGCGTCTGCAGCTTGAGCGACTCCTGGAACACCCGGCCCTCGTCGTAGGCCCGCTGCTCCCGCTCGACGCGCTCGTTCATGCCCTTCACGTCAAGGGCGTCAGGCGCTCGAGCCCGCCCAGGTAGGGGCGGATGGCTTCGGGCAGGACGACGGTGCCGTCGGGCTGCTGGCCGTTCTCGAGGATGGCGACCACCGTCCGCCCGACCGCGAGCCCGCTGCCGTTGAGGGTCGCGACGTGGCGCGGCTTCTCGCCCGGCGCCGGCCGGTAGCGGATCTGCGCGCGCCGCGCCTGGAACTCGCCGAAGGTCGAGCAGGAAGAGATCTCGCGGAAGGCGTTCTGCCCCGGCAGCCATACTTCCAGGTCGTAGGTCTTCTCCGAGGCGAAGCCCATGTCGCCCGAGCAGAGCAGGACCACGCGGTGGTGCAGCCCCAGCTTCTGCAGCGGCGCCTGGGCGTCGGCCACCAGCTGCTCCAGCGCTTCCTGCGCGTTCTCCGGCTTCTCGAAGCGCACCAGCTCGACCTTGTGGAACTGGTGCTGCCGGATGATGCCCTTGGTGTCCTTGCCATAGCTGCCCGCCTCGCTGCGGAAGCAGGGCGAGAAGGCGGCGTACTTGAGGGGCAGCGCCTCGAGGATCTCGTCGCGGTGGTAGTTGGTCACCGGCACTTCCGCCGTCGGGATGAGGTAGTAGCCGGCGGTGGTCTTGAAGAGATCCTCCTCGAACTTGGGCAGCTGCCCGGTGCCGCGCATCGAGTCGGCATTGACCAGGTAGGGCGGCAAGAGGTCGAGGTAGCCGCGCTCGCGGGCGCTGTCGAGGAAGAAGCTGACCACGGCCAATTCCAGCCGCGCCAGCGCGCCCTTCATGAAGACGAAGCGCGCGCCCGAGACCTTGGCGGCGCGCTCGAAGTCGAGCAGGCCCAGCTTCTCGCCCAGCTCGACGTGCTCCTTCGGCGCGGCGAGGGCCGGCTTCTCGCCCCACAGGCGCACCACCTGGTTGTCGTGCTCCGACTTTCCCACCGGTACGCTCGGGTGGGGGAGGTTCGGCACGGTGAGCAGCGCCTCCTCGATCTTCAGCTCGACCTCCTTGAGCCGGACGTCTTTTTCCTTCACCTCGTCGCTCAGGGTCTTCAGCCGCGCCCGCAGCTCCGCCTGCGCCTCGCCCTTGAGGGTCCGCATCTGCTCGGAGGCCTTCTTCTGCTCGGCCCGCTGCGTCTCGCTGGAGAGGATCAGCTGCCGGCGCTCACCCGCCAGCGCCTCGATGGGCGCGAGCGCCTGGGCCGCTCCCTCGCCGCGGGTCGCGAGCCGGCTGCGCACTTCAGGAAGATTCGCCGCCACCCACTTCAGATCGAGCATGGGCGGGCGATCTAGTCCTCGCTTTTTACTCCGTCAATCGCTAAGGCTCCCCTCCGTGGAATTTCCTGAGGCGGCTGACGCCGAGCTGCTCGAAGCTTTCCGGGCGGGGGACGTCAGGGCTTTCGAGGCGCTGGTGCGCCGCTACCAGCGGCCGGTGCTGGCGATCGCGCGCCGCTTCGCCCGCGACGCCGACGACGCCGAGGACCTCGCCCAGCGCGCCTTCATCAACGCCAGCGAGCGCGCCGAAGGCTGGCGGGGCGGCTCGTTCAAGTCCTGGCTCTTCCGCATCGTCGTCAACCTGGCCAAGAACCACGTCCGCGACGTCTCGCGCTTCGACCGCAGCGCCGGCGCGCAGGAGGCGGAGCCCGAGCCCGCCGCGCCCGAAGCGCACGCCCGGCTCGAGCTGCAGGAGGAGCAGGAGACGCTGCGGCAGGCGGTGGCCCTGCTGCCTAAGCGGCAGCGCGAGGTGCTGCTCCTGCGCATCGACGGCGACCTGCCCTTCGCCGAGATCGCGCAGACGCTCGGCATCACCGAGGTCAACGCCAAGGTGAACTTCCACCACGCGGTGCAGAAGCTGAAGACGCTGCTGAAGTGACGGCCTGAAGCCTCAGGGGTCAGGCTTCAGGGTTCAGGCGGAGTTCGGGGCGAGAATGAGGCGCAACGAGCCGCCGCGGGCGCGCTCACGGCAGGAGACTGCGCGCCGCTTCCTCCAGCGTGCAGCCCTCTCCCGGCAGCGATCGCAAGAGCTCGCGCAGCCGCCGCACCTTCTCGCTCGCCGGCGTCTTCAGCCCGGGCTGCGCCGCCGCGATGGAAGGCGGCACGTCGCTCGCGTCGAGCAGGTCGATGCCGTGCAGCTCGAGGTTGAAGTGCCCGCCCGCCCTCCCCCAGCGGGCGCTCCGCGGCAGCGCCAGCACTACCGTGCCGATGACCGGCGCCCGCAAGAGCGGCGTGGTGGCCACCGGCAGCTCGCGCAGCCCGCGGCGCAGGTGCGGACCGCGCCGCGCAAAGAGCTGCCCCGGCGCGCCGAGGATACTGTGGCTCCGGCGCCGGCGGACCGCGTAGGAGAAGAGCACCAGCGCCTTGGCCGCGTAGTAGGGCGGGCTGGGCAGGAGCGACGAATCGTAGAGGTAATCGAGCTCGCGGACGGCGTCGATCAGCTGCGGCGAGAGCGTGTACCCCGGCGCCCGGAAGCCGCGGGGCTTCTCGATGCCCGCGCCCCGCAGGGCCGCTTCGCAGGCCAGCAGGTCTTGCACGATCTGCTGCTGCGGCCACCGCGAGAGCGCGTAGTCGTGGGCGAAGGAGTGCGAGCCGATCTCGTGCTTCCGCGACGCCTCGCGCAGCAAGGCGGGCGCGTACTGCACCTCGCGCCCGATGGCGAAGAAGGTCGCCGGCAGCTTCAGGTCGGCGAAGAGCTCGCAGAAGCGCGAGAGCGCGACCTCGGGGACCGCCCGCAGCGCGGCGTCGTCGAGGGCGCCCGGCAGCCCGTGGATGGCCGCGTAGCAGCCGAGCCCGTCGAGGTCGACCGAGACGCTGAAGAGCGGCATCACGGCGTCCTGCGCGACTCCTCCTGCAGGTAGTAGATATCGTCCTGCACGGTGCCGATGTCGCCGGCGTCGGGCCGCAATTCGAGGTAGCGCCCGAACTCGGCGATGGCCTCCCGGCGCTTGCCGTCGTCCTTGTACATGTAGCCGAGCTCGTGGTGAGCGGTGGCGTCGGTGGGGTCGACGTGGGTGGCCTTCCGCAGGGCGTCGAGCGCCTTGGTGCGGCAGCCCTTGCAGTCCTTGTCCTTGTAGGCGATGCCGAGCTTGGTCCAGACGCCGATCAGGTTGGGATTCTGGGCCAGCGCCTTCTGCAAGTCGCGGATGGCGCCGTCGACGTCGCCGGTCTGCTGCTCGGCGTCGCCCACCTCGGCCCAGAGGCGCGCGCGCTTCGGATCGAGGTCGGCCGCCTTCTTGAACGCCGAGACCGCCTCGTTGAAGCGGTTCTCCACCATCAGATTGAGGCCCAGGTGCTCGTAGGCGTCGGCGTTCTGCTTGTCCTTCTCGATGGCGCGGCTGAAGGCGTCGACCGCGTCCTGCACTTGCTGTCCCTGCTCGAAGATGAGGCCCAGGTAGTAGAGGTACTCGGTGTTGTCGGCCTCGATCTCCACCGCCTTCTTCATGGTGTCGACGGCCTCGGCCAGGTTCTTGCGGCCGGCCAGCGCGCGGGCGAGGAAGAAGAGGCCCTCCGCGTAGCGGTCGTTCATCAGCACCGCCTGGCGGAGCTGCTGCTCGGCGTCCTCGAACTGGCCTCGCTCGACCAGGAGCGCGCCGAAGCGGGCCCGGTAGCGCGGGTCCTTGGAGTCGAGCTTGACCGACTTGCGCAGCGCCTCCAGCGCCGCGTCGGACTCGCCGAGGCGGCGCAAGAGCGAGCCGTACTCGAAGTACATCGAGGCGTCGGTGTCCACCTGCGAGAGCGCGAGCTCCAGCTCCTTGCGCGCGGCGGCCAGGTTGCCTTCTGCCGCCAGCGCCTTGCCCATGCCCGCGTGCGCCAGCGGATCCTCCGGGTCCTTCTGCAGCGCCCGCTCGTAGGCGGCCTTGGCCCGCACCTTGTCGCCCAGCGCCACCGCCAGATCGCCCACCGCCTCGTCGTCGGGCGCGGCCAGCTGTGCCTCGGGGACCTTGAGCGCCGCCTCCAGCTTCTCCCTGGCCTTGGCCTTGTCGAGCCGGCCGACATAGATGACGCCCTCCGCCGCCAGCGCCTCCACCAAGTCGGGCTTCTTCTGCAGCGCCGCCTCGTACTTCTTGAAGGCCTCGTCGCCCTTGCCAATGGCCTCGGCGACCCGCCCCTGCAGATAGATGAAGTGCGCGTCGCTGCCGTCCTTGGAGACGGCCAGGTTGATCTCGCGGTCCGCTTCCAGCAGCCGGTTGAGGCCGAGGTAGGCGCGCGCCGCCCCCGCATGCGCTCCCGCCGAGGCGGTGCTGCTGGCGATGGCCGCCTCGTACTGGCGCGCGGCCTTCTCCCATTCGCGCCGCGAGAGACGGAAGTCGCCGTACTTCTCCCGGACGGGGGCCGCGTTGGGATCGAGCGACACCGCGCGCTCGTAGGCCGCCTCCGCCGTCTTGTTGTCGTGGGCCGCCGCCGCCAGCCGCCCGCGCAGCATGTTGCCGCGCGCCTCTTCGGCGGCGTCCAGCGTCTTGCGGACGTCGGTGTCCAGCGCCTTGGCAAGGAGCTCCGTGGCGGCCTGGTTGTCACCCTGCCGGAGGCGCATGGCCGCCAGCTCGACCATGGCGCGGCCATTGTCGGGCGAGGCCTGGAGCGCGCGCTGGAAAGACTGGGCCGCCTCGGTGAACTCGTTCTTGTTGCGCGACACCTCGCCGCGCAGGAGCAGGAGCTTGGGCGAGGAAGCGCGGGTCTTGAGCGCGGTGTCCAGCACCTGCGCCGCGCGCGCCTGCTCGCCGGAGAGCACCAGCGCCTTGGCGTAGAGCCACACCGACTCCACGTCGGAGGAGGCGGAGTCGAAGCCGGCGAGGAGCGCCTTGCCCTTGGCCCCGTCGCCGCTGGCCAGCGCGAAGGCGCCGCGGGCGCGGGTCTGCGGAAGCCGCGTTGCCTTCATCTTCTCCACCACCCGCCGCGCCTGATCCCAGTCGCCGCCGACCTGGCCGTACTCGAGCTTCAGCTCGGAGGCGGCCAGCACGAAGAAGGCCTTCACCTCCTCGTCGTCGGGCAGCACCGCGATCAGCTGCGCGCCCGCGCTCACCGCCTCGCGGGCGCCGGCGAAGTCGCCCTGCGCCAGCTTCTCGACGCCCCGATCGATGACCTTGGCCTCTGCCGCGGTGGCCGCCTTCTTGGTGGGCATGTAGAGGTTGGACCAGAAGAAGCCGGCCGGCGTGCGGCGGGCGCGGAAGCCGAGCACCACCCCCACCAGCAAGAGCAGCACGAAGACGGCGGCGGCGGCTCGCCTGGGGTCGCGCAGCGTGGCCACCTGCTCGCGCAGCGCCGGCAGCACCGTGGTCTGCATCGTTCCGGGGCCGCGTGCTGCCTTGCGGCGGGCGCGCTCCTCGCGGTCCTTGGCCACCTGGTCGGCGCGCTCCTTCTTCTTGCGCTCCTTCCCGGCCTTCTTGGCGTCGGCAGGACCGGGCTCGTCGCCGAACCCCAGCGTCTCCTCCACAGCGGCGCTCTTCGCCAGCGTCGGCGGCGGCGGACGCTTCTTCTTGTCTCCGTCCTTGGGGGTGAGCGCCGTCTGCTCGTCGACGAAGTCGAGCATGTCGGCGCCACCGGC
>JAYWAJ010000115.1:0-2584 GCA_043782525.1 Deltaproteobacteria bacterium | reverse complement strand
GCAAAGCCCGTGCGCTACACGGCGGAGCTGTCGATCGATCCGGAGCGCGACGGCTTCGAGGGCAAAGGCTCCCTCGAGCTGACCGCCGACGCCGACGTCCCGCTGCTCTGGCTCAACGCCGAGCAGCTGGAGATCCTCGACACCGATCCGAAGTCGACGGTGGTGGACGCGCAGCCGGGCTTCGTCGGGCTCCAGTTCGAGAAGCCGCTGCCGCCGGGCCCCTCGACGGTGAAGCTGCACTGGCAGGGCAAGGTCTCGGGCATCGACAACCAGGGGCTCTTCCGGCAGCAGGAGAACGGCCGCTGGTACGTGCTCTCGCAAGGCGAGCCGCTGGGGATGCGCCGCGTCCTGCCCTGCTTCGACGAGCCCTCTTTCAAGATCCCCTGGAAGATCTCCCTCACGGTGAAGAAGTCGGACGCGGCGTACTTCAACACGCCCGCCGAGGCGATCGGCGAGGCGGGCGAAAAGAAGACGGTGCGCTTCGCCGAGACACGGCCGCTGCCCAGCTACCTGCTCGCCTTCGGGGTCGGGCCCTTCGAGCGCGTCGACGCCGGAAAAGTCCAGAGCGGCGCGGCGGTCGGCATCGTGGTGACGCAGGGGAAGACGGCGTGGGCGAAGGACTCGGCCCAGTCGTCGCCCAAGCTGATGAACATCCTCGAGGACTACTTCCGCGTGCCGTACCCCTACCCGAAGCTCGACCTCATCGAGGTGCCGGTCGGCGGCGGCGCCATGGAGAACCCGGGGCTGATCACCTTCTCGCAGCGGATCAACCTGGCCCGGCCGGGCACCGACACGCCGCAGTTCCTCCGCCGCGCCGTCAACGTCGAGGCGCACGAGTTCGCGCACCTCTGGTTCGGCGACCTGGTGACCACCGCCTGGTGGGACGACATCTGGCTCAACGAAGCCTTCGCCACCTGGATGACCTTCAAGGCCGTCGACCAGTTCGCGCCGGCCTGGAACATCGCCGCCGAGAGGGTCGCCTCGATGGACCGGGCCATGCGCGCGGACAGCCTGCTCTCGGCGCGGCGCATCCGCCAGCCCATCGACTCCGAGGGTGACATTGAGAACGTCTTCGACGCCATCACCTACCAGAAGGGCGCGGCGGTGATCGGCATGTTCGAGCAGTGGGTCGGCGGCGAGTCGTTCCGCAAGGGAGTGAAGCGCTACCTGACCGCGCACGCCGACGGCAACGCCACCGCCGCGGACTTTCTCGCCGCCATCTCCGCCGAGGGCGGCAAGGACGTCGCGCCCGCCTTCTCGACCTTCCTCGACCAGGGCGGGCTGCCGCTGATCTCCATGAAGGTCGCCTGCGAGGGCGGGACCGGCAAGCTGCTGCTCGCGCAGTCGCGCTACCTCCCCCTCGGCGCGGGGCCGGCTCCCGAGCAGCTCTGGCAGGTTCCGGTCTGCGTGCGCACCGCCGCCGGCAGCCAGTGCATGCTTCTCGCGGACAAGACGGGCGAGCTGCCGCTTGCGGCCTGCCCGCAGTGGGTGGCGCCCAACGTCGCCGGATCCGGCTACTACCGCTCCGCCCTCGACGCCGCCTCCACCGGCGCGCTGGCCAGGAACCTCGCCCAGCTCTCGGCGGCCGAGCGGATGCTCTTCGTCTCCGACGCCAACGCGGCCGCGCACGCCGGCCTGACCGACGTCTCGCCCGTCCTCGAGCTGGTCCTGGCGCTGGCGGGCGACAAGGACCGCCACGTGGTCGAGCAGCTGGCGGGGCCGCTGCACGAGCTGCGGTCGCGGGGGATCGTGCCCGAAGACGCGCTGGCGAAGTTTGGCGCACTGGTGCGCGAGGCCTTCGGCAAGCGCGCCCGCGCCCTCGGCTTCAAGGAGAAGAAGACCGAGCCCGAGGAGGTGCGCATCCTCCGCCCCACCCTCCTGCGCCTGCTCGGCGACGAGGGCGGCGAGCTGCAGCTTCGCACCGAGGCGCAGAAGCTCTCGCTGCAGTGGATCGCCGACCACCGGGCGGCGAGCCCGGAGCTGGCCTCGGCGGCGCTCGCCCTCGCGGCCCTCGACGCCGACGCGCTGCTGCTCGACAAGCTGCTCGCCGCGGCCCGGGCGGAGACCGACCGCAGCGAGCGCCAGCGGCTGCTCGCGGCCATGGGCGCGGTGCGCGATCCGGAGCTGGCGCAGAAGAACTTCGCCCTCTTCCTCACCGACGCCTTCGACAGCCGCGAGGCGCTGGCGCTGCTGGGCGGGGCCAGCGACGATCCGCGCACCCGCGACGCGCTCTGGGCCTTCATGCAGAAGAGCTGGGACAAGATCGTCGCGCGGCTGCCGAAGGACAGCCCCGCGCGGCTGCCCTTCCTCGCCGCCGGCTTCTGCGACGAGGAGCACGCGGCGGCGGTGGGCGACTTCTTCCGCCCCAGGCTGAAGGACCACGCCGGCATGGGAAGGATGGCGGCGCAGGCCGTCGAGGAGATCCGGCAGTGTGCGGCGTTCAAGGCCAGGCAGGGGCCGGCGCTGGCGGCTTTCCTCGAGAGGCGCTAGCTGTGGTGTCTCGGTAGGTTGTTCACGCGGCGCTCGGGATGCGGCTGATGGGTGGCAGTGATTCCAGGCTGCCGTGCGGTCGGCGTTCGTTGTA
>JAYWAJ010000114.1:0-6826 GCA_043782525.1 Deltaproteobacteria bacterium | reverse complement strand
GCTGGCTCAGGCCGCGACCTTGCGCGCAGGCTGCGGCCCGAGGCGCGGCGGCGTGCTGCGAAAGCGCGAGGGCGGCGGGGGCGTGCGGTGCTCTTCCTGCTGCCGCTCGGGAGTGCGCCCTTCCGGCGGCCGCGAGGCTTTCTCGAAGGGAAGGTAAGGGATGCCGGCGCGGCCGCCCGGAGCGGAGAAGCGGTTGCTCTCGGTGCGCGCAGCGGAGACCGCTTCCGCCCGCGGACCGCCGTCGTGGGCGACGATGACCGCCGCCTGCAAGACCGCGAGGGCGAGGGCGAGCGCGGCCAGTCCGGACGTCAACACCGCGCCGAGATGTCCCTTCATCGGACCCCCTCGATTTCAATCTAGGACGGATGCATCCGGGATGCGAGGTGGGCGCCCGGAAAGCCGGCGCCAACGGTCCTTTCCTTGACGGAGGGAGGCCCCGCACCTACCGTGCCTTGCATCCAGCCAGCGGAGCCCTCCCCGACGATGTCCAGCCGGACCGACAAGCAGCCTCTTGAACAGGATCCGAAGCCGCCCGCTTCGGTCGGCAAGTTCGACAAGGCCTTTCCGGTCTATCTCGAAGGCGATCGCGGGGTCGCGAGCGGCATCGGCCGCAACATCACCGACGCCGGGATGTTCGTCGAAACGCGCGAGCCGTATCCGCTGGGGACGCGCGTGCGGGTGACCTTCTCGTCGCAGGCGGGGGGAGCCGAGATGACGCTGGAGGGCGAGGTCCGCTACCAGTGCTTCATCAACTTCTCCAGGCCCGACGCGACCCGGGCCGGAATGCGTGGCATCGGCCTCAAGTTCGTCGCCCCGCAGTCGCAGCCGCGCGGGCGCGGCACCGTCCACTGATTAAGGCGCCTTTTGGTAGAGGGCCCAGTCGTCCTGCCGGGAGAGCAGGCGCCACTCCGGCCCCGGCGGATGGCGGGCGAAGGGGTCGACGCGCCCGTGGACCAGCACGTAGTCGTAGTAGAGGCCGTCCACGTCGTTGCGGAAGAGGTTGGCGTGCCATTCCCAGCCGGCCGGATGCTGGGGCGGGGCCGTCTCAGGCCGGTAGCGCAGCGGCGACTGCGGCAGCTCGGCGAAGGAGAACGAGGCCACGCCGCCCAGCCGCGCCCGGTAGTAGGCCTGGAAATGCAGGAAGGCGCTGAACTTCACGTAGCGGGAGTTCTGGTCGAAGATCATCCCGATCATCCGCCGGCCCGGCTGCGCAAACGACAGCACCTCGTCGAAGGGGCCGACCTCGCGCTCGAAGTTGCGGATGTTGGTGAAGGCGCTTCCGGCGGAGTAGAGCGCGGTCGCGGCGGCGAGCAGGAGCGGCGCCGCGCCCCGCCAGCCGCGCGCCGGACGCAGCAGCGCGGGGAGCAGCAGCGCCACCACCAGCGCGTACCGCTCGTTGAGCTGCCACATCCAGCCGATCGAGACCGGGAAGGCGAAGTAGAGCAGCGCCGCGAAGGCCGCCCAGGCGGCCAAAAGCCCGCGCTTCCACGGCTGCGCATCGGCCTCCCGCGCCTGCGGCCAGGCGAGCAAGAGCGCCGCGGCCACCAGCGCCAGGAGCGCGTACTCGTCCTCGGGGCCGCGCCAGATGTCGAGGAGCGCGTCGGTCAGATCGCGCAGCGCCGTGCCCGGCTCCTCGAAGGCCACCGTCATCGGCTGGTGCCAGCCCACCGACTGCGGATGCACCACCGGACTGCCCCACAGCCAGAAGAGGCTGAGCACCACCACCGGCGCGGCCCAGAGGAGCTTTTGCGGCCACTCGCGCACCGGGCGCAGGCGGGGGAGCGCGATCGAGGCCAGCGCCGCCGCCGGCGCGAAGAAGAGGAAGGCGGAGAGGTGCAGGTAGAAGAGCGCCACCGAGGCCAGCGCCAAGAGCGCCCAGGTGCGCCGCGCCGGCGCCTCCGCCGCGCGGACGGCCAGCGCCAGCGCCCAGAGCAAGAGGGGCATGGCCGCGACGTAGTTGAAGAAGCCGATCAAGAGCGCCTGGCTCCAGAAGAGCGTGCAGCCGAAGAGGGCGAGGCGGGTGTCGGCCCGGAGCGCGCGAAGCAGCTCCCGCAGCGCATAGGGAAAGGCGACGGCGACAGAGGAGAGCAGCACCAGATTGGCGCGCTCGGCGGTCCCGAGCGGGAAGGCCAGCAGGGCGCCGAGCAGGTAATAGAGCAGGTACTGCGTCTGCCCGAGGGCGAGCGTGAAATACTCCTGCGACTTCCAGGCTGGGTCCCACCAGTGCCGCAGCGTGCCGATGGCCGCCACGTGCTGCGGCAGGTCGGTGAAGGGCAGGTGCGCCGCGCTCCAGAGCGGCAGCACGGTCGCCGCCGCGCAGAGGCGCAGCAGCCACTTCCACAGCGGATGATCCTCGTCGGTCCAGTGCAAGGCGCCCGAGTTTAGTCTACGGTCGCCGCCATGGCGACGTACGACTTGGTGGTCATCGGCTCCGGGCCGGCGGGCGAGAAGGGGGCGGCGCAGGCGGCGTACTTCGGCAAGCGGGTGGCGCTGGTGGAGAAGGCCGCCCCGCACCTGGGCGGCGCCTGCACCAACACCGGCACGCTACCCTCGAAGACCCTGCGCGAGAGCGCGCTGGCGCTGACCGGAATGACTTCGCGCGGCCTCGAGGCCGCCGTGCTGGCGATGCCCCGGCCCTATGCCGCCGCGACGCTGATGCACCGCGAGCGCATGGTCGTCGGCGAAGAGCGCGAGCGCATCGCCCGCAACGTCGACCGGCACAAGATCGACCTCTTCCCCGGCACCGCCGTCTTCCTCGACCCGCACACGGTCCAGGTCGGCGACAAGCGCCTCGAGGCCGACTTCTTCCTCATCGCCACCGGCTCCCGGCCCCACCGTCCCGCCTGGATCCCCTTCGCCGAGGAGGAGATCTACGACTCCGACGAGATCCTCGAGATCGAGACCATTCCGGATTCGCTCATCGTGCTCGGCTCGGGCGTCATCGCCAGCGAGTACGCCTGCATCTTCGCCGCGCTGGGGACGCACGTGACCCTGATGGACGGCCACGACAAGCTGCTCTCGTTCCTCGACGTCGAGGTCGGCGAGCGCTTCGCCACCGAGCTGGAGCGGCTGGGCCTCTGGCTGCGGCTGGGCGACGCGCCGGTCAAGTGCGAGGTGGACGCGGCCACCCGCGTCTGCAGCGTCATCACCGAGAAGGGCCGCACCGAGACGGCCGCGGCCGTGCTGGCGGCGGCCGGCCGCAGCGGCAACGTCCAGGGGCTGGGGCTCGAGGCGGTGGGCATCGTGCCCGACCCGCGCGGCAACATCGCCGTCAACGAGCACTTCCAGACGGCGCTGCCGCACATCTATGCGGCGGGCGACGTGGTGGGCTTTCCCGGGCTGGCCTCGACCAGCATGGAGCAGGGCCGGGTGGCCATCTGCCACGCCTTCCACCTCTCCTACAAGACGCGGGTCAATCCATTGTTTCCCTATGGCATCTATACCATTCCGGAAATCAGCTACGTGGGATTGAACGAAGAAGAATTGAAGGCCAAATCAATCGATTACCTGGTGGGGCGCGCCTTCATGCGCGACAACGCCCGGGGCGAGATCCTCGGCGCCGAGGGCGGGTTCCTCAAGCTCATCTTCGCCCCCGACAAGAAGCTGCTCGGCGTCCACGCGCTGGGGCCGAGCGTGACCGAGCTGATCCACATCGGTCAAATGGCCCTGCTGCAGGGGGCCACCATCGACCTGTTCATCGACGCCGTCTTCAACTATCCGACGCTCTCGGAGATGTACAAATACGCGGCCTATGACGGGCTGGGCGCCCTGGCCCGCCGGGCTAAGGAGACTTCAACGGGGTGATCTCCGGGCAGCGCGTGGCCGCCGTCGGGCAGGCCTGCGTCGGGCAACTTCTCGGGCACGCCGGCGTGGCAGGCGAAACAGAGCCCGACGACCAGCAGGAGACGGCGCATCCGGCCGATGGTATCAGAGGGGCCGAGGCCAGACCCAGTGATGGTTCGCACACTCCTCTTGCTCACCGCGCTCGGCTGCAGCGATGCGAAGCTGGGCGCGTTCCACATGCCCCGCGAGATGGACAACCTGCGCGGGCGGCTCCTGCCCTACCTCGAGGGCCACCCGATCGGGGAGGCGAGGACCTTCCTGCGCGAGGAGGGCTTTCGCTGCGACGCGCCGCTGGCCTCTGCCGCCGACGCGCATGCGCACCTCTGCCAGGCGACGGCGGCGGACGCCGGCTGGAGTCGCTGGAACCTGGTGCTGATCGAGCGCTCGGGCCGCGTCGCCGACGTCCAGGTCCGCTGACTACTGCGAGAAGCCTTCCAGCTGGTAGTGGGCCTCGATGCGCTTCAAGGCCAGCACCATCGCCGCCGTCCGCATGTCGATCACCTTGCCGATGCAGTACCGCGTCGAGTTGTGCGTCGCCGTCCGGCGCGGCGTGTTCCGCGCGATGTCGCGGATGATGCGGTAGTTCGACTTGATGGCCTGCTCGAGACGCCCGTTCACTTCCGTCTCGCTCCAGTGCTCCATGCGCTTGTTCTGGATCCACTCGTAGTACGAGACGGTGACGCCGCCGGCGTTGCCGATGATGTCGGGGATCATCTCGATGCCGCGCTTCTCCAGCACCCGGTCGCCTTCCGGCGTGGTCGGGCCGTTGGCGCCCTCGGCCACCAGCTTCACCTTCATCCGCTCCGCCACCGGGCCGGTGATCTCGCCGCCCAGCGCCGCCGGGATGGCGATGTCCGCCTCGATGTTCCACAGGTCCTGCTTGCTGATCTGCTGCGCCTTCGGATAGCCCGCCACCGTGCGGCGCAGGTTGGCCGGGTTCTCGTAGACGTAGGCGATGAGGTCGTTCACGTCGATGCCGTCGGGATTGAAGATGGTCCCGCCGGCGTCGTTGACGGCGAGCAGCTTGGAGCCGAGGCCGCAGAGGATCTCGGCGGCGTTGCTGCCGACGTTGCCGAAGCCCTGCAGGATGAACGAGCTGCCCCCCGCGGTGGTGCCGCGATCGGCGAACCACTCCTGGATGCAGTAGGCGAGGCCCTGCCCGGTGGCCTTGACGCGGCCTTCGGAGCCGCCGATGCGGGTGTCCTTGCCGGTGACCACGCCGCGCAGCTTGTGGCGCTCGCGCTCGCCGTCGGTGAACTGGCGCAGGAGCAGGCCCATGATGGTGCCGTCGGTGCCGACGTCGGGCGCGGGGATGTCGAGGTCGGGCCCGATGAGCGGCTTGAGCCGGTACATGTAGCGGAGCGTGAGCGCCTCCAGCTCTTCCGAGCTCAAGCTGCGCGGGTCGACCTTGATGCCGCCCTTGCCGCCGCCGAAGGGGACGTCGGCGATGGCCGTCTTCCAGGTCATCTCGGCGGCGAGGACCTTGAAGAGGTCGAGCGAGACGTCCTGGTGGAAGCGGGTGCCGCCCTTGTAGGGACCGCGCGCCTGGTTGTGCTGGATGCGATACGCCTTGAAGCGCTCGGGCCGGCCGGGCACGACCTTGTAGAGGCCCTTGCCCTTGAGGCGGAGCACGCCCTCGCGCATGGCGACGTTGGCGCCGATGAGCGCGCGCCGCTTGAAGACGTAGCTGCCGTCGAGGAGCGGCTCGAGGCCGTCGGGGAGCAGCTCGCTGTCGGCCAGGTCCTTGTACTTGTCCGCACCTTCCGCCAGCGGCGTCAGGCGGGTGTGCAGCTTCACCGTCACGTAGAAGATGTGCTCGTAGTCCGGCTCTTCCAGCTCCATCCGGACCCGGCGGTCGAGGCCGATCAGGTCGGCGGCGCGATGGAAGACCTCCATCGCCTCTTCGTAGATCGTGTGTCTCTTGGACTCGGAGCTGGGGGGTCGCGAACTCACGGATACCTCAGGCTTCAAGAGGGGCGCCTATCTAGAGTCGAAACGCGCCACTGTCAATGTGCGGCGCGTTACTTCTTCGCGAAAGCGCGCAGGAAAGGAACCATCGCCTTGATCTCGTCGGCGGAGAGCTTGTCCTTGAAGGCGGACATCTTCGTCTTGGGCACGCCGTTGGTGATGGCTTCGACGATCTCCTCGTCGGTGGTGTGCTTCTGCCACTTGGCCTTGGTGAAGTCGGGCGCCTTATACTGCTTGCCCTTCTTGGTCTGGCTCTTTCCGTTGGCGCCGTGGCAGAACGTGCAGCGCTTGTCCCAGACGTCCTGGGTGTCCTTCAAAACCACCGGCACGGGCGGAGGAGTCTGGGCCAGCAGGGCGGCGAGGGCGAGTGCGATCACGGGTCAGTCTCCTTGCGCGACGAAGGCTTCCTCTTGCTCCAGCACCTGGACGAAGGCAACCAGGTCGTCGATCTCGTCGGGGTGCAGCCGGCTGCCGAAGTCCGGCATGCGGTTCTGGGCGTCGTAATAGGCGGGCGCTCCCGGATCGCGGATGAGGCCCCGCAGCCAGTCGGCGGAGCCGTAGCCGGCCAGGCTGGGGCCGCCGTTGTCCTTGCCCTTCTCGAGCGCGTGGCAGTCTCCGCAACCTTCCGCGAGGAAGAGCCGGCGGCCCGACTGGAGCGCCGGGTCCTGCGCCGGATGCGAGCGCAGCGCGTAGAGGTAGTCGGCGAGGGCGGCGATCTTGCCGTCGCCCAGCTTCGCGTAGCTCTCCATGCCGGAGATTTTGGCGTTGCCGTAGTTCTCCTTTGCCTCCGGATGCAGCAGCACCGAGCGGATCCACGCCCGCGAGAGCAGCCCGTCGAGGCGCGGCGCCTTCTCGCCTCCGGTCCCGCGGGCGCTGTGGCATTCGGTGCAGGCGCGGGCGAAGAGCCGTCCGCCGCGCTCGTCGGGCTGGTTCTGCAAGAGGGAGAGCGCGCCTTCGGGCGGCACCCCCAGCGTGCGGGCGAGCTTCTGCGCCTTCTGCGCGCGCTGCTGGGCCA
>JAYWAJ010000113.1:0-2589 GCA_043782525.1 Deltaproteobacteria bacterium | reverse complement strand
GCTGGTGTTCGCGGGCACGCTCAACCCCGTGATCGAGTGGATGGAGCGGCGGGGGCTCACCCGCACGCTTGCGCTGGTGCTGGTGCTGGTGGCGTCGCTCTTGTCGGGCGCGTTCCTCATCTTCCTCACCGTCCCGCCGCTGCTGGCGCAGCTCTCCGCGCTGGTGCTGGGCGCGCCGGCCGCCCGCGAACAGCTCGCGGTGCTCCTGGCGGGGCACGGCCTCACCGAGCCGCTCTCGCACCTCGTGCGCAGCGCGAAGGTCGTCCCGGTGGTCGAAGATCTCCAGGGCCACCTCGTCGCCTGGAGCTCGCAGGTGGTGGAGGTGCTCGGCTACTTCGGCACCACCGTGGTGCTGGCGGTCTACATGCTCGCCGACGGCAAGCGCACCCAGGGCACGCTCTACGCGGTGGTGCCGCGCGCCTACCACATGCGGCTCGCGCGCATCCTCCACAACCTGGAGACCATCGTCGGCGGCTACATGCGCGGGCAGCTGATCACCTCGGCGGCGATCGGCCTGTTCGTCTTCGCGCTGCTCCTCGTCTGCCGGGTGCCGCACGCGCTCTCACTGGCGCTCTTCGCGGCCCTCGCCGACGTGCTGCCGTTCGTCGGCGGACTGCTCGCCATCGGCCCGGCGTTCCTCTCGGCGCTCCCCCACGGCGTCGGGGTGGCGACGGCGGTGCTGGTGGCGATGACGCTCTACATGGAGTTCGAGAGCCGCATCCTGGTGCCCAAGGTGTACGGGCAGGTGCTGCGGCTCTCGCCCATCTCGGTGGTGCTGGCGCTGATCGCCGGCGGCACGCTGCTCGGGATCATGGGCGCGCTCCTGGCGCTGCCGATCGCAGCCGGCCTGCAGATGATCCTCGAGGAGCTGCGGGTGGAGCTCCCCGGAGACGACAGCGACGACCGCGAGGCCCGCGCCCGCTTCGCCAAGACCGAGGCCACCTACGAGCGGATGAGCGCCGGGGCGGCGGCGCCCGAGGCGGGCGAGATCGCGCGGAACCTCGCACAGGACCTGCGCGACGCAGAGCTGGCGGCGGAGCAGAAGCAGGCCTCGGAAGCGGCGGCCCACGCGGCGCCTGCTGCGGCGGCTCCTGCAATGGCCTCCGCGGCGGCCCGGGCTGCCCCACCAGGAGAGAAGCCTTGAGCCGCGGTGGCTGCGCGGCGTGGAGCAGGCCGTGATCGACCAGGCGAGTTTGCTGCAGGCGAAGATCCTCATCGTCGACGACCTCGAGGCGAACGTCGTCCTGCTCGAGCGCATCCTGCACGGGGCGGGGTACACCGCGGTCGAGTCGACCCGCGACCCGCAGGCCGTCGCAGCGCTGCACCAGGCGCGCCACTTCGACCTGATCCTGCTCGACCTGCAGATGCCCGTGATGGACGGCTTCCAGGTGCTCGAGAAGCTGGCGGCGCTGGAGAAGGACGGCTACCTCTCGGTGCTGGTGGTGACCGCCCAGCCCGCGCACAAGCTGCGGGCGCTCAAGGCCGGGGCGAAGGACTTCCTCAGCAAGCCGTTCGACCTCGCCGAGGTGGTCACGCGCGTCCACAACCTGCTCGAGGTGCGGCTCTACGCGAGCGAGCTGCGGCGGGCGCTCGGGGAGCTGCAGAAGACCAACGCGCTCGTGCTCGGGCAGAAGGACGAGCTGGCGCGGCTGTTCGAGCAGGTGGTGGCCGAGCGCAAGCTCTCCGAGCGGCTGGCGCTCCACGCCGAGCCGACCTCGATCGCGCGGCGGCTGGAGGCCCGGCGCGACGTCACCGCCGATGAGTTCGCTGAAGCGACCGTGCTGGTGGCCGACGTGGTGGGCTTCGCGGAGCTGGCGCCCGGGACCGCGCCGCGGCTCCTCGAAGAGGTCTTCGCGCTCTTCGACGGGCTCTGCGACGAGCGCGGGGTGAAGAAGGTCAAGACGCTGGGGAACTCGTACCTCGCGGTGGCGGGCGTGCCCGTGGCTGAGGAAGACCACGCACAGCGGGCGGCCCACCTGGCGCTCGACCTGGTGGAGGCGGTGGCGCGGGTCAACGAGCGGCGGGCGAGCAAGCTGCAAGTGCGGGTCGGGCTGGAGAGCGGCCCGGTGACCGCGGGCGTGATCGGCCGGCGGCTCTTCCTCTACGACGTGTGGGGAGACGCGGTGAGCACGGCGAGCCGGATGGAGTCGCACGGCGTGGCCAGGCGGGTGCAGGCGGCGGAGGGGACGCAGCGGCTCCTCGGGGCGCCGTTCGTGGTGGAGGCGCGGGGGACGCTGGAGATCGAGGGGAAGGGCGCGGTGAAGACCTGGTTCGTCTCGGGGCGGGGCGCGTAGCGCTCGCGCGGGAACACTTGGTTCAGCCTCCTCTCGAACCGCTCTTTTGAAGCCGACGGCGAGGAAGGCCGATGGCGAGCGCCGATGGTGGGCCCCGCCCGTGATTGTCTGTGGGGCCGATATCGGTCTGATATCACCGCCAGAGCAAGTCGGAATAGGCGCCGGCGAAGGTCGCCCAATCCCGAGCCCCGGTAAATGCGGCGCTCCGAACAATCCCGTGGGTCACTTTCGCCTCGGAAGTGGCGGGCAGAGCCCGGCGAGCTTGAGCATGGCGAGGTTGATGAACGCCTGGACG
>JAYWAJ010000112.1:0-6834 GCA_043782525.1 Deltaproteobacteria bacterium | reverse complement strand
TTCGACAAGGAGGTCAAGAGCGACGGCAAAACGACGATCTTCGTCAACCAGGTGCCGGTCGATCAGGCGATCGACCTGATCCTGGCGCAGAGCCAGCTGGGCCGCCAGGTGCTGTCGGAGAACATCGCGCTCATCTACCCGAACACTCCGGCGAAGCAGAAGGATTACCGGGACGAGATCGTCCATACCTTCTACCTCACGAACGCTGCGCCAAAGGACGCCGAGTCGCTGCTGAAGACCGTCCTCGGCACGAAGACGCTGTTCATCGATGAGCACACGAGCACCCTGGTGATGCGCGACACGCCCGAGCACGTGCGCATGGCCCAGAAGCTTGTGGCCTCGATCGACGTGCCAGAGCCGGAAGTGATCATGGAGGTCGAGGTGCTCGAGATCTCGCACAGCCTGCTCGAGCGGCTCGGCATCAACTACCCGAGCAGCTTCAGCCTCTCGACCAGCAAGCCGCCCAACAGCACTGGCGCCAGCACGGCGGCGGGGGGCCTGGTGCTCTCGGACCTCGCCAAGCAGAACAAGAACACCATCGCCGTCTCCTCGCTCGGTGTCAGCGTCGACCTCCTGAAGACGGTCGGCAACACCAACGTGCTGTCGAGTCCGCGGATCCGGGCGCGCAACAAGGAAAAGGCCAAGATCCTGGTCGGCAACCGCCTGCCGGTGGTGACCTCCGGCACCAGCGCCACGGTCGGTGGCGCGTTCTCGACCAGCAACGTGCAATACATCGACGTGGGCCTGACGCTGGAAGTCACGCCGACGATCCACAACGACGGCAACGTCGCGATCAAGATCGCGCTCGAGGTCAGCTCGATCCTCAAGCAGATCAGCGTGCCGATCGGCAACGGCGGCACGACGATCGCCTACGAGATCGGCACCCGCAACGCGAGCACGCTCCTCGAGCTCAAGGACGGCGAGACGCAGGTGCTGGCCGGGTTGATCCAGGACAGCGACCAGCGCAGCTCGACGCACATCCCGGGGCTCGGCGACCTCCCGATCCTCGGCCGGCTGTTCGGCTCGGACGGAACCACCCGCGACAAAAACGAGATCGTGCTGTCGATCACGCCGCGGGTCATCCGCGCGCAGCCGAGGCCGTCGAGCGAGACCACCGAGTTCTGGTACGGCAGCGAGGCGCAGACGCGCTCGGGGCCGTTCACCAGCGGCTCTGCCCCCGGGCCTCTGCCGGCAGCGTCGGGAGCGCTGCCGGCCGTGCCGGGCGGCGTGTCGTTCGGCGCGGGCAGTTCCGTGAGCAACGCCCCTGCCGCGCCGGGGTCGAGCAGCCGGCATGCAGCGCCGGCGCGTATCGATGCGGCGGCGGGCTCGCCCCGACTTCCCGCGGACGCTACCGCCGCAGCACCGGAGGCGAAGGCACCAGCGGCAGGCAAGCCATCGGACGCCGCCGCGGTGGACGCGTCCGCAAGCGCGCAGGGCGCTGCCGACACCCGGCCGAAGGTCACGATCGAGGGCCCCGAGACGGCCAAGGTCGGCGACGAGGTCAGCGTCTCGGTCAGGCTTTCCTCGCCCTCGCCGCTGGGACGCATCCGTACGCAGGTGGGATTCGACGCCTCGGCGCTGCAGCTCGTCAGCGCCGAGCCCGGCGACCTCGCGCCATCCGGCGAGACCAGGAAGGTCGAAATGAAGCCGGGCGGAGCGCAACTCGAGCTCGCCGCCAGCGAGGGTGCCCCGGTCTCGGGGAGCGGCTCCCTGATCAACCTGCGCTTCCGGGTGGTCGCGGCGCGGCCGGCGGTCGCGATCTCGACGCAGGTCGTGCTGATCGGCGAGGATGGCGTCGCAGTCGCCGCGACCCAGGCGACGCCGCTCAAGATCGCCGTAACCCCGTGAGCGACTGATGCGCAACCGCGGCTTCACCATCATCGAGCTCGTGATCACGGTTGCCATCCTGTCACTGCTGGCGACCGCGGTGGTGCCGTCGGCGCAACTGATGTACCAGCGTGAGCGCGAGAGCGATCTGCGCGCCACGCTGCGCACCCTCCGGGGGGCGATCGACGCGTACAAGCAGGCCGCGGACAGCGGCCGCATCAAGAGGCAGCTCGACAAGAGCGGTTATCCGCCCGATCTCAATGCGCTGGTCGACGGGGTCGACGATGCGAGCGCCCCCAAGGAGGGCGTCAAGATCTACTTCCTTCGGCGTCTGCCTCGCGATCCTTTCTGGCCGGAGGCCACCACGCCGGCCGCGGACACCTGGGAGCTGCGCTCCTACGCGAGCCCGCCGGACGATCCGCAGGCGGGCGATGACGTCTACGATGTGCACTCGCGCTCTTCGCGCATCGGGCTCAATGGAGTACCGTACCGTGACTGGTAGACGCCGCGGCTTCACGCTGATCGAGATGCTCGTGGTGATGGCGATCATTGCGACGCTGCTCACCATCGCGGTGCCGCGCTACTTCCGCTCGCTCCAGCGCTCCAGGGAAGCGGTGCTGAAGCAGGACCTGACCACGCTGCGCGAGTCGATCGACAAGTTCTACGGCGACACGGGGAAGTATCCTCCCACGCTTGCGGTGCTGGTCGAGAAGCGCTACCTGCGCAACATCCCGGTCGATCCCATCGTCAAGGCAGCCGACAAGTGGATTGTGGTGAACTCCGACGACCCCGAGGACCACGGCGTCAAGGACGTCAAGAGCGGCGCCGACGGGCAGGGCGAGAACGGAGTTCAGTATGCCGACTGGTGAGCGGGCGCGGCGCCGCGCCGGCGGCTTCACCTACGTCGGGCTGCTCGTCCTGGTCGTGCTGATCGGCCTCCTGCTCGCGGCTGCGGGCGAGGTCGTGTCTATCGCTGCGCAGCGCGAGCGCGAGACGCAGCTTCTGTGGGTCGGGCACGCGTACCGCGCGGCCATCACCCGCTACTGGATCCACCAGCGCGCCTATCCGCAGAGCCTCAAGGAGTTGCTCGGCGCCGCACCGGACGCGCCGGTCCAGGTCCGTTATCTCCGGCGGCTGTATCCGGACCCGATGACGAATGCGGTCGACTGGGCGCTCGTGCCGGCGCCGAGCGGCGGAATCATGGGCGTCGCGAGCAGCTCCAGTCGCGCGCCGCTCAAGACCGGCCATTTCGATGACGCCGATCAGTTGTTCACGACCGCGAGCGCCTACAGCGATTGGCAGTTCACGTTCGTCCCCGGCAGGTTTCGGCGCAGGCCGCCCTGAACCGGGAGGGGATTCCTATCTCGGGATGTTGGCGCCGTGGCACATCCGGCAGGTGTCTGGATCGGACATTGCGGACTGGTTGTGTGGGAAGGCCCAGACGCCGCTCGAGCTCTGGCCGCCGCTGCCGATCTTCAAATACGCCGCGCCCGTCGTGGTCGCGCCGTACCCTGCGGGCACGACATGGCACTCCTTGCAATCCACGACCTTGGTTCCCGAGTTGTAGAAGTGGCCAGGCCACGTGACGATCCGGGAGTTGGCCCGGTACGCGACGTACACGCTGGTCAGCGTGAACGGCCGCGTGTCGCCCGCGCCGGCCGATTCCACGGTGGCGCCGTTCCAGGGCGTACGGACCAGGTCGCTTCCCGCTTCGTGGCAGGCGTTGCAGTTGACGTTGATTGCGGCGGAGGCATGATCGTAGCCCGTCGCCGGCCTGCCGCCCAAGCTATTGCTGTGGCAGGAGGTGCAGGTAATGTTCACCGTCGGGTGCGGCAGGTCGGCGATGCCGCCCTGGACGACCGGTGCCGCCGCGGGTGGCGCCGGCACGGTGAAGCCGCCCACCGCGATGAACTGCGGGAAGCCGGTGGCGCCGAGCCAGTTCGGCGCGGAGGCCGTGCCGGTGCCCGGCCAGGAATGGCAGGTGGAGCAGTCCTGCGTTCCCGGCGTCGACGAGAACACCGTGTGGTCCTCGACCGTGGAGCCCGCGGGCGGCCTGACGTTCATGTGGCAATTGCTGCAGCGCCCCGTCATGCCGTTGATGGTCAGCGGGCTCGCCGCGGAGAAGCTGGCGTGGAACGACGCCTGCGCCCACTCGTGGCCCTGGATGCCGGGCACGGTCGAGGCGCCGGCCTGCCGGTGGCAGAAGTTGCACTCGTGCAAGGTGGCGTTCACGTCGGCATGCGTGATCTGGTCGTGGGTTCCGGCCGGGACGCCACTGGTGCCGTCGCCTGCTGCGCTGCTCACCATCGACGAGTCGGTGAGGCCCGAGGGCAGGTTGTTGCCGGCTCCGGGCACCGAGCCGAGGCCGTTGGCAAAGCCGTGGCACTCGGTGCAGGTCCCCGGCCTGGCGAACGCGTGCAGGGAATCGCTGGTGTTCCACGCGGTGGCTCCGGGCGCAGCGTCGCGGGCATGGCAGGCGGCGCAGTCGTTGCCCACCACGGACGGGGAGGCGTGGTTCATCCACTGGCGCTGATTCGACGACGTGGCGCCGGCGGCCAGCGCGTACGAAACGGAACTCTGCGTCGCCACGATCGGCCGCGAGACCGGGGCGTGGCACTCGTTGCACGCCAGCGGCTGCGGAGTCACGCTGGAGTGGAACGCGCCGGGGCTCCACAACGTGCTGGCCAGCGGCGTCGCCGTGCCGTTCGCGAGCGCGGAGGAGTGGCAGAACTGGCAGTTCTGGAAGCCGAGTTGCGCTGACTGGTGGCTCATGGTGAAGCTCACGCCGGAGGTCACGTCGGCCTTCGCGGAGTCGGCCATCAACGGGTAGTGGCAGACCGTGCAGTCCTGCGGCACGGCCGGCGCAACGCGCGTGTGGAACGTCCCGTCCGTCCAGGTGCTGCCGGGCCTCCGGTGGCAGGACGAGCAATCGATCTGGTTCGCGCTCGCGACCGCGCCGGAGACGAACGCCGCGTCGTGATCCATCGGCTGAAGCTCCGACCCGGACCAGGGGACGATCCCGGCCGGGCGCCTCTGCGTGTGGCAGTCGGCGCACTGGCTGGCCGGCTGCGGCAGGGGCGTGACCGGCGCGCCGGGCAAGGCCTGGTAGTTGTCGAGCGACGAATGGTAGAGGCCATTGGTGTACGAGGTCACGGTGCCGTTGTTGTTGGTGTGACAGTGCCAGCACTTGCCCAGGTCGGGATTGTTGACAGGTCCGGGGTTGAGCTCCGGCGGCAGCGCGGTCGACACGTGCAGCATCGGGTCGAAGACCGTCGCAAGCACGGTGCTCATGCTGGTTACGAGGCGGCTCGGGCCCGACCGGTTCAGGATCAACGCCGGCATGGTGAGGACCTGCCCCGGCGCGCTGATCAGCGTGGAGCCGGGATAGAAGATGCCTCCACTCCAGTCGCCGCCGGGGAGGCTGCCCGAGGGATTGAAGTAGCGCACGTAGGCGCTGGCCGCGACCGTCGCCCCGTGGCAGCCGAGGCAGTCCCCGGTGCCGTTCAGCGCGTGGTCGAAGTTGTCCGGCAGGAGGGCGGCCGCCGCGGACTCTCCCAGAACCAGATCCGGGCGCTGCGTGCTGTGACATGCGATGCAGGCGCCCAGCGGCGCGCGGTGGGTAAAGCTGCCGCCGACCCAGTTCTGCGTGCCGCCCCAGCTGCCCGTGCCGGGGCCGGCGTGGCAGCCGGCGCAGTCCTGCCCGCCGCCGTGGGTGATGCGGGCCGCGTTCGTGACGTAGTCGAACGGCGAGTCCCGGTAGGTCGCGCTCCGCCAGCCCGCGGTCGAGGTGGGGCGCTCGCTCTGGTGGCAGGGCAAGCAGCTCGACGGCGTCGCGCTGCTGGCAACGTGGAACTGCCCGCCGGTCCACGAGGTATACGAGCCGGTGACGTGACAGGCGGTGCATTCGCCCAGCGCCGTCGCGGTCGAATGGTCGAACTCGACGCCCGCAGGCAACGCAGCGTTGGCCGAGGTCAGCAGCGTCGAAGGACGCGAATTCGCATGGCAGTCGAGGCACGAGGAAGGCTGCGCCGAAAGCGAGGCGTGGAACTTCTTCGACGTCGCCCAGGTGAACGAAGCCGGCGGAGGCACGTGGCAGAGCGAGCACTCCTGTGGCACGGCGGTCGCTGCGGTGGGCGAGCCGCCGCTCCAGATCACGGCGTCGTGCTTCATCGCCGCGGACGGCGGCGTCCGCGCAGCGTTCGTAGGCCCGACGAAGCCGACGGGCACCGACCTCGCGTGGCAATCGAGGCAGGTGGCCGGTTGCGCGACGTTCAACGAGAGGAGGGACGCGTGCATCCGGCCGGGGAAGAACACTCCAGCGCTCGCGTTGGCGTGACAGGAGGCGCACGCCAGCGTCGGCGGAACCGTTCCGCTGGAGTGGGACATCGGCATCGGCAGCGTTTCGGCCTGCGCCGTCAATGCGACGATCGACGTCCCGGCGTACGACGGCACCTGCGCCGTGAGCGCCACGTCGCGGGAAGGATCCCGTACGCCGTCAGGCGCTCCGACTCCAGCGCTCCAGTCGCCGCCGGGAAGAGTGCCGGACGCGTTGAAGTACCTGACGTAGGTGTTCGCGGCGACGGTGGCCTGGTGACACGAGAAGCAGTCCGCGGTGCCTTTCACGGCATGGTCGAAGTTGCCGGGCAAGAGGCTCGCTGCCTTCGCCTGGCCGAGCACCAGATCTGGCCGTTGGGTAGCGTGGCAGCCGACGCAAGTGCTCGCCGCAGCCGAGGTCGCGTCGTGCCCGAAGCGGCCGTTCACCCAGTTCTGCGTGCCGCCCCAGCTTCCGGTGCCCGGCCCGGCGTGGCAGGTGGCGCAATCGAGGCCCGCGCCGTGCGTCGCGTAGTCGAACGGCGCGTTCTGGTAGGTCGCGCTCCGCCAGCCTGCCGTCGACGTCGGTCGCTCGCTCTGGTGGCAGGGCAGGCAACTCGAAGGCGTCGCGCTGCCGGCGAGGTGGAACCGGCCTCCCGTCCACGACGTGAACGAGGCGGTGTGGCAGGTGGCGCA
>JAYWAJ010000111.1:0-2597 GCA_043782525.1 Deltaproteobacteria bacterium | reverse complement strand
CGCGACCCGCGCAGCAGCCGGCGGCGACTACTTGATCCGCAGCGGGACGTACTGCGTGGCCTGGCCGTGCTTCACCCGCAAGAGCGCGGTGTCGCCCTTCTTCAGGGTCTTGGCAGCCTTCTTGTAGTCGGCCGCCGAGGCCACCACCTGCTTGTTCACCTCGACGATCACGTCGCCGCCTTCGAGCCCGGCGGCCGCTCCCGGCGATTCCGGCGCCACGTCGACCACCACCGCGCCCTTGGTCGACGCGTCCAGCTGCACGCGGCGCGCAAGCTGCGGCGTCAGGTCCTCCACCGTGAGTCCCAGCAGGTCGCCCTGCTCCTTGTCGCCGCTGCTCTGCGCCCCGCTGCGGCCCCCCAGGTCGGTCTCGTCGGGCCGCGGCGCCAGCATCACCTCGACGCCGCGCTGCTTGCCGTCCCGCACCACCTCGAGGCTGATCTTCTGTCCCGGCGGCACCACGCCCACGTCGCGGGTCAGCTGGTTGTTGTCGCTGACCGGCTTGCCGTTGAGCGCGACGACGACGTCGCCGGGCTTGAGGCCGGACTTGTCCGCCGGGCCGCCCTTGACCACGTCGGCGAGGAGCGCGCCGCGGGTCGACTTGAGGCCCAGCTGCTCGACCATGTCGGCGGTGATGGCCTGCGGCTGCACGCCGAGGAACCCGCGCACCACCCGCCCCTTCTCCTTGAGCTGCGGCAGGATCTGCTTCACCACCGCGATGGGGATGGCGAAGCCGATGGTGTTGGCGCCGCTGATGATGGCGGAGTTGATGCCGACCACTTCGCCCTTGAGGTTGAAGAGCGGCCCGCCCGAGTTGCCGGGGTTGATCGACGCATCGGTCTGCAGGTAGTCCGAATACGGCCCGCCGAACTGGGTCCGCTCCTTGGCGCTGATGATGCCGGAGGTGACGGTGGCCTGCAGGCCGAAGGGCTCGCCGATGGCGATGACGTAGTCGCCGACCTCGGTGCTGTCGGAGTCGCCCAGCGTCGCGTACTTGAGGGAGGCGACGTCCTTGCCCTCGATGCGCAGCAGCGCCACGTCGCTCTTGGGATCGTTGCCGACCACCTTGGCGGTGAACTCGCGGGCGCCGCCGGGAGCGGTCTCGTCGGTGATGACCTTGATCTCGTCCATGGGGCGGAACTTGCCGGGGTGCTGCTCGTCCTGGATCTCGACCACGTGGTTGTTGGTCAGCACCAGGCCGTCGCCGATGAGGAAGCCGGAGCCGAGGCCGTGGCGCTCCTGCTGGTCCTGCTGGCCCTGCCCGGGCTGCTGGCCGAAGTAGCGGAAGAAGCGCTCCATCGGATCCTGCTGGTCCTCGCCGCCCTCGCCCCCTTCGCCCTCGCCGCCGTTGCCGTCCTCCTCGGGACCGGGGCGCACTGGCGGATGGCCGCGGGGCAGGCCGCGCTGGGCGACCGCCGGCCGGCGCGGCTTGAAGCGCGAGTTGACGTTGACCACCACCGGCCGCAGCTGCTTGACGATGGGCGCGAGCGACGGCATCGGCCCCGACTGGCGGAGCGTCTCGGCGGTGCTGGGCGCGGCCGCCTGGGCGTCGCCGGCGAGCATCGAGCTCCCGGCGGGACGGTGCTGCCAGGCGGAGACGATGGGCAGCGCGGCCACGGCGGCGAGGAAGCCCGCGAAGAGGGCTGCGAGAATGGTCAAGCGGCGGTGCATGAAACCTCCAGTCGAGGGAGGCAACGTAACCGCCGCTGGCGGGAGATCAAGCGATTCAGGTTGCGACTTATTGCTGCTCCCCCAGGGCGTCGCCCTCGGAGGGCCGCAGTTCCTCGAGCCCGATGCGCCGCCCGTCGCCGCCGTGGATCTCCACCCGCGCCGCGTGCAGCGAATAGAAGAGCAGCCAGCGCTCCGCGTCGCTGAGGCTGCCCGCGGGCAAGGCCTCGTCGATCTCGTCGAGGGTGAGAAAGCCCCGCCGGATCCCCCGGGTGAAGAGGGCCTTCCTCGCCTGATGTTCGCGGCCGATTTTAAGAGATGACATCAGTTCCCCCCGGAACTGTAACGACTTACGTCCCCTGGCGCCGCTCCTGGTCCTCGCGCGCTTCCTCCGCGGCAGGCCCTTCCTTGGCAGGCTGCAACGCGCCGTTCTCGGAAAGGATCCGCCGCAGCTCGTCGCCTTCCATCACCTCGGTGGCGAGCAGGCGGGCGGCGACCTTGGTGAGCGCGTCGCGGTGCCGGGTGACCAGGTCGCGGGCGCGCGACATCGCCTGCTCGAGGAAGCGCGAGACCTCCTCGTCGACGCGGCGCTGGGTGCGCTCACTGTAGTTCTTGTCGGTCATCCCGCCGCCTCCCTGCGCGGCGTTGAGGAAGGGCGAGCGGCTGCGCTCGGCGAGCGAGACGGTGCCCAGCGCCTCGCTCATACCGTACTCGGTGACCATCAGGCGGGCGATCTCGGTCGCCTGCTTGAAGTCGTTGGAGGCGCCCGTCGAGATAGCCCCGATGAACAGCTCCTCTGCCGCGCGACCCCCCATCATCCCTGCCATCTTGTCGCGGAGCTCCTCCATCGACATCAAGTAGCGGTCTTCGAGCGGCAGCGACATCGTGTAGCCGAGCGCGGCGAGCCCGCGGGGAATGATCGACACTTTATG
>JAYWAJ010000110.1:0-18181 GCA_043782525.1 Deltaproteobacteria bacterium | reverse complement strand
GGCCGCCCTGCTTCTCCAGCGGCTTGGGCTCCAGGCTTGCGCGCACCGCCGGAGGCAGATCCTCCAGCGACACCGGCCGGTGCCGGGCCAGTAGCGTGGAGGCTTGCACGGTCTTCTCCAACTCGCGGATGTTCAGCGGCCACCGGTACAGCAGCATGGCCCGGAGGGCTTCGCTGGTAAACGAGGCCGGAACACCGGCGGCCTGCTGGTGGAGGAAGTTGCCGATGAGCATTCCCAGATCCTCGCGCCGATCGCGCAGCGCGGGCAGGGTCAGGGTGAGGCCTGCCATCCTCGCGAGGAGATCGGTGCGGAACCGGTCCTCGGCCGCCAGCACCTCCAGATTGTGGTTGGTGGCCGCGACCACTCGCACGTGCACTCGGATGGGTCGGCTCGCGCCGAGGGGAAACACCTCGCCGTCCTGGAGCACGCGCAGCAGCAGGGACTGCGCGGGCAGGGTGAGATCTCCGATCTCGTCGAGGAAGAGAGTGCCTCCTTCCGCTGCGCGGATCAGCCCGAGGCTGTCGTGCCCTGCCCCGGATTCCTGAGCGTGCCCGAACAACTCAGCCTGCATGAGGGGCAAGGAGAGCGCGCCGCAGTTCACCGGCTGGAAGGGCCCAAGCCGGCCGGACAGCGCGTGCAGGGCGGCCGCGACTCCCTCCTTGCCGGTGCCGCTCTCACCAAGGATCAGCACCGGAATCGAGCTCTTGGAGAACGCCTCCATGTGGCGGAAGGTTGCTTCCAGTGAGGGCAACAGCGTGGCCAGCCCAGGTGCTGCAGGACGCAAGCTCCCCGCGTCGACGACCGGCGCGGTTTCGGCGCTTGGCAGGCTCTCGCGGAAGAGGAAAAAAGTGTGACCGGTCTCGATCAAATCGCCATCGGCGAGCATTTCACGACGAATCGCGCGGCCGTTCAGCAGGGTGCCGTTTTTCGAGCCATTGTCCTCGAGGGACCAGGCGCCGAGGATGCGGTGGAGGGTCGCATGCGTGGTCGACATCCACGCATCAGCGATCTGGATCTCGATCCCGACACCGTCGACGAGGATGCGTGAACCGGAAGCCTGCTCGGCGTCGCGCCGCCGGATGCTCAGGCGCTCGATCCCGTGCAGGGACAACCGCTGGGAGTTGTCGGTCGGCCGATCGCAATTCGAGATCAGGAAGAGATACGGGGCAAGAGCCCGCGCTGCCGGGGAGAGCTCGCTGGAAAGAGTCTCGGGCCGAGACATGGCGCCATTGTACTCGGCGCTGGAGGGATGACGAAATCGAAGCGGCAGCGTTGGAGCCGAGCGAGGTACCAGCGGGCTCCCGCGTTACGGGCGTGGGCACTTTTTCTGCCGGCGCTGGGGAGGCGCGACGACGCAGATGCCGTTCAACGCGCCGCCATGACTCCCTTCGCCCATCAGGATTGCAGTGCGCCTTTGATGGCGGAGAGAATCAGGTCCGGCGTGCAGGGCTTTTGCAGCGACAGCACCACGCCTGATCCCCGCGCCCGGCTCTCGTGCTCCTCGCCCGAACGCCCGGAAAGGACGATCACCGGCACGGAAGCCATGCCCGGCTCGAGGTGCCACCGCTGGGCCAGTGCATACCCGTCCATTCCGGGCAGGCTGATGTCGAGCAGGACCAGGTCCGGCCGAGACGCGCTGGCCAAACGCATCGCCTCGGCACCATCGCGCGCCTCCCGCACCGAGTAACCCGCCCTCTCAAGCCAGCGCACGCAGGACTCGCGGACGTCGTCCGAGTCTTCAACTACGAGGACGCTCTTCATGGGCGCACCTTGCGTCTGCCGCCGGTGGGTGTCAATGCCCGGACCCGGGATCTTCGTCTGGATCAAATCTCGGTGGCCGCGAGGTAGGTCCCAAAGGAGGGCGTGATCTGCGCCGCCGGGCCGACCCCGTCGTCGACGACGATCACAGTCACCGCGGTGTCGACCGCCGGCGTGAAGAGCTCCATCAGCCGCGCTCCGAAGCCGGTGCCGTTCGCCGATGTCGGGCCCTGCGTGTAGCCGACGTCGCCGAAGGCGGCCGACCCGTTGAAGAATTGGTAACCGAGCCAGTTCGGCGCCCCAGAACCGATCACGCACAGCGCAGCCTCGATACGGTACGAGTGTCCAGCCCGCAGCAGCACGCCGTTGCCAAACGCCGTGATGCCGCGGCTGGTTCGGACTTGGTTGAAGGTGAGGACGGTGCTGTTGGTCGGGTTGGAGTAGGATCTGTCGAGCCCAACCTTGATGTAATTGCCTCCGGTGCTCGTCGGCGCCCAGGCGGTACCGTTGTAGTAGTTGAGGCTGCTCGCAGTGGTGTTGAAGAGCACCATACCGGCGACGAGGTTGCCGCTCGGGATGGCGTCGCGCTGGCCTTGCGTGAGCCGCGGCGGAAGGAAAGCCTGCGTGGTGCTGGTGAGGTCCAGCAGAGCGCCCGGGCTCGGCGTCGCAGTGCCGATGCCGACGCTGCCGCTCACGGTGCTGAAGAGGTCGTTGCCGGAAGTACTCCAGCCGGCGGCGGTGCCGGAAGGTCCCGCCGGGCCGGTTGCGCCGGCGGAGCCCATCGGCCCCGGCTGCCCGTTGACGCCGGGCGGACCTGCCGGGCCCTGCGGCCCGGGAAGGCCAGCGGGCCCCGCCGCCCCCTCCTTTCCGATCGCTCCCTCCTTACCGGCAGGTCCGGTTGGTCCGACACCGCTGCTGCAGGCGCCGAGGACAAGCAGAGGGAGCAAGAATGGTCGCATCATCGATTCGCCTCCTCCGACGTCGCGTACGCGGGACCATCAGCGAGACTAGCTTGATCGCCTGCCTCCGCCCAAAAACATGCGGAGGGCCCTCTGGCCCAACAAGGATCCACCCGAATCCGCGATCGCCTCGCGGTGGCAGTCGAACCGGCTGCTGGTCGGCGCGACGACATTCCGGAGCAATGCCTAACGATCCCCCGGTACCTTCGACCCTAGCTCGCCCACTTCGTCCGGCTTCCCTGGCCAGGGCAGATGATGGTGCTCCTCGAGCTTCATCGACGGTTTCTTCTTTCCGCGCCCAGATGGAATGCTGAAGGGCATGTCGAACTCCGGGAGCAGGTAGCGGCCGGACTCGCCTTCTGGCACGACCGGAGCAGCCGCTTTGCCCCGCGGCTTCGCGCTGAAGGCCTCCTCATTGGCAAGTCGACGCGTCAACGTGCCTGCACCGGTGTTGCTCCTGGGTGAGAGGAAGCGAGTAGAGGAGCTGAAGCATCTCGTTGTTGCTCTGCGCGGTGATCTGCGTGACCTCCTGGGCTCCCGGCTGGATCTCCAGCGTGGAGAGCCGCAAGGAAGTACCGCCGCCTCCCAACGCGATCGCGGGCGACGGTTCGGGCGGAGGTGAGACTACGTTGCGCGAGATCGACCGCGCGTAGGCCGCGCCGGACAGGAACGACTGCGCGCAGTTCGGCGCGCCTGTCAGGTAGTCGGCCTGGTAGAAGGCCGCGACCGCGGCGCCCGCCGAGGCACAGCCGCCGGCGCCGCCGGTCGGCAACAAGGAGTTCCAGATCACGCAACCTCCCAGCAGGGTCGAGCTCGTCACGGTCTTCTCGTCGATGTTGCTGTAGGTGAGCTTCCAGCCGGCGCTGCTTCGGCCGGCGACGTTGCCCGTAGTCGCTCCGGTCGAGGCCGAGGTCGCCGTGACGTCGACCAGGTCGGCAGGAAGGAGGCGGCCCGCATCGTAGCCTGCGGCGTCCGCCGCTACGTTGAAGCGGCGCGTGCGAGAAGGCGCGCCGGTCGCGTCGGCGAACACCGAAAGCGACAAGAAAGCCGGCGCCCCTGCTGCGTTCGCGGCGGCCCCGCGGTTCGACGTCGGCGTCGGCGAGGGGAAGTTACCCTCGCTGCAGGTGAAGGTCGAGCCGCTGCAGGAAAAGGGCACGCTCTCGCTGAAGTTGGTCGCCGTCGGGCACGAGCTGACACTGACGCTCAAGGTCGCGTCCGCGAGCTGGCAGGCGAAGGATGATTGAGTCGCCAGGGTCTGCCCGGGCACATTCTCATTGCCGGCGCTCCCCGAGAACGTGCTGTTATAGGCGACGGGGCCGTTGTCCAGCCTGAGCGACGAGCTGACGGTGCACCCGGCGGCGATGCAGGTGGTGGTGTCGTCGGGCCGGCAATCACCGCCGCCGGTGGAGCGTATATGCGCGCGATCGCCCGTGCCCACGAAGGCGCGCAGCCAGCCGTTCTCAGGCTCGACGGTGGTCGACGCCACCGTGAAGATGGGCTGCCTGCCGGTGACGGAACGGGAGCTGGTATTGGTGGAGGCGCCGGCCGACTCGAAAGCGCGCGCGAAGGACCAGTTGTCCACGAGGCCCCCCGCGCCAATGTGGCCGGGCGTCGCGAACCGGAAGGTCCAGACCTGGCCCCCCTCGTCGCCGACCACGGCGGTGTCGAAGAAGCCGTCCGGCGCATAGCTGGTGTCGACACCGTAATCGACCATCGAAGCTGTGGCGGGCATCGCGTACATCATCGCGCCGTCGGGTCCGCTCGATCCCGGATTGAATCCTGCCCGAAACAGCGGGGCTCCCGTCCAGACGTCCAGCAGGGCGACCTGCCTGCCGCGCAGATTGTAGGGGTCGTGGCCGCCATTCAGGAAGACCGCCCAGCGCTCTTCGGTCTTGAGGCCGTAGCGTGTGACGCCCGCCGCGGAGGCGGTCTCCAGCAACACCGGGCCAATGGGAGGTGCGCGCGGCGCGAACTGCCCCCAGGTCTGGCCCCACTCCTGCTCGTCTGCGGTGCACGGCGGCGGCCACATCCAGCGCAGCTGCGGCGAGGTCACGTCGGTCACGTCCAGCGCGACGAAGTGTGTGCCGCCCTCGCGCTCTGAGGCGATCGCGACGGTATGGTATTCACTGCTCTCCTTGAAGCCGCCGTGGTTCAGCACGCCGCTTCCGTCTGACCAGATGTCGCGGACCATGATATCGCCGTCCATATAGTACTGGTGCCCGGTACCCACCATGGCGAGCCACAGCCGCGGAAGTTGGTCCGGCGGCACGAAGGACCACAACTCGTTGCCGGTGCCCTTGTTGTAACGAATGTTGCGGAAGGGCACCTTTGGATCAGGCGCCGGCGGCGAGTCCGCGGGCGCGCCGCCATCGAAAGCGTGCAGAAGGCCGTCGTTCGCGCCGACCAGGATGATTCTCTGTCGCCCCTGGTTGTCCTCGAAGTACTTCTCGTACGCGTCGATGGTGCGCGAACCCAGCGTGTAGTTGTCGGTTGGCGTGGCCGCCGCCTGCGGGCTCGGGGCCTGGTAGCCGTACAGCGTCGACGCGCACTGCGCGTGCAGGCCAAGGCTGCAGATGAACTGATCGACGGGCGGATCGACCACGAGCGGTGAGGAGTGGAAGATGTCGCCGAGCACGAATGGACGGTTGCCGTTCGGATCCGACGGGTTCTCCCCGAACACATCCTTGCCTTTGACGTAGTCGATGATCGTCTGCGCGCATTGGACCTGGGTGAGCGCGGGGTTTCCCGGGATGCGCTGCGCGATGCGGCTGCAAGCTGTATTCCCGGTGATGCCGAGGTAGGGAATGAGCGTGGTTGCGGTGGCCGCGTCGTCAGCAAAGCCGATCCGCGACCAGCTGGTGATGGCGCCGGTTGCGTCGGTCACCGGTAGAGCCGTGTAGATGGTCCGCGCCGTCCATGCAGCCTGCTGGAGCTGTTGGCCTGCGTCCCAGACCGGGACCGCCTTCTGGCCGTTCTTCTGCTTCTCGAACTCGCCCTTGTCGTTCTCGGTGACGATGTCACCGTCCTTGTCGATGAGGAACACGTCGTTGAGGGTGCCGTCGCCGTTCTTGTCCAGGCCGGCCACGAACTCGTTGAAAAGGTCGAAGCGGTAGAGGTGGCCTTCCCAGATTGAGCCGGAGCCGGGGACGAATCGCGGGACGTACGCCGAAGAGCCGGTGCCGACCTGGAGGCTCTGGATGGCGGTGGAAGAGAAGGCCGTGGCGCGGGCGGAGATGTCCAGCACTGCCGAGCTGATCGCGTCGGCGAGCTGGCCTCCGTTGTTGGCCCGGTAGTAGACGCCCTTTCCGGCGGTGGCCGCACCGGCGAGGACAGGCACGTCGACGCCGAGGCCGATGACGTAGGTATTCACGGTCTGCAGGCCGGTGAGCGTTGGGTTCAGGTCGTTGTTGGCGAGCATCCTGGCAACGTTGGCGAGCGCGTTCGCGCTGCCGTTGTTCTGGTCGGTGCCGCAGCCGGGCGCAGGGCAGGTCGCGTTCACCCCGCCGTTGAGTGTCTTGATGGCCGCAGTGGGCAGGTTGTTGTCGCCGAGCGGCTCGCCGTCGGTGATCAACACCACGGCGCTCGACTGGCAGGCGGTGCAGAGCGCGCGGTTGTTGCTGTTTGACCCGAGCGAGGTGAAGCCGCCCGTAGCGGGGTTGCCGCTCTTGAGCCAGCTGGTGGTGAACTTCTGGGTATAGAACGCCTCGGTCGAGTCGCCGGTCAGATATTCGCCCACGTTGAACAGGGTCTCGGCGAGTGGTGTCGCGATGGGGCTTGAAAACGACCCCCAGCTGATCGCATTGACCTTGTTGATGATGCCTTGCCGATCCGCCGTCTGCCAGCCGGCCTGGTTGCAGCCAGGCGCCATCCCGTTGCTGACGAACTGACCGCCGTCGTGCGGTTGCAGCGAACTGGTGATGCCCAGGGCCTGCACGTTCTGGGGATCGTAGCTGACCACCCCCACGCGCGTGGCGTTGTTCTGGGTGACGAAGTCGGTGAGGATCTTGCGAGCCACCAGGAACTTCGGCGGCCAGAAATTGACGTAGTTGCCCTTGAAGACGTAGCGGCCATTCTGCACGTCATTTCGCGAGCCGCCGGTTCCCGGGTCGACGTAGTACCCCGCCTCATCGAGGCAGTGCGCACAACGCTGCCGCCGCGTCATCGACCAGGGAACTCCATTCGAGGTGCCGCTTCCGCCGCTCCCCGCCCCGTTGCTCATGCCGGAGCAGGCCGCCAGCGCGGTGATGCTGCCTCCCGGGGACGATGAGGTCCACTCCATGTATTTGTAATAGTTCGTGGCCACGAAGTACGAGGTGAACGAAGCATCGGTCGGCGGGTACGTCGTCGACTTCGAATAGGCGATTCCGTTCGGGGCCTCGAGCTGCGAGTTTGCGTGGCAGCTGGCGACATCGTTCGGGTTTGCCGCGGCGGGCGTCGTACCGTTTGCAATGAAGCTGGTGTTGGGGAAGGCCGATACCGACATCTGGAATTCGTACATGGATGTCGAGTTGTCGAGGATGAAAACGACGTTGGGCGGATCGTTCGACTGCGAGCTGAAGAAGGTCGTGTCACCACCGAGCGTGGGCGAAAGGCGCTGGGCTTGGGCACTGCCGTTGAAGCAGCAGGAAACGTCGTTGCTGGGGGAGCCGGGGCCCGCCGCGAGGGCGGGCGGCGCAAGGGCGGCGCCGAGGATGACCAGGGCGGCAGCGAGCGGGGTCGGGTCAGGCATAAGCATCAGTCCTCAGAGGCCGTACCGGAAGGTGAACTCGAGTTCCATGTCGCCCGCGGCCGGATCCGTGCACGCGACGACCACGCGGTAGTACGTTCCGCCCAGAGTGGGGCTCGGCACGACCAGGTTGGACATGTCGCGGTTCCGGGCGCCCGAGCCCCCGACCAGGTTGGGGGGAATGGCCCGGACCGAGGTCACCGAGGGAGCGGAGATATGGCCGGTGCGCAAATTGCGCGTACCGGAGTCAACCTGTACGGCCTGGTCCAGCCGGATGGAGGTCGGATCGAGGCCGAACACCCGAAGCCGGCCAAGCACGTGTTGCCGGGCGGCCTCGACGCATGAGGTTTGCGTCAGCTTGCGCGAGTCGATGATGGACGAGCCGCGGCTGATCGAAGCGAGCTGCAGCGTCGCGATCGTGACGAAGGCCAGCACGACCAGGACCGCGAGCGCGGCCAGCACTGCGCTTCCTCTCTGCCTGCGCATTCTAGCCTCCCCCCACGTTCGCCTGGGAGAAGACCGGCGGAAGGAAGTGGGCACGGGTGAGCAGGTTGGGCGTTTGCTCGGTCGTGGTCAGGACGCTCCGCTTGAAGGTGTCTGGCGCGCGCGCCGCGCGGTTCCCCACCGCGGGCACCGCATCACCCGTACCGTCTGGCGAAGGTACCCGCGAAATCGCCACAATGGTAATGCCCACGGCACGCACATTGACCGCGTTTGCGCTGTACCGGTTCAGCGAGTCGTACGGATCGGCGCGCCAATCGGGTGCTGCCGCCGTCTCGGACGGCTGACCCGCCGTCCCCAGGCAGGCGCCAAAGATCCAACCCGGCGCGCCGGCGCACGCGACTGGAGGGACCACCGCCAGGGGGCCGCCCGTGGCATAGAGGGAACCGGTCGAGGGAGAACCGATTTGATAGGTGATCTGCAAATCCTCGATACCGCGATCGAGCAGCAAGGGCGGTCCTGTTCCGCGGTCGCGCCAGAGGGACGGCAGGCCGTCCGAGGGGTCCGGCGCGATGAAGTAGCGCTCACGCACGACGAGCATCAGCGCCGCCGATGCGAAGCAAGAATCCGCCGGCGCCCCTTGCGGGTAGTAGCCGTCTGCGTTGGAGACCGCACGCAAGCTGAGCGTGGTGTTTCCCGCGATCGCGGGGCCGGCGAGCGCCACGTACGAGGACGGCTCCGCCCCTGCGCAGAGGAGCTGGATCACCTGCCCCGCCGAAAGCGGCCCGGTCAGTGCGCGATCCAGCGTCGCCGTCCAGGGCCCGGCTCCGCCAGTGATGCCGGTGAGGTTTCTGTAGAAGGAAGGGTCGCGTGACGAGACCACCAGTTCGTCCGGGGCGTCGAAGCGGTCCCTCCCTCCACCGTTGCAGCTGGTGGTGGTTCCCGGCGTCGCACAGCCGTAGCGGTCGAGGTCAAAGGCTGCCGTGGGCGCGATGCCATAACCCGCCTGGCGCACAGACCTCGCTACCTCCAGGAGGGCCATGCGCCCGTTCTCCTCCAGCGAACGCTGCAGCTCCTGCTTCGCGGACACCTTGATCTGCAGGATGAGGACCGTGGACACACCCGCCATCACGAAAGCGAGGATGGCCACCGCAAGGAGAACCTCGATGAGCGAGAAGCCGCGCCGGCTCACAAGGGCAACCCCACGCCGCCGTTCGCGGCGGGATTGTAGCGGTACCCCTGAGCGAGGGCGCGGGCCCAGATCGAGCCGACGCGGTAACGCACCACAACCGCGAAGTCCTTTCCCTGCTCCGTTCCGCTGGCATCGACGTCCGTGCTCACATTGACGTAGACGGTAAAGCTCTCGTTGCCCATCGTGACGACGCCGATCGCCACATCGGGCGCGTTGGCTCCGGACGGAAGTCCAGGCTGCGCGAACAACGAATTCGGGTCGGCGATGGTCGTGTCGTTCGCCGGATTGACGTTGGCGAGTCGCGGATCGGAGTAGGCGGCGAGTTGCAAGCTTCCTGCGATCGATCTCGCGATGGTCGTGGCTGCGTTCTGCCTCCGGCCGATCACGCCAATCTGACCGCTGCTCACAAAGGCGGCGATGAGCGCCGTCATACCGATGCCGAGCAGAACCAGGGCGATCATGACCTCGAGCAGGGTGAAGCCCTGGGGACCGAGCCCACCGCGGCGCGGCAGGATTGGATGCCGGCGCGACGCCAGGATGAATCCCCTGATCGAGAACAGGTGGCTTCGCAAGACCCCTCCGGGAACCGAATTGAGCGACAACTGCCGCAGCTGGTCCAAAGCGAGGATCGCTGAGCGATCGGCGAGCATTGGATCGATCCACGTACGATCGCAAGGAAGTGAACGTAGGAATCGAGGTCCTCGTGTGAGCCTTCGGGGCTTCTCCAGACGGAGTTGGAGCGGCGCTGGTGGCGGCTCACGGCGTAGGTTTCTGACGAGTACAAAGCGGAGACAGCAGCGCGAGCTTCACGCATCAGATGCCCTCGGGATCTCGTCAGACGGCGCATTGCTGGGTTGGTCGCTTGCGTTGGCCCATGGATCGGCATATGCGATGCCAGCCGGGTTGGCCGCCGAAGCTTCGTTTGTGCGTTGCACATCAACCACCGGTGATCGTTCGCGGCGGCTCCGTTCCCCGGCGTAGGGGTATCCCATGAAAAAGCGACTTGTCCTCATGGTCTCGCTTGGAGTTCTCGCGTTCGCGGTCCCCGCCAAGGCGCAATTCTACACGCAGCACAACCTCGTATCGGATGGGGCCGCGGTGCCCGCCGACCGATTCGATCCAAACCTCGTGAATGCGTGGGGCCTCGTTGCAAGTTCCACCTCGCCGTGGTGGTCCGCAAACAACGGGACGGCAACGTCGACGCTTTACGACGGCGCAGGAGTCCCGCGGCCGCTCATCGTTGGCATCCCGGGCGGTCCCACGGGGATCGTGTTCAACGGGACGGCCGGATTCGTCGTCCGCATCGGAATCGCGGCCGCTCCGGCGCGCTTCATCTTCGCGACCGAGGACGGCGCAATCGCGGGTTGGGCCCCGACGGTGCGTCCAACGCAGGCCATCGTCGCCGCCGATCGGTCGTCGTTCGGCGCCGTCTACAAGGGCCTCGCGATCGGCAGCACCTCGGGAGCGTCGTTTCTCTACGCGGCGGATTTTCACAACGGCGTGGTCGACATCTTCGACGCCGCCTTCACCCGCGTAGGCTCGTTTACCGACCACAGCCTCCCGCGCGGGTACGCGCCGTTCGGCATCCAGAACATCGGGGGCACACTCTACGTGACGTTCGCCAAGCAGGACGCCGCCCGGCACGACGATGTGGCGGGAGAGGGTCACGGATTCGTGGACGCCTTCGACCTGGAGGGCAAGCGGGTGCGTCGTGTCGCGTCGCGCGGCCGCCTCAATTCGCCCTGGGGCGTCGCGCTCGCCCCGGCGACATTCGGCGCCTTCGCCGGGGACCTGCTGATCGGCAACTTCGGCGACGGGAAGATCAATGCTTTCGATCCGCTGAGCATGCGCGGGAATGGCGAGCTGCGGCGGAAGGGCCAGCTCCGTTCCGCGGCGTGCCCGACACTGAGCGTTGACGGCCTGTGGTCGCTGCAGTTCGGGAACGGGGGGGGCGCGGGATCGAAGGAGACCCTGTACTTCACCGCGGGTCCCGACGGCGAGAAGCACGGCCTGCTCGGGACGATCGTTCCGGCACAGGCGCCGGCGCACTGCGACGACGATGACGGCGACGAAGGCGAGAAGGAGGACTGACTACGCGCGGGCGGCCGCCTCTTCGGATCCGGCTCCTCGGCCAGCCAGGGCTCTCTCCATGCCCCGTTTGTGACCGCGATACTCATCGAGGTGCGGGCACGAAGCTGCCTTCATGTCCGCTCCGCGTCGGGAGGCCCGGACGGGATCGAAGATGCGCAAACGCGTAGACAACTCGTCGGCTGCCGTCGGCATCAGGGTCATTGTCAAACCTCGCTGGTGCTGCCGCTCTCGCAGCAAAGTAAGCCGCAACGAACGGTTTCCGGGTCCAATCCAATAAGCGGGTCGGGATGCCATGATGCTGGGCTAGGCTAGACCGGGATCCCCGCGCGCGCCTCACCAGCTCTGACGGTGGAAACCGCGCTGGACAACTCGGCCCACCCTTCGCCATCTTCGCGCTCCAGGACGATCTGGACGGTCTGCTTCTCCATTCCAGCGCACCTCACCTTCAGCCAGGCGGTCTCGGCGGCCCCGAGCTCGTGACCATCCTCGAACTTGCACGCGACCAAACCGCCCCCTGCCACATCGTCCGTGGCGTCCAGACCTGCGCCTTGCGAAGGCGGGGTCCAGGCGATCTCGCACCTGCCGGCCCGGACTTCGCCCTCAGCGTGCGAGACGCAACGCCAGCTTCCGTCAGGAAACTCCCTTTCGATCAGGACCACCAGCTTCTTCCCCTCCATGCCCTCCGCTTCGACTTGCGCTGCGAGCGCACCGTCCGCGGTCACCTCGGGCTGCGCCCAGACGGCGCGGATCAGGTTCCCTCGCAGTGTCTGTTCCCGCGCGGCCTGCGCCTCGGCGTGGCCTCGGGGCACCGGGAACTTCCAGTCCACCGTTGCGGCGGACTGGCTGGCATCGGCGGTGGCCCGTACCTTTTCGACCTCGACCCAGACGCCGTCCTGCTCCGCCTCCACCGACACATCGAACGGCTGCTTGCCAAGGTTCTTGCCCGTCAGGGTCAGCCGGCATGCGTCGCCGGGCGCGTAGTCGGTCCGGTCCCAGCCGAGGTGGTGCAGGCGCGGGGCATGGACCACCAGCGTGAAGGTCTTGCCGGTCCTGAGGGGGCGAGAATTGAGGCTGCCCTCCGGCCCGGCGGCGATGGGAAACTTGCCTCCGTTCGGTGTTGAGTCGCCCATGCCTGATTCCTGTCACGAAAGGAAGGCCGGAATCAAGAAGCCGGGTTCCCGCGGTCGAGTGGGCGTCTCCGCTCTCGAAACGGCGCCGGCCCTCTTCGTGGTGGCTCGACCACAAAGGCCGAGACTTGACGGACGAGAGCTCGCTGTGACTGACTTGAGACGGGAGGGAACCCGCCATGGCCCTGATGACCTATGCGTACCTCGTCGGGCAGCGGTCCGGTCAGGTGAAGGGCAGCGTCACGCAAAAGGGTCGCGAGGATTCGATCGGCGTGATCGCGGTTTCGCACTCGATTGTGAGCCCGCGCGACCCACAGAGCGGCCTGCCAACCGGGCGGCGCATGCACAAGCCTTGGGTGTTCACGAAAGAGCTCGATAAGTCTTCCCCGATTCTCTTCAAACTCCTCTGCACCAACGAGAACATCACCTCGGCGACCTTCAACTTCTGGGCACCGCAGCTCAAGGCCGGAACAGGGGCCGGCACCGAAGTCCAGAACTACACGGTGAAGCTCACCAACGCCAACATCGCCTCGTACGACTTCCGCCAGGCCAACATCCGGCATCCGGATCTCATGAAGTTCGCCGAGTATGAGGAGGTGGCGCTGACCTATCAGAAGATCGAGTGGACGTGGCACGACGGCGGCATCTCCGCCAGTGACGATTGGGAAACCCAGACCTGACGCTCCGGCGCCGGCGCACGTTTCAACCGAGGTTTACGGGCATGGCGGACAAGAAGACCGACGAGCCGGCGCCCGGCCCGGACATCGTCCAGCGGTACCGGTTCCGGGTGCGCACCGCGGATGGCCGCGAGCTGGTCAGCCACATTGCCACCGTGACGCGGCCCGCGCCCGCCGTCGAACTGCGGAACAATCCCTCGGCGGAACCGTCGGCAGCGGTGTTGCCTCCGGAGCAACCTGCGTCCAAGACGCCGATGATCGACGTGCCGGTGCACCAGATCCTCGTGGCAGTGAAGGGAATGAAGCAGGGCGACTTCAAGCTCGACCCTGGCTTCCACGACCTGCCCGGCAAGGCGGCGCACCACCAGTTCGAGACCAACGAGTTCTATTTCGCCACCAGTTCGCCGCGCGACCCGGCGACGGGCTTGTCCACCGGCCGGCGTGTGCACGCTCCGATCATGCTCGCGAAGGAGACCGGCCCGTCGACCATGCAGCTCTATCAGGCGTTGGTAACGAGCGAGACGCTGCCGGTGGTGATCTTCGACTGCTACGGGAAGGACAAGACGGGTCATCTTGGACTGGCGCACAGCATCAGGCTCACCAACGCCAGAGTCGCCTCAATGGACTTCCAGATGCCCAACAGCAGGGATCCGGCGCAGCAGCACTATGGTGACCACGAGCAGGTCGCCCTGACGTTCCAAAAAATCGAGTGGACCCACGGCCCGTTGGTCGTCGATGAGTCCTGGTCGTAGCGCGCGCAGCGCCGTTGACAACATCTCTCGACTCGCGGCCGGGCACGGTCCAGGCGCCGGCCGCGAGGGGATCGAGATCGGTCGCCTTCTGCGCTTCGCGGACCGCCTCGGTACCCGCGCATGGCATGAGCGTCGGCCAGTCCCAAAATGACGGTGAGGCGCGCGCCGGCCGTTTCGGGGCGCACGATGTCAGGGGAAATTCACCCTTGCCCGGAGTGCCATGTCCACGGTCAGGTTGGCATTCCAGAATGGGGCCGAGACGCTCCCTGGAGCGGAGCCCTTGGCCCGGACCTGAATGACCAGCTGGTGTTTGGTCTGGTCGATGAGCGCGATGACGTCGGCGCCTGCGCCCTTGAGGATGAGCTGCTGGCCTGCCGGCGCCCCGGCCTGGATGAAGCTCGCCAGAATCGTACAGGGGGGGGAACCCGGCGCGCAGGGGTCGTCGGAGGGCCCGGTGGACTCGCGGGGCGCACTCAAGATGGTCATCTCCGTGACGCCGCTGAAGTCGGACCCGGCGGTGAGCATGTCGAGCGTGGCCTGGTTGAGAACCAGCTTCGAGACGAGCTTGGTAGGCCCCAGGCTGGTTTCAGGCTTGAAGAAATTCTGGTCGCCGAGCGGGACCGTGACGGTGTTGGTCCCGTTCGCCCGGATGACCGAGAGCGGCTGCCCGGCGCCAGGGATGCAGTTTGAGGTCGCCGAAGGGCAGAGCGGCTGCGTCAGGCTGACCGAGCTGTCTTCGATCTGGGCAAAACACCCCGCCAGCAGGAGCGGGAGCAAGACTGGCAGGGTACGGTTGATCCTGTTCATGCGCTCTAGCCGCCTTAGTAGACGAAGATGAGAAAACCAAGTCCCACCGTCGGCATCACCGAGGTGAACTTCACGTCGCCGACCTTGTAGGTGGTGTTCCCGCTGATCTTGGTGTTGGCCAAGGCGGTGATGTCGGCGCCAGACGCGCTGCTGACCAGGTAGGCGAGCCCGCCGCGAAGGTAGAACGCGAAGCGGCGCTGGGAGCCGAACTCGAGCCCGACCTGCGCCGAAGCGAAGGAGTAGGTGGCGTGCGAAAGGAGTGACTTCTCCGCTGACAGCACCGCGGGGTTCGAGTCCGACGGGGTGAAGAACCGGTTCGCGTCACCGCTGACGTAATGGCCGGCGTCGAAGTTCAAGGTCGGCGTGACGGCCCAGTGGCCCGGCGACAGTGAAAGGCCGCCGCGGTAGCCTAGGCCGATCACGTTGTAGGCGAGGCCGGCGTTGAACCGCAGCCACCACCACGGCCGCGCGAGAAGGAGGATGCCGCCGCCGCCTGGCGCGCCGGCGTCGAGCTCGAGCCCGAAACGTGTCAGCGTGTATTCCTCCTCGGCGGGCACCGCCACCGGCGAGGCAAGCGCGGCCTCGGGCGTTTCCAGCTTGATCACGAAGGGGACGCCCGGCGCGCCCGCGCGGGCGCGTGCGTTGCTCATCTTGTCGAACGTCTCCAGGTAGTACTCGATGTCCGAGGTGGCCATCCTGGCGGGCACCGTCGCGGTGTAGTTGTCACCGCCGATATTGCCCATCGGCAGCGCCTGGTAGTCCTTCTCGCCGGCGTGCCGGAACATCACCGTCGCGCCTTGCACGCCGGTTTCGCTGAGGAGGCGCGCGTTGATCTCGATCGCCTGGTCCTTCCTCGCCCGAGTCACCGCGGTGTGCGCGATGGCGGGCGGCGCTCCGGACCGATTGACAATGACCGACCGGGGCGCCGTCGGCTCCGTCGGCTTGACGATGATCTTCTTCTCCTCCTCGACCTTGATCGCAAACGGGCTCTCGGCGGAGCCGGCGCGCACCGGGCCGTTGCCGGCGTTGTCCCAGACCTCGAGGTAGTACTCGAGGGCGTCGACGCCGACCAGCGCCGCGGAGATCTCGAGGGCGTAATCGCCGGGAACGCCCGATCGGGCCGGCGTCATCCGCATCGGGACGAATTCAGTCGCGGGCAGGCCCCGCTTCCGCAGGTAGAGCACCGGGCCAAAGATCCCGCTCGGATCCTCGGCATGCGCAAAGATGGTCAGAACCTTGCCCTTCGTCGCTGCTGTCACAGGCGTGTGGGTCAGCACCGGCGGGTCGTTGTCCTCAGGGCCAGCGGCGGCTTCCAGCGCCGGTGGAGCAGGAGCGACATCGACGCTGCTCTTGGGCGCCGGGGCCGGAGCGGGTACGGCCTTCCTGCTCTTCTTCGACGACTTCTTCTTCAAGCGCTTCTTCGAGTCCTTCTTTTTCGAGCCCTTCTTCGGAGTGGCGCTTGGCGAAGCGGTGGTCCCGGCGGCGGGCGCCGTGGGCGCCGGTTGGGCTGCCGCACCGAGGACGAAAGCAATATTGATTGCGAGTGCGGCGAAGAGCTTGCGAACCTGCATGCACCCTCCTGAGAGGCTGCGCGACCTTACGTTCGGACGTGCGGACGGTCCACCATCCCTTGGCAAGAGCCCGGCCTTTTCAGGGTTCACCCGGCGGACAGTAGCAGGTGCGGCTTCACGATGCGCTGTGGCAGTCACCGCTTGACGGGACGCGTCTTGACTGGCAGGCCGCCGGAGAGCAACAGGGCTTTTGAGAGCACGAAGCGCGGAGGTTGTCCCATGCGACGATTGGACCTGCGATGGGCTTTGGCAATCGTCCTCACGCTGCCCTTCGAAGCCAGGGCGTGGGACAGGGGCAGGGTGACGACTTTCGCCGTCCTGCCCTCGGGATCGTCCGGTCCCGAGGGTCTCGAGGTCGGCGCCGACGGCCGGGTGTATGTGACGACCTTCGGCTTCACCTCGAAGGGAGCCTCTGCGGAACCCGGACAACTCTTCGTCTTCGACGCGCGCGGCGGGCTCGAGCGGCAGGTTTCGGTCGCGGGCTCGAGCCCGCACCTGCTCGGCTTGCGCTTCCACCCCGTGACCGGAGCCCTCCTCGTGATCGACTTCGGCGCCGGCAAGGTGCTGCAGGTCAATCCACGCACCGGCGCATCGAGACCCTTTCTGACGCTTCCGCCGGCGCTGCCACACGCAGGTGCAGGCTCCGGGCTCAACGACATCACCTTCGACCACGACGGCTCTGTCTACGTGTCGGACTCGTTCCAGGGCGTTGTCTGGAAGACCGGCCCGGCGGGCGGCGTGGCCAAGCCATGGGTCGACGATCCGCTGCTGCGCACGACGGGAGTCCCTCCCTTCGGGGCCAACGGTCTCCGGTTCAACAAGCACGAGACCATCCTCTTCGTCGCCAACACCGGCGACGATCGCATCATCCAGGTACCCGTCGAGAGCGGCGGCGTGGCGGGAATGCCGACGGTCTTCACCAACAGCATCAACGGCGCGGACGGCCTCCTCGTCGACGCGGACGATAACCTATGGGTGGCGGCGAACCAATCCGATGAGATCGTGGTGGTGGATCCCAGCGGACGCGCGATCGCGAAACTCGGAGACTTCGACGGTGTCAGCGTCCGCGGCTCGCCGACCCACCTTCTCTTCCCCGCCAGCTTGCGGTTCAGCGGGAACGACTTGCTGGTGACCAACCTCGCGCTCAATACCAATCTGTTCGGATTCCTCACCGTGGACACCGCATGGTCGGCCCAGGTCTCGCGCTACACGGTGTCCAGGATCCGCGCCCGGATCCCGTCCCTCGCTGGCGCTGCCGGCGATGAGGACGGCGACTGAGAGCGCGAGGAGTTGCCCCCGCCCAAGCCCATGGCCTCGCCCGTTGATCGGGCAATGGAACTCGCCGTCATGCGAGCATCGAGAGGACGCTGCATGGGAATGCCGCGGCCCGAGCGAGGGTACTGGACGAAGCTGCTCGTCGGTCAAAAAGCCGCCGCGGCCGGCGTTACGGCGCCTGAGCCATTCGAGAACGTCGAGTGGCCTCCGGTGGTCCGTTGACGCCGAGGCCACTGCAGTTGCGGGCACCGAGCCCTGCGGGGACGATTCTGTTGAGCGAATCCAGCCGATGTTCGCCTGAACCGCAGAAGTGGCTCCCACTCTTACCTGTCCTTGCCGGTCGCGGAGCCATGCGAGTTGTTCACCCCGAGCGAGGCCCTCCATCGGCACCTCGCACTCTTTTCCATCACATTCGACCATGGGGGGGAGAACCTTCCCCAGCGGCTTGCACTCGAATCTGATTGGGTTCTGGATGTCCCGGTCGTGTGGCAACTCGCCGCGCTCGCAGAGGTCGAAGGCGCGCGGCCAATCGCCGGCCGGCGATCTGCTCCGGCACCTCTTGACATGGACTGACCGCCAAGCGCAGCGTGCCAGCGGAATTCGGGGGTCAGATGGACAATCGAGTGAACTCGACATCGCGCCGTTGCGGTACTCTCGTCGCCATTGCGGCCGTCTCGCTCACGTGCTCGGGAGAGGCGCCGGCGCCGGTGCGCCTCGAAGGCGCCACCGCAGCAGCTCTGTACAGCGCCAGGTTGCCGACGACGACACCGCAGCAGAGCGGCACGACCAACCGGCTCCAGGCTGT
>JAYWAJ010000109.1:0-6863 GCA_043782525.1 Deltaproteobacteria bacterium | reverse complement strand
TGTTCTTCATGTCCTCGGATTTCAGCGGCCCGATCGCGCTGATCGATGCCCGGGGCACGGTGCTCTGGACCGAGCCTTACGACGACGTCCACATCGGGGCTCCTTCGCGCATTCCCATCGCTGCGAACCATGGAGAGACGGTGCTTCTGCGCAAGTCGCTCCCCTGGCGCCAGGGGCCGGCGGCGATCCTGCTGCAGCCGATCCGCGACCCCCTCGGCAAGCCGGTCGGGGCGCTGCTCGGCGAGATCGATTTTGACAGCGACCGCTTCGACTCCTTCCGGCGCGAGATGCAGGCGGGGGCGGCCGCGCTTCAGGCCGAGGATGGATCGCTGCTCAACTCCGCGCTGCCCAAGGCGGTGCTCGAGGAATCCGGCGTTCTGGCCGCGCCGGTCGCGGTGGGCGGAACCGCTGCCGTGGCCCGCGGCCGCTGGGTGATTGCGAGCGCCCCGCTCACGCGCGCTCCCTGGCGAGTCATCAGCGTGCGTCCAGCCGACGATGCTCTGGTGCGCCTGCGGGCGCTGCGCTGGCAGCTGATCATGGTCGGACTCGTGCTCGTGCTGGTGACGCTGGCCTTCTCGGCCGTGGCGCTCAACCGGTTGGTCCGTCCGCTGGAGAAGCTCACCCGGGCGGCGCAGGGTGTGGCGCGCGCCGATTTCTCGCTGCCGGTGCCCGCCAGGGCGCCCGGCGAGCTGGGCGAGTTGGTGCGCGTCTTCGGAAACATGCGCTCCGATCTGCAGTCGACGTTCGAGGGGCTGCGCGCCTCGGAGGAGCGCTTCCGGCGCGCCCGCGATGCGGCCGACGCGGCTAGCCGCGCAAAGTCCGAATTCCTCGCCAACATGAGCCACGAATTGAGGACGCCGCTCAACTCCATCATCGGCTTCTCCGAGCTGCTCGAGAAGCCCTCCTCAGACCCCGCCGAGGAGATGGAGTTCGTCCGGCAGATCAACTTCAACGGCAGGCACTTGCTCCAACTGATCAACGATCTGCTCGATCTGGCCAAGGTCGAGGCCGGCCGGATGACGCTCTCGCCCGTCGCCTTGGACGTGGCCAAGGTCGTCGAGGCTTCGCTGGGCGCGGTGGCGGGGATGGCCGCAGCCAAGCGGCTCTCGCTCTCGACGGAGGTGCCGACGCTGCCCGGAGTGCGTGCAGACGAAACGCGGCTGCGGCAGATCCTCTACAACCTGCTGAGCAACGCAGTGAAGTTCACACCCGACGGGGGGCGCATCGTGGTGTCGGCGGATGCGGCCGGACAGACCCTGCAGATCCACGTGGCCGACACCGGTATCGGCATCACGCCCGAGGACCAGCAGCGGATTTTCGGCGAGTTCGAGCAGGTCGACTCATCCTATTCGCGAGCGTACCAGGGGACGGGCCTCGGGTTGGCGCTCACGCGCAGGCTGGTTGAGTTGCACGGCGGAGTGATCACGCTCCAGAGTGAGTTCGGCAAGGGAAGCGTATTCTCGTTCACGCTCCCGCTCGGAGGATCCTGACATGGGTGCGATAATTCTGGTGGTCGAGGACAACACTTCGAACATGCTTCTCATCGCGACCATCCTGAAGCGGGCGGGCTACACGGTCCTGCAGGCCGAGCGCGCAGAGGAGGGTATCGAGCTTGCCCGCACCGCCGGACCTGCGCTGATCCTGATGGACGTCGCGTTGCCGGGCGTAGACGGCCACGCCGCTACGCGAGTGCTCAAGGCGGATCCCGAGACCACCCGCATTCCCATCATCGCCCTCACCGCTCACGCCATGAAGGGCGACGAAGAGAAAGCGCTGGAAGCAGGCTGCGACGGCTATCTGACCAAACCCATCGATTCGCGCGCGCTGATGAAAGCGGTGACGGACCTGATCGCGCGGGCCGGGAGCAACTGATACTCACGAGCGCCGTTGGATTTGTCCAGAGTCCAGTGCTAGTGGAGACGCATGAGCAGGCGGGGGGCCTACGCAGCTTCGATGTTGTTCGCGTCGCTTGCTGCGCTGCCCGCCATCGCCATCCCCGCTTTTGCGCGGCGCTATAAGACCTCGTGCACCACGTGCCACACACTTCCTCCGCAGCTCAATTCTTTCGGTCTCGCCTTTCGCGCCAATGGCTACCGGCTCCCCGCCGGTGAAGAGCGGCGCCAGGCCCTAGACATCCAGCTCGGCGCGCCCGAGTGGGAGACGCTCTTTCCGAATGCTATCCTGCCCGGCACTGTTTCCGATCTGCCGCCGTTTGCGGGGATGCTCCGCTCCTCGCTGGAGAGCTCGGTTGAGGCACGACGCCCGCGGAATGAGGAAATCTCGGTTCTGGTCACGCTGCTCGCGGGTGGCAACTTGGGCAAGCGGGCCTCCTGGTTCGCCGAGGGCGGCTTCGCCCAGACCGGCGCGGCGCTCGGTCGAGCCTGGCTCTCGATCGATCGCATCGCGGGCGGACCATGGCTCAACGTCCGCGCGGGACGAGTGGAACCTGCAATCGTTCCCTGGTCGCGGTTCACGCATCGGCTGACCTACGCCGAATATCTGCCATTCGAGATTCGCTCGGGCACGCTGGAACTGGGCGCGACGCGGCCGGCTCTGGAGGTCTTTGGCGCGGGCAGTGATCCTGGTCCTTTGCGGGGACTGCGCTATACGGCGGGACTCGCCGCGCGCGACGCAAATGGCCTCACGGCGGATACCTACGGCCGCGTCTCGTACAAGTTTGGCGGCGTGGCAGCGGCGGGTGATCAGGGCGCGACTCCCAGCGGACCGCCGGTCGCGCCGCTCCTGGAAACCTCGCTCCAACTCGGAGCCTTCATCTACCGCGCTACGCTGGGCGGGCCAGCCACGCGGCCGCGCGCGCTCCGGGCAGGTGCCGACGTCACCTTCGACATCGGCCGATTGGAGGCGATGGCCGGAGGCTGGATCGGCGAGGACGACGCGCTCGCAGGCACGCCGTGGTCGTTGCTCCTCGGCACCTCGGTGCGGCCGTGGCCGTGGCTCATGTTGATGGGCCGCTATGAGGCGCTCTTCACGCCCGGTGACGGGCTCCAGCGCCGCGTGCTGGCCGCGGCGCGTGGTGCTCTGCAACAGAACGTGGCCCTCACGCTGGAAATGGAGTTGGGAATTCCCGACGCGAACGTGGGACTGATCGCGAGCCTCTTCCTGGCTTTCTAAAGTCCTTGCCGGGAGTGGCGGCGGTCGGGTTACCAGGTGCTTCACAGATACGCATAACGTCGTGAAATCTCGACGCGACAGCCGCCAGCGCAAGCAAAAAAAAGTCGGATTCGCTCCAGATGGTGCTGAAGCGAATCCGGCAACTTACATGAAGTCGGGGAGACAGGATTCGAACCTGCGACCCCCTGGTCCCGAACCAGAACGCCAATATTATCAAGTGCTTGTGACCTGCTCTTGAAATTTCGGACCAGCGCAAAGTTGAGGGACGATGCCTCCGGCGACGCCGGAGGATGCGATGAAGAAGAGTCGGTTCAGCGAAGAGCAGATGGTGAAGATGCTGCGCGAGGCGGACGTCGCCTCGGTGGCCGAGGTGGCGAAGAAGCACGGAATCAGCGAGCAGACGCTGTACGTGTGGAAGAAGCGCTTCGGCAAGATGGAAGCGCTGGACGTGCGACGGCTGCGCCAGCTCGAGACTGAGAACGGGCGGCTGAAGAAGCTCTTGGCGGAGCGTGACCTCGAGCTCGAGGTGATGAAGGAGATCTCCGCAAAAAAATGGTAGGCGCGTCCGTGCGCCGTCGGCAGGTTGAGTACGCGCGCAAGCGCGGTCTTTCCTGCCGGCGGGCCTGCGCGATGTTGCACGTGGCGCGCTCCGCTCTGAACTACCAATCCTCGAAGGCGGCGGCGGATGCGCCGGTCTGCGAGCGGATGCGGGCAATCGCGGCGCAATACCCGCGTTATGGATATCGGTTCGTACGGATCTTCCTCGAACGCGAGGGCCATCGGATGAGCTTCACGCGCGCCTATCGCCTGTGGAACGCAGCTGGGCTCCAGGTGCCGCGCAAGCGCCTGCGCCGGCGGGTGGCGGCGTCGCGGCCGCGGCCGTTGCCGCCGACCGAGCGCAACCATGTCTGGGCTTACGACTTTGTCTTCGACAACTGCGCCAACGGACAGCAGCTCAAGTGCCTGACCATCATCGACGAGTGGACCAGGGAGTGCCTCGCCATCGAGGTGGCGGGCAGCATCCGCTCGACGCGCGTCATCGAGCAGCTCGCCAAGCTCGTCAGCGTGCACGGCGCCCCGCGCTATCTCCGCTCGGACAACGGTCCCGAGTTTGTCTCGACCGCGGTGATGCGCTGGTTGCTCGACGCAAAGATCGACGCTGCTCACATCGCTCCGGGCAAGCCCTGGCAGAACGGCACCGACGAGAGCTTCAACGGCCGCTTCCGCGACGAGTGCCTCAACATGGAATGGTTCCGCACCAGGCAGGAAGCGGTGCCCTTGATCGAAACGTGGCGCAAGCACTACAACACCGTCAGGCCGCACTCGAGCCTGGGCTATCTCACTCCACACGAATTCAAAGCCAAGAACGAGCAGCTCACTTCAACCCTGTCCGGAGGCATCGTCCTCTCGCTTTGATTGGTCCGAAGAACCCAGGCAGGTCACTTGTATGCGATGGCACCGCTTCGCACAGCGCGGACATCACGAGCCTATCTCATCCAGCCCCTCCACTTGGTCCGATGACTGCTAACGCAGGTTACGCGCGATTTGGTCCACCTGTGTCCCAAGAAGGCGCGGAGTCTGGTCGCCACCGACTGTGTCCTGAACCCGTCGCTATTGGCGCCTCGCCCGCCGCTTTGCACGTTGGACCGGTCGCTGTCCGACTCCACCACCCGCCACCGCAGCGGCACCATCGATGAGTTCGCTTTGGGTGGGCATCGATGGTCCCTCTTCCGTTTCGGCAGTGGCCTCCTCGCTGAGCAACTCGATATACGGCTGGTAGGCGTACAGACGCGGACGCTTCGTCCGCTTGATCTCTCGCACCAAGCGCAGCTTCTTCATGGCCTCGATGCAGGAGGTCACGGTAGGCGCTGTCAGCCCGGAATCCTTCGCCGCTCTCGGGGCGCTGAAAATGGGTTGGCGTCGCATGAAGTGGTGCACGCGTAACGCGGACGACGATCGTACGCCGAGCTTCTTCACGAGAAGCTTCTCGTGCGCGTCGAACATGCCGAGCATCGCGCTTGCCAGGTCTTCCGCCTTCGTGACCGTGACGAGCACTCCCTCGAGGAAGAAACGCAACCAACCCTCCCAGTCCCCGTGGGTCCGTACGCGCTGCAACTTCTCGTAGTAGGTCTGCCGGTGCGTCTTGAAGTAGTAGCTGAGGTAGAGGGTCGGCTCCTTCAGAGCATCCTCGGCGCACAGCAGCAGCGTGATGAGCAGGCGCCCGAGTCGACCGTTTCCGTCGCGAAATGGGTGGATGGTTTCGAATTGCACGTGGGCAAGCGCCGCCTTGAGAAGAGTTGGGGTCTTTTTGGGGAGATCGTTGATGAACTTTTCGAAGGCCGCCATGCAATCCGGCACGAGGTGCGGCGGAGGCGGGATGAAGGTCGCGTCCAGGAAGTTGGTGCCACCGAGACGAACGAGGTTTCGCCGATACTGGCCCGGTTCCTTGCTGGCGCCGCGGCCTCTTTCCAGGAGAACCTTGTGCGTTTCCTGCAGCAAACGACCCGCGATCGGGAGTCGTCGGGAAAGTGCGAGGCCGTGTTCGATGGCGCGGACGTAGTTGAGCACATCTCGGGTATCCTCGAGCGGAAGTCCCGGAACATCGGCGCTCTCCAACAGCAGGAGGTCTTCGAGAGACGAGACGGTTCCCTCGATCTCCGAGGACAGCAACGCCTCCTTCCGAATGTACATGTAGATGAGCAGGCTGGTGTCCGGCAGGAGCCGTGTGAGACCCTTCAGTCGACCGATCGCCTGGTTTGCACGAGCGATCAGGTCCTCGTCCTCAGCGGACAATTCTAGTGGCGGATCCGGCGGCAACGAGAACGGAACGAAGGCCTTCGCCGCAACCCCGGCGGTGGTATCCGTGATGTACTTTCCGGTGACTCTTTTCACGGCGCACCTCGGAGCCAAGCGAAAGGCTCTTTCGTTCCCTAGCTGCGAACGAAAAAAAACGCCACAAATTTTCGTTCGGTCTCCACTGGAGCATGTCTGGGTGAGTAGCCGAGTCGAGCAACCCAAAGCGTGACACGCCCACATAAATCTGGGGTTCACCCAAACGAAAAAGTTTTTCGCTCCCGTGCCTCTGACGAAAAAAACTGATCGAATTTTTCGTTCAGGCTCCTGGCACGAAGGTCTCCCAGGCAGCAGACCATGGGCCCTCACTTAGCACCAACAGCCAATAGGGGGCGGTGCGCCATAGGCACTAGAGTTCATCTGATACAATTTCTGATAACAGAAGCGAAGCGATGCCAAGTGCCTGTCTTCGCAGGTGGAATCTTGGCGGCTGGACGTGTGTTTTACGGATTCATCAGATATTCTGGTTGATATGAGCGAGCAACATATCCACTTGGTCGAGCCCGCCGCTGTCTGGGTGCCCACCGCCGAGCTGAAGCCCTGGGACAAGAACCCCCGCAAGAACGCCGAGGCGGTGGCCGAGGTGGCCAAGTCCATCCGACGATTCGGGTTCGGCGCGGCCATCGTGGCCCGGTTGGCAGACAAGACCATCATCGCCGGTCACACGCGTTGGCTGGCCGCGAAGAAGCTCGGGCTGACTCAGGTGCCGGTGCGCTTTCTCGACCTCGACCCTGCGGATGCTCAGCTCTTGGCGCTGGCCGACAACAAGCTGGGCGAGCTGGCTGAGTGGGACGACGAAATGCTTGCCAAGGTCCTAGCGGAGCTGAAGGCCGACAACGCCGAGCTGTCAGCCAGTGGATTCGACACAGCCGAGGTCG
>JAYWAJ010000108.1:0-2607 GCA_043782525.1 Deltaproteobacteria bacterium | reverse complement strand
CAGACCTGCTCGGCCACCGACTTCTCGCCCTTGCGCATCATGTCGTTGATGAACTTGGCGAGCAGCCGGTCCTGGAACTTGGGATCGGGGAGAATCTTGCGCTTGGCAACTTCGCGGCGACGAGGCATCGTTGGACTCCAAAAAACTGTTTTAGGCTTCAGGCCTCAGGCTTCAGGCCTCAGGCTACTGCAATCTTTTCCTGAGGCCTGAGGCCTGACGCCTGAGGCCCCCCAGCCCTAGCTGGGGCGTTTCGCGCCGTACTTGGAGCGGCTCTGCTTGCGGCCGGCGACGCCGACGCTGTCGAGGGTGCCGCGGATGATGTGGTAGCGAACTCCCGGCAAGTCCTTGACGCGACCGCCGCGGATCATGACGACCGAGTGCTCCTGCAGGTTGTGTCCCACGCCCGGAATGTAGCTGGTGACTTCCATCCCGTTGGTGAGGCGGACGCGGGCCACCTTGCGGAGCGCCGAGTTCGGCTTCTTGGGAGTGGTGGTGTAGACGCGCGTGCAGACGCCGCGCTTCTGCGGGCAGCGGGTCATGGCGGGCGCCTTGCCCTTGTAGATGACCTTGTCGCGGCCCTTGCGAATCAACTGGCTAATCGTCGGCATCGATGCCTTTCAACACGCCGCCACTGCCGGGGAGATGCCGGCAACGGCAAGAGAAAACGGTCACTTGTACCCAACGGCCGAAGACACGAACTCCCGGGCCGAAAAGGCGCGCCATCTTACTTACGAAGTCTCTCCTGTCAAGCTCCGCGAACACGGCGCAGGAAAGACGCGCCGCGGCAACAGACCGCTCGCCAGAAAGCTCTGGTGCCGGAGCTTTTTTGGCGGCATGAAAGAGCGTGCTCCCAAAAAAGATGACCCTGCTCGACTGCGTTGGCCTGGGGATCAACGGCATCATCGGCACCGGCATCTTCCTGCTGCCCGCCAAGGTCTTCCTCGCCGCGGGCGGACTCTCCTGGGCAGCGTGGTTCGCCATCGGCTCGGTCTGCCTGCTGGTCGGGCTCTGCTTCTGCGAAGCGGCCGGGCGCGCCGACAAGAACGGCGGTCCCTACCTCTACGCGCGCGACGCCTTCGGCCGCTGGGTCGGAGTCGCCGTCGGCTGGATGGCGCTCGCCGCCAACCTCTTCGCCTTCGGCGCCGTCGCCCGCGGCTTCGGCCGCAACCTCTCCTACCTCATCCCGCCGCTCTCGCAGCCGGGCCCGCAGATCGGCCTCGCCATCGCCGTCATCGCCAGCCTCGCCGCGCTCAACTACCGCGGCATCAAGCCGGGCGCGCTGGTGAGCGACTTCTTCAGCGGCGCCAAGCTCATCCCCATCGCGCTCTTCATCGGCGTCGGCCTCTTCTTCGTCGACTGGCACCGGCTCTCGATTCCACCGCCCAGCGGTGTCGGCACGCTCTCGGCGCTCAAGCTGGGCGGGTTCGCGGCGCTCTTCGCCTGCACCGGCTTCGAGTACGTGCCGGTGCCCGCCGGCGAGACCGACAACCCGAAGCGCAACGTGCCCCTGGCCCTCTTCGGCGCGCTGCTCGGCTCGGTCATCCTCTACGCGCTGGTGCAGATCGTCTTCATCGGCACCCACCCGAATCCGGCCCTGGCCGACAAGCCGCTGGCCGAGGCGGCCGGCGCCTTCCTCGGACCCTGGGCGGGGCGCTTCATCACGGTGGGCGCGGTCATCTCCTCCTTCGGCTACCTGACCGCGGTGGCGCTGGTCTCGCCCCGCTACCTCTCGGCGCTGGGCGAGGCCGGCGAGCTGCCGTCGGTCTTCGCCCGCCCGCACCCGCGCTTCGCCACGCCCTTCATCTCCATCCTCTTCTGCGCCGTCTGCTGCTCGGTGCTGGCGGCCTTCGCCGACTTCGACCGGCTGGCGGACCTGAACAACGCGGCCGTCTTCGCCCAGTACGTGCCCACCTGTCTCGCGGTGCTGGTGCTGCGCCGGACGCGGGCGCCGAGCGGATTCGTGCTGCCCTTCGGTCCGGTGATCCCGGTGCTGGCGACGGTTGGCTGCCTGCTCTTCCTCAACGGCATCGGCCGCGACGACGTCATCCTCTCCCTCGCTACGCTGGCGGTCGGCCTCTCCCTGCACGCGCTCTGGCGCTTTCGCAAGGTGATCGGGCTCGCGCGGTAGAGGGGCCCAAGCCTCCGAAGCGAAGCGGGCGCCCTCCTCGCAGAGAGCGCCCGCACCCGCTGCACCGCCGGGGATCAGTCTTCGTGGCCGTCCTTGTTGTCGTCGCGGAAGGCCTTGAACGAGTGCTGGATGTTGCTCTCGATCTGCCCGCGCTTCGTCTCGTCGCGCGGGTCGAGGCGCGCCGTGCCCGTGGCCCCGAACCAGGAGCTGGCATCGACGTTCAGGGTCAGGTTGCTGCTCGCCCCGAGGACGAAGACGCCCTCCAGCTCCTGCTCGACGTCCATCGGCGTCGAGAAGCTGAAGGTCGCCCCGTCGATGGTGCCGTCGGCGACGATCGACGCGCCTGCCGTGGCCATCGCCTGCAGGGCCGCGTCGGCCGAGACGCCCGACTCGTTGTTCTGCAGCTTGTGGATCTTGAACTTGATCTCCTTGTAGGTGCCCGCCGGGAGCCCCGCGGTCGCGACGGTGGCCGGCGTGCC
>JAYWAJ010000107.1:0-2612 GCA_043782525.1 Deltaproteobacteria bacterium | reverse complement strand
GTGGTGCAGCAGCTGGAGCTGCCCGGGACGTACTGACGCTGGCCCGGCCACGCGCCGCCTGCTCTGCGCGCTAGACGTTGAACATGAAGTGCATCACGTCGCCGTCCTGGACCAGGTACTCCTTGCCCTCGATGCGCAGCGCGCCCTTGGCCTTGGCCGCCGCCTCGCTGCCGAACTTGAGCAGCTCGTCCCAGCGGATCACCTCCGCCTTGATGAACCCGCGCTCGAAGTCGGTGTGGATCACCCCGGCCGCCTGCGGCGCGCGCGCTCCCTTGCGCACCACCCAGGCGCGGCACTCGTCTTCACCGGCGGTGAAGTAGCTCTGCAGCCCGAGCAGCTCGAAGCCCTTGCGCACCAGCTTGTTGAGGCCGGGCTCGGAGAGGCCGACGGTCTCGAGGAACTCGGCGCGGTCGCCGGCGGGCAGCTGCTGGATCTCGGCCTCCACCTTGGAGCAGATGGCGACCCACTGCGCGCCCTCGCTCTTGGCCAGCGCCGCCACCTTCGCGACCAGCGGGTCGCTGTCGACGCTGCCGAGCTGCGACTCGTCGATGTTGGCGACGTAGAGCACCGGCTTCGAGGTGAGCAGGAACAGCTCGCGCGCGCGCGGCTTCTCCTCGTCGTGGAGCGCCACGCTCCGCGCCGGCTGCCCCTTGTCGAGCGCGGCCTTGAGCTTGTCGTAGACGAGCACGTCCGCCCGGGCCTCCTCGCCCGGCTTGCCGGCGGCCTTGGTCTCCTTGAGCCGCCGGTCGCGCTTCTTCTCCAGCGTCTCGAGGTCCTTGAGCGCAAGCTCGGTGTCGACCACTTCCTTGTCGCGCATCGGGTCGACGCTGCCGTCGACGTGGACCACGTCGCCGTCCTGGAAGCAGCGCAGCACGTGGGCCACCGCGTCCACTTCGCGGATGTTGCCGAGGAACTGGTTGCCGAGGCCCTCTCCCTTCGAGGCGCCCTTGACCAGGCCGGCGATGTCGACGAACTCCAGCGCCGAGTAAGTGGTCTTCTTCGGCTTGTAGAGCGCGGCGAGCTTGCCCAGCCGCTCGTCGGGGACCGGAACGATGCCGACGTTCGGGTCCTTGGTGGCGAAGGGGTAGTTCGCCGCCAGCACCTGCGCCCCCGAGAGGGCGTTGAAGAGCGTGCTCTTGCCCACGTTGGGCAGACCGACGATGCCGATGGCGAGACCCATGGGGGCGCGATCTACACCAATCGGCGGGCAGGCGTCTCTTCATTCGACGCCCGCCCGGGCCGCGCGGAGCCTAGGGCAGCGAGACTGCGCAGGCGCCCGCCCCGCCGTTGGAAGCGTTGCTCCACATCGGCTGGACCGCGAAGTAGTTGGAGCCGAGCACGATGTTCTGCAGGCTCTTGTAGGCGCACTTGTCGCCGTTCTCGCTGGTCGAGGCGTCGTTCCAGCCGTCCTGGACGCCGCTGAAGTTGTCGGGGTCGGTCTCGGCCTCGGCGAACTCGTGGCCGGCGACGATGCTGTAGCTGTCGAAGTAGCCGTGCCCGAAGGCGTCGTTCTGCGCATTGACCGAGTTGCCGCCGCAGCTCGCGCCCTGCTCGGGAACATAGGGAATGAAGGCATAGCGGGCGCCATGCGGCCCAAAGAGAACGTTGGAGGTCTCGTCGTGGTAGGCGCAATAGACGGTGCCATAGAGCGTCGCTGCGTGTCCCGGCGGAGTCATGATGAAATAGGTGGCGTTGACGTCATAGCCGAAGTGCTGCACGGCTTTGAGCGCTTCCTGCGCCACCGGATCGTCGACTGTGTTCTGCACCAGGCCGGTGGTGGCGATCAGCGCCGGTACCGGGGACGGATCGACCCAGACACCCTTCAGGAGGTGCTTGGGGTTCTGGATGAACTGCGCGGCCGGGTTGCCATTGCAATTGACCGACCCGACCGCGACGCCCTGGCAATACTGGGTCTGCACGCCGTTCCACGGGCTACCGCCCAAGGTGTCGAAGAAGGTATTGACGTAGGTCTGCGCCGAGAGGTTGCTATAGGTGAAACCGCCGGCGTTGATTGAAAATCCATTCTGCCATTCGGCACCCCAATAGACGATATAGACGCTGGGCGCCGTCTCGACCGCACCCCCGTGATAGAGGAGCTGGTCCTGATTGAGCGTCGCATCCGAGGTGTAATGGCTCTTGCCATAGAGGACGTGGGGCCCGGCAAGTGCGGGGGCAGCGATCGACAGCGCGGCAAGAAGGGGGGTGAGCAGGCGCATGTGGCCTCCTGAAACGGGGGAGGTGAAAATTGCGCATGGGACCGGCCGTCGTGAAGTGGGCGGAGGCGACGGGAGGCTTGCCCGGCCGCAAGCCGGGCCGCGAGGCGTGCACTCCAGCGGATTCTGATAGCTTCGCGCTTCCCGCCGCCGAGGAGCCCTCCGATGAGATTCGTCGCCGCTGCCCTGATCGCCACCCTCTCCTTCGCTGCCGCCGCGAAGGAGACGGTCCGCATCGCCTTTGTCGGTCCGCTCACCGGGGGCAACTCCGCCATCGGCCTCGGGGGGCGCAACTCCGCCGACCTGGCCGTCCGCCTCCGCAACGCCGACGCCAAGGCGAAGTACAGCTACGAGCTGGTGGTGCTGGACGACGAGTGCAAGCCCGACGCCGGCGTGCAG
>JAYWAJ010000106.1:0-2612 GCA_043782525.1 Deltaproteobacteria bacterium | reverse complement strand
CCGCCTCGAAGTCCAGCGTCTGCGGCTCGACCAGGATCCAGCGCGAGAGGCCGGCGTTCTTCAGCGCCCGCGCCGCCGCCCCCAGGTTGAGCGGGTTGCGCGGCCTGCAGAGGACGAACCTTACAGCCCCGAGGCGATCTTCCATTCGCCCTTGACCCTGACGAACTTCATCCTCGCGTCGTCGCTCTCGCTCTTCCAGCTCTCGCCGGTGGGCGTCTTGACCGCGTAGCGCAGCACCTGGAAGAAGTCGAGGCGGCCCTCGTCGCCCTTGACCTCGATGTTCTTGATGGTGGCCTCGAGCTTGATGCCGCTCACCCGCGCGAAGTCGGTCTGCAGCTTCTTCTGCAGGCCGGCGTAGTCGGTGGGGCCGATGCCGCGCGACGGATCGCCGGAGTCGGCGTACCCCGGCGCGGCCAGCTCGAGGAGGCTGGTGGCGTCCCGGGCCTCGAGCGCGTTCCGGTACCTGGAGAAGGCGTCGAGCACGGCCCGGTTCTGCGGGCTGTCGGGGATCTCGGTCCCCGGCAGAGTGGCGTGCGAGCAGGCGAGCAGGGAGGTGGCGGCAACCATCAGTATCGCGTTTCGCATGGGGAGCTTCCTCTAGGCGCAAAACGCGCGGTGGTCAACGCGCCGCAATCAATGGTAGCGAAGTCCGGTCATGGAGGAGTGGATCGACGTCGGCCCCGCCGACCTCACCGAAGGCGAGCTGCGCGGGCTGGAAGTGGGCGAACGGCTGGTGCTCCTCGCCCGGCTCGCCGGGCAGATCACCGCCATGGACGACTCCTGCAACCACGCGGGCTGCCTGCTCTCCGGCGGCTGGATCCAGGAGAAGAAGTCCGCCGTGGTCTGCCCCTGCCACGAGTACGCATTCGAGCTGGGCACCGGGCGCAACGTGACCTTTCCCAGGCTCTGCGACGATCAGCGGGCGTTCCTGGTGCGCATCGACAACGGCAGGGTGATGATCCGGCTCGAAGCGGAATCGCGAGGAGGCTCCCATGGCGCATGACGATCCGCACGACCCGGGCCATCACCACCACAGCCATCGCGACCACGGCCATGGCGAGAGCGTGCCGGAGAAGCACAAGGCGCACGCGCCCGCCTACGCCAAGGTCTACGTGATCACCTGCTCGGATTCCCGGACCGCCGCCGACGACGAGGGCGGGCGGCTCATCAAGTCGATGCTCGCCGACCGCGGGCACGTGCTGGCGGGGTCGGCCATCGTCCCCGACGAGCCGGCGCGCATCCTCCACGAGCTCGACCTCGCCCGCGCCGCCGGGGCGCAGGCGGTGCTGATCACGGGCGGCACCGGCATCTCGCGCCGCGACTCGACCTTCGAGGCCGTCTCCCAGGCCATCGCCCGCCCGTTGCCCGGCTTCGGCGAGCTGTTCCGCATGCTCTCGTTCGGCGAGATCGGCAGCGCGGCCCTGCTCTCGCGCGCGGCGGCCGGCGTGACCCGCGACGGCCTGCTTCTCTTCGCCATGCCCGGCAGCCCCGCCGCCGTGAAGCTGGCCTGCGAGCGGCTCATCCTCCCCGAGCTGACCCACCTCCTCGAGGAACTGGCCCGGTGAGACCCTGGCCGCGCGCCGCGCTCCTGCGCCCGGCGCTCGAGGCGCTGCTGGCGCAGACCGACGCCGCGGCCCGGGTGCGCGGCGATCCGGTGGAGCTGCCGCACCGCTACCCGGATCCAGAGGACGTCGAGGTGGCGGCGCTGCTCTCGGCGGCGCTGGCCTACGGGCGCGTCGACCTCTTCAAGCCGCGGCTGACCGCGCTGCTGGACGCGCTGGGCCCGCGGCCGGCCCAGACCGCACGGAATGCAACGCCGGTGGAATTGCTGCGCCGCACCGCCGGCTTCTCCTACCGCATGACCGACGGCCGCGACGTCGCCTGCCTGCTCTACGGCGCCGGCGCCCTGCTGCGGGAGCACGGCTCGCTCGGCGCAGCTTTTACAACGGAGTATCAAAAGCACGGCAACCTGCGCGGGGCGCTGGGCGGCTTCGTCGACGCCCTCTGCGCTCCCGACTTCACGCCCTTGACCGGCCAGCGGGCGCCGACCCGGCGGCTCAAGCACCTGCTCCCCCATCCCGGACGCGGCAGCGCCTGTAAGCGCCTCAACCTCTTCCTGCGCTGGATGGTCCGCGGCCCCGACGGCGTCGACTTCGGGCTCTGGCGCGAGATCCCCCGCGCCGCGCTGGTCGTCCCCCTCGACACGCACGTGCACCGCATCGGCCGCTTCATCGGGCTGACCCGGCGCAAGGATCTCTCCTGGCGCACCGCCGAAGACGTCACCCGCCGGCTGCGGCAGCTCGATGCGGCCGACCCGGTCCGCTACGACTTCGCCCTCTCGCACCTGGGCATCAGCGGCACCTGCGCGGCGCGGAAGGACGCCCGGCGCTGCGCAGGCTGCCCGCTCAAGCCCATCTGCCGCTTCTGGGTCTGAGAGCACGGCACTGCCTTGCCGCGAGGTCGGGATTGGCTTATTGACCCGTCGTGCAACTCCTTCACCTCTGCGTCAACGGCGAGGAGCATGCCGTCGCCGCGGCCGGACAGCGCACGCTGCTCGAGGCGCTGCGCTACGACCTGATGCTCACCGGCTCGAAGCAGGGCTGCGACAAAGG
>JAYWAJ010000105.1:0-6903 GCA_043782525.1 Deltaproteobacteria bacterium | reverse complement strand
GCAGCGCGAGCATCGAGGTGATGAAGATCGCCTGGAGGTACCAGGCGACCGTCGCGGAGGTGGTGAGGTAGAGGAACCCCGAGCCGGTCCCCCAGGCTATCCCCTCGACGACCAGCAAGAGTGCCAGCAGCCGATCGCGACGCGCCCCTGGGCCGGTCGAAAGGACCACCGCCGCGAGCCCCCACGCCAGAGCGAGAGCGAGCACTCCGGGCACGGCGATGGCGTGGAATGTCACTTGGCGAGTATCGGGAAGCGCAGGGGCCCTGACAAGTCGGCGGCTGGCCGGTGATCGTCACAGCGCCCCATCTTGCTTGAAGTACGGGTCGGCGCCTTCCAGCATCTCGATGTCGGCGCCGGCGCAGAAGATCTCCGAGCAACGTGGCGACGAGGACCTCATCGACCTAGCCTGGGAGGAGCACCTCCGGGAGTGCAGGGGCCAGTGCGCTGACTGCCACTGCAACCACACCGGGCCGGAAGAAGAACGCGGGCTGCACCTGCTACGACGTGGGGGAGGGCGTGGACCCGGTGCATCCGTAGGACCCTCCGGGCGACGGCGATCGCGAATTGTGCGGGCCTTGAGAACTGGGACATACTGTTAGACTGTCGCTTCTCGGAGCTGGTTGGCATGTCGGCTCGCGCGTGCCCGCAGCGACCAGCTCGGAGCAAGGGAGCAAGGATGTCTCGGCAGTTCAGCGCGTTCGTGCTCGCCGCTCTCTCGCAGGCGTGGTTGTCGTGCGGCCAGGCCGCGGGCAACAGCGGCCGCCTGGCGGTCGTCGTGCAGGCGCAGACCTCGAGTGGACAGATCACCCGCGTCTCGGTCGTGGTGAGCCCGGCAGGTGTCGCCGCCGACCTCTTGCTGGGCACCGGCGGGACCTTCAGCGGCACGCTGACGGTGGGAGTCGGGTCCCAGACGGTCGCGGCCACCGCCTGGGCAGGCTCAGCGCAGGTCGGGACCGGCAGCGGCTCGGCGGTGGTGACCAAGGGGCAGCAGGCGCAGCTCTCGATCACCGTCCTCGACACCACCGGCCCCGCTCCGGTGCCCGCCCACTCGCCGGTGCTCACCTCGCTCAGCGTGCCCGCGACGAGCGCCGTCATCGGCGATCAGCTCTTGCTCTCCGCCACGGCCTTCGACGCGGACAACGACCCGATCGGCTTCTCCTGGGGGGCCGCGCCGACCGGCTGCGGAAGCTTCTCCCCGGCGAACGCGGCCTCGACCACCTGGACCGCGATCAGTCCCGGCACCTGCACGGTGACCGCGACGGCGACGGCCATGGGCAAGAGCGACAGCAGGAGCGCCTCGATCGCGGTGTCGGCGGGGTTCGCCATCTCGGGGACCATCACGCCCCCGGCGACCGCGGGCGGCGCCAGCGTCGCGCTCAGCGGCGCGAAGAGCGGAACCACCGCGGTCGATGGATCGGGCAACTACCGCTTTTCCGGGCTCGCGAACGGCTCGTATACCGTCACGCCCACCAAGGCGGGCTTCGGGTTCACGCCGGCGAGCGCTGCGGTCATCGTCGCGGGGGCCGACCGGCCGGGGGTGAATTTCGTGATTGGTTCACAAGTAGCGGCGTCGATATCGCCCGCGTCCGCATGGCTCATGACCGGCGGAACACAGCAATTCGCCGCGAGCGTGACAGGCACGACCAACACGGCCGTCACCTGGTCGCTGGTCGGCGGCGGGAGCGTCTCCGCGACCGGTCTCTACACCGCCCCAGCGACGGCCGGCAACGCGACGGTGACGGCGACCAGCGTGGCTGATCTTACCAAGTCTGCATCGGCCAGCGTGAGCGTGACGCCCGCGGTCACCGACGATGTGCTCTTCGGCGACCAGGGCGTGGAACTCCAGGTGGACTCCGCGCCCGTGGGACAGGCCGTGGCCTTCCGGGCGACCGCCAAGACGAGCGGCAACCTGAAATCCCTGGTCGTCTACCTGGACGCAAGCTCCACGGTTTCCCGACTGGTGGGCGGCCTTTATGCAGATGCCGGGGGACATCCCGGGGCTCTACTCGCCCAGGGGAGCAACGCACAACCGTTCTCAGGCGCCTGGAACACCATCTCCCTGCCGGCCACCAGCCTGGTCACGGGCACGCAGTATTGGGTCGCGATCCTGGGGACCTCCAGCGGGACCCTGGTCTATCGAGACTCCCGTGGAAGCTGCGCGGGCGAGACCAACTCCCAGGCCGCGCTGACCTCGCTGCCTGCGTCGTGGACCACCGGAACGCCATTGGCGGTCTGCCCGGTCTCCATCTTCGGAGTGAACTCAACCGTCGTCTTCTTCGACGACTTCGCCGGAACGGCGTTGAGCGCCTTCTGGAAAGTCATTAGCCGTCATGGTCAGTACACGCAGGCTGAGACCGAGTGCAATGTCCCTCAGCAGGTAGCCGTCGCCAACGGCCTGACGATAGCGACCGCGGCGCTGTCCTGGACTTGTGGAGACTTCAATCCCGACGGAACGCCGTGGCATGCCCCGGCCTCGTGGCCCTACGTCACCGGAGATATACAATGGGCAAATCTCAATTTCACCTACGGAGCGATAGAGATCCGCGCGAAATTTCCCGATCAACGCACCAGTCTATGGCCCGCCACATGGCTGCTGGACTCCAGGTGCCAGGCCACCAATCCGTTGACCGGCGAGAGTGGGGTAGGACCCTGTCCCCTTCTCGGCGGCGCCGGCGGATACACCGAGATTGATATGACCGAGTGCTATGGAACGGGCTGGTGCCAGTTCCACGTAGCCAACCCCGGCTTCGGCATTGGCAACGGGTGCGATGCGAATTACGTCGTCGATACCAACTGGCACACGTTCAAGACCGTCTGGACTTCATCCGGCATCACCCAATACACGGACGGTGTGGTTGAAACCACCTGCGCCCAGGCGCTCGTGAACCCGATGTTCCTCATCATCCAGACGCAGACGGGCGGAGTCGGAGGGACTCCCGACAATGCCTTCCTCCCAGCCACGTTGGTGGTCGACTACGTCAAGGTGACGCAGCCCTGACCACGGAGACGTTCTGGCTGCGGCCCCAGCCGGAGCAGCGTACCCGGCGCGTCTACGGCACGATCACGACGATGGGGAAGCTGTCCGCCAGGCCTTGTCGGGTGAGCGTGGCGGTGACGACGCACGCGGGGCCGGGTGCCGACGGGCTGGTCCAGGTCCCGCTCGCAACGGTAGCGGGAAAGGCGAGCGTCGGCTGTACGAAAGTGCCTCCGCAATTGCTCGAGAGCGCGAGCGTTCCGTCGGCCACGGAATCGAAATGGACCGTCAGGGTATAGGCGTGGGTCTCCACCAACGGCGTGTGGAAGGTGGCGTCGCTCCCGGTTCGAGTGATCGCGAACAACGTAGTGGTGCCGTCGATCAGATCGATCTCCGTGATCCGGGGGTAAGGCACGTAGACGCCGGTGATCGAGATGGTGCCCGTCGCGGCGGAGATGACCAGGTTGCCGGAGCGGGTGTCGCTCTTGCCGCGGGCGGTGGCAACCACCGTGAGGGTACACGTGCCGGTGGTGACCGCACTGGCGGTGGTGCTGGCCGAGGCCGCGTTGGCGAAAGCGGCGCAGCCTGAGGGGGCGGCCGACCAGGCGAACGTGATCGGATCACCGTCTTGGTCAAATGCGGTAGCGTTCACCGACATCACGTCGCCCGCCTGCGCGCTGGCGGGGATGACGAACGAGGTGATGACCGGTGAGTGAAAGGGCAGCGTCGCGGGACCAGTGTTGTCGAGGATGGTGATGGAAGCCTGCACGGTCTGGCCCTTGACCACGGTGACCGAGGCGATGCCGGTGCCGACGACCGTGGTCCCGGCCCACGCCTTGGCGGTCAGCGTCTGGTTCCCGACCGGTACTGTCAGCGTTCCGACGAATGACGAAAGGGACGCGTTGTAGGTCAGATCCTGGGAGATGCCTGCCGGGCTCACGTCGAGAGAAACGCGGGTGATGCTCGTGGAAGCGGTGAGCTGGACCGCGGCGACGAGGTAGCCCTCCTTCGGCGCGACCTTGCCGCAGCCGACGAGCGCGAGGAGGGAGGAGCATATCACCAGCAAAGGGGCCCAGCGCTGAGTCATGGCTTCATCTCCGGACGGCAGTCGGACTCCTGCAGACCGGTCGTCAGGGCGGCTGGAGGCGAGGCGCACTCGCAATCATTAATATTCGATCCGCTCAGGTCACACAAGCTGCCGCGAGCGGCTCCCGTCATTTGCAGGTGATTGGCTACGCCGGGTTGTGCATCGGCCGTCAAACGAACGCATCTGCGACCGTCACGGCGCACCACCAAACTTGAAGCAGGGACACGCCCGCCGTGCAATCAAACTCGACCTGGTGGTCGGCGTACACCTACGCGCGGCCGTCGATCTGGAGAAGCAGCCTGCGCTGATCCCGCCGCGACCGAACCTTGCCGAGGGCGATCCGCAGCGCGGCGAGCCGTTCGTCCATCGAAACCAAGGACTGCGCCGCCCGCCGTTGGTGGGCCATGTTCTTGCGCAGCACCTCCAGGATCGGTGCCTTGTCATCGGAGGCCGAACGGGCGAAGACCCGCAGCTCCGGATCCGACGGCTTCGTCAGGAGCTGTTCGCGGCTGACCTCGCGCCCGGCAGCGCCGCCTCGAATTGCGCGAAGACGAGCGGCCGGCCAGCCGGGTTTTGCGGCAGCCGGCTGGAGAAGCCGCGCTTCTGAAATGCTCTCACCAGAAAAGCGGCATTGCGGCGCATGTCCTCCGGTTTGTCCGGACGTTCTCGATCGCCAGCAGCTCCAGGTACTCGCCGAAATTCCTGCGGGCCGCGGCGGTGACGGCATCCTCTGCCGCGCCGGCAGACTTCCCCAGCAGCAGAACCTGGGCCAGGCCGATGCAAGTCTCGCGCAGGGTCATCCCTCGCTCCCCAGAAACCGGGTGCTCACCGCTCGATCATCGCATGCGCGTGCGCCCTGGCGCGAGGGAGCGTGCTAGGTTTCGCGGGATCGATCTGGGGGATTCCGTGTCGCTGGTTGCGGAACTGCAGCGCCGCCGCGTCTTCCGCGCTCTCGTCGGGTATGGCGTCGCTTCGTTCGCGGTCCTGCAGATCATCGAGCCCATCATGCACGGGCTGCACTGGCCCGAGGTCGTGCTCTCCTACACGGTGGTGGCGCTCGCGGTCGGCTTTCCCATCGTGGTCAGCCTCGCCTGGATCTTCGACGTGAACGCAGGCCGGATCGAGCGGACTTCCCCTGCAGGCGGCGGTCTGCGGGGGCCACGCCTCGGGCTTCTGCTGGTGGGGATCGGCGTCCTCGCGGCGGCTCCCGGCGTGGTCTGGTACTTCGCGCTGCGGTCGCGTGCCGCCGCGCCGTCGAGCGAGGAAGAGCTGCGCGCCAGGTCGGAGGCGGCGCCTCCGGGCTCCCGGCCGGCGCCTTCGATCGCCGCCTTGCCGCTGGTGAACCTGAGCCGCGATCCCGACCAGGAGTACTTCGCCGACGGCCTCGCCGAGGAGCTTCTCAACCTGCTCGCCAAGGTGCCCGGCCTGCACGTCGCCGGCCGCACCTCGTCCTTCGCCTTCAAGGGCAAGAACGAAGACCTGCGCAGCATCGGCCAGAAGCTCAACGTCGCCACCCTGCTGGAAGGAAGCGTGCAGAAGGCCGGCGATCGGGTGCGCATCACCATGCAGCTCATCAACGCGGCCGACGGCTACCACCTCTGGTCGGAGAGCTACGACCGCAAGCTGACCGACGTCTTCGCGGTCCAGGACGAGATCGCCCAGGCGGTGGTGGCCGCGCTCAAGCTCCAGCTGCTGCCGGGGCAGGCGCCCACCACGCGGGATCGGCGCACCTCCAACCTCAAGGCCTTCAACGAATTCCTCCTCGGGCGGGAGTTCTTTCACCGCAACAACGTCGACGGCTTCCGCCGCTCCAAGGAAGCCTATGAGCGGGCGGTGGCGCTCGATCCGGGCTATGCGGCGGCCTGGGCGGGGCTCGCCATGGCCACCTTCTGGGTCGCCGACAGCGGAGAATCCGTGGCCGCGATCAAGGAAGGCCAGGATCGCGCGGTCGCTGCGGCGGAGAAGGCGATTGCCCTGGCGCCGGAACTGCCCGACGGCTACCTGGCGCGAGGGTTCGTGCGCGTTCCCATCCAGTGGGACTTCGACGGCTCGCGGGCCGACCTGGAGCGGGCGCTGGCGCTCAAGCCCGACGACCCGGACGCCCTCAACAACTACGCGGGGCTCATCGCGCGCTCGCTGGGGCGCTTCCCGGAGGGGATCGCAGCCGCGCGCCGGGCCACCGAGCTGGACCCGCTCAACGCGCGCGTCTGGTTCACGCTCGGCAGCCTGCTCTCCGTCAGCGGCCAGCTTGGCCTGGCACGTGAGGCGCTGAACCGATCGCTCGAGATCAGCCCTGATCAAGCCTTCACCCCCTTTCCGCTGGGAATGACCTACCTCCTGGAAGGAAAGCCGGCAGTTGCGAAGGACATCTTCCCGCGGTCGAGCAACGAGGTCTTCCGGCTGACGGGCGCCGCGCTCGCCGAGCACGACCTGGGACACCTCCCGGAATCGCAACGGGCCCTGGACGATCTGATCGCCAGGCAAGGGCACGGCGCCGCCTATCAGATCGCGCAGGTGTATGCTTGGCGCGGCGAAACCGACCGTGCCATGGAGTGGCTGGAACGGGCCCGCGCACAGCGCGACGGGGGACTCGTGCTCATCAAGGTCGACCCCCTGCTCCGCAGCCTGCGCGGCGACCCGCGCTACCAGGCGTTGCTCAAGAAGATGAACCTGCCGGCGGACTGACGCGCGGGGGCACCGCTGGTGGGTCAGGTGGGCAGCCGCTCGGTCTCGATGCGTGACAGGGGCCGAGGATACGCCGAAGCGCAGCGGGCAGTTGAACGGTCCGGGAGGTCGAAGCTCCCCGGCGCGCGGTGAGCGCAGTAGTCTGCGAACCCATGGG
>JAYWAJ010000104.1:0-2617 GCA_043782525.1 Deltaproteobacteria bacterium | reverse complement strand
CGACGCGCAGGCGCAGTCGGCGATCTCCGAGCTGAACGGGAAAGATCTGGGCGGGCGCGCGCTGGTGATCAACGAAGCCCAGGAGCGCGGCCAGACCGGCGGCAGCAAGTTCGGCGGCGGCGGCGGCTTCCGCGGAACGCCCCACGGCAAGGAAGAGCGCAAGGGCGGCGGCGGCGGCTTCGGCATGCGCGGGCAGGAGACCAAGCGCGGCAGCCAGCGGGGCGGCGGTCGCGGGGGCTCGCGCGGGAATTGAGCAAGCTGTCCCGGCTGCACGCCGAGATCATCGAGTGCCGGGCCTGTCCGCGGCTGGTGGCGTGGCGCGAGGAAGCGGCGCGGGTCAAGGTCCGCCGCTTCCTCGACTGGACCTACTGGGCGCGGCCGATCCCGGGCTTCGGCGATGCCAAAGCCCGGCTCCTGGTGATGGGACTCGCTCCGGCGGCCAACGGCGCCAACCGCACCGGGCGCATGTTCACCGGCGACCGCAGCGGCGACTTCCTCTTCGCCGCCCTGCACCGGGCGGGCTTCGCCAACCAGCCCACCAGCGTGCAGAAGGACGACGGCCTCGCGCTTGCGGACGCCTTCATCACCGCGCCCTGCCGCTGCGCGCCGCCGCTCAACAAGCCGCTGCCCGCCGAGCTTGCGCGCTGCTCGACCTGGCTCGACGCCGAGGTGGCGCTGCTTCCCTCGGTGCGGGTGGTGCTGGCGCTGGGCGCCATCGGCTGGGGCGCGGCGCTGCAACAGTTTGCGCGGCGGGGCTTGTCGCTGCCGCGCCCGCTGCCGAAGTTCGGTCACGGCGCGGTTGCGAATATTGATGGAGGGCCAGTCCTGCTCGGCTGCTACCACGTCAGCCAGCAGAACACGAACACCGGCAAGCTGACGCCGGCCATGATCGACCGCGTCCTGAGCCGGGCGCGGGAGCTGATCCGATAGCGGACAGTTGCTCCGCGAGGACGCGCTTGCACGTCCGCCTGCCCGTCCCCACCGTGCCACCTCGGAGGGTGCGTTCCATGCGCCTCGAAGACGAGATCCTCAAGCGGGCCACGGAGAGGCCGCCCATGAACAAGCGGCTCGCCGGCAAGGTCGCGGTGGTGACGGGCTCCTCGCGCGGCATCGGCAAGGCGATCGCGAGGGCGCTCGCCACCGAGGGCGCGACCATGGCGGTGCACTACTGCCGGGGGCGCGAGGCCGCCGACGAGCTCGCCGCCGAGTTCGAGAAGAGCGGCAACAAGGTGGGCGTCTTCCAGGCCGACGTGGCCCGCCCCGAGGACTGCCACCGGCTGATGGAGCAGGTGGCGAGGCAGCTGGGACGGGTGGACATCCTCGTCAACAACGCCGGCGTCAACAAGGACAAGAGCCTGCGCAAGATGCAGGCGTCGGAATGGGACGAGGTCATCCAGACCAACCTCAGCTCGGTCTACCACTGCACCAAGGCGGCGCTGGAGCCGATGATCGCGAGCGGGTGGGGCCGCGTCGTCAACATCGCGAGCATCATCGGGCAGACGGGCGCCTTCGGGCAGGCCAACTACGCGGCCGCGGAAGCCGGCGTCATCGCCTTTACCAAGAGCGTGGCGCACGAGCTGGCGAAATACGGCATCACCGTCAACGCCATCTGCCCCGGCTTCGTCGACACCGACCTGACCGCCTCGATGCCGGCGCCGGCGCGCGACGCCGTCAAGGGTCGCATTCCGCTGGGCCGCTTCGGCGAGGCGGACGAGGTCGCGCGGCTGGTGCGCTTCTTGTGCACCGAGGGGGATTGGATCACTGGAGCGCAGTTGAATATCAGTGGAAGACAGTAGAGAAGCAGGCCTCAGGCTTCAGGCCTCAGGCTTCAGGCTTGGCGGGTCCAACTGAGGCCAGGGGGCCTGCGCTTTTTTGTTTTTCCCTGAGGCCTGACGCCTGAGGCCTGACCATGCAGGCAGGCGCGCCGATCGCCCGCGTCCCAACTTACGCGCATGCCAAGGCCACTCAAAGAGCAGGTCGTCGTCGTCACGGGGGCATCGAGCGGGATCGGGCGGGCCATCGCGCGTGCCTTTGGCGCGGCGGGGGCGAAGGTCGGGCTCATCGCGCGCGGGAAGGAAGGGCTCGAGGCCGCCGCCGACGAGGTCCGCAAGGCGGGCGGAGAAGCGCTGGTGCTGCCCTGCGACATCTCCGACTCGCCCAAGGTGCAAAAGGCGGCGCACGAAGTCGTCGACAAGTGGGGCCGCATCGACACCTGGGTCAACGACGCCATGGTCTCGGTCTTCTCGCCGGTGGTGGAGATGACGCCGGAAGAATTCCGCCGGGTCACCGAGGTGAACTACCTCGGAACCGTCTACGGGACGCTGGCGGCGCTGCGCCACATGCTGCCGGCCGACCAGGGCGTGATCCTGCAAATCGGATCGGCGCTCGTCTATCGATCGATTCCGCTGCAGAGCGCCTACTGCGCCTCCAAGGCGGCCATCCGCGGGTTCAGCGACTCCCTGCGCTGCGAGCTTTTGCACGACCGATCCAACGTCAAGGTCTGCATGCTGCAGCTCTCGGCGGTGAATACGCCGCAGTTCGACGTGGTGCGGACCCGCCTGCCGCGGCACCCGATGCCGGTGCCGCCCATCTTCCAGCCCGAGGTGGTGGCGCGCGC
>JAYWAJ010000103.1:0-2620 GCA_043782525.1 Deltaproteobacteria bacterium | reverse complement strand
TCGCGACAGGCGAGGGCGAGGTCGCCGTTCTGCCTGCGCAGGCTTGTGCCGCGCTCGTCCAGCACCTCGACGGCGTCTTCCAGGGTCTGCAGCGCGGCGTCGGTGGCCAGCATGGCGCAGCTGAGATCCCGGGCCGACCCGCTCAGCTTGCCCAGGTACCCGGCCACGTTCTCGAGGTGGGAGCGCAGCTCGCCGTCGAGCGCCCGCTGGACCCGCCCGCTCAGCAGCGCGCGCTTGCGCTGCTCGAGGATCTCCATCGCCTGCCGCCCGAGCAGCTGCAAGAGCTTGCCCTGCTCCTCGGTGAGCTTGCGCGGCTTCCAGTCGATGACGCAGAGGGTGCCGATGGCGGCACCGCTCACGGTGATCAGCGGCGCCGCCGCGTAGAAGCGGACGTGCGGGTCGTGGGTCACCATGGGATGCGCGGCGAAGCGCCGGTCGAGCGCTGCGTCCTCGACCTCGAAGAGCGCCTCCGAGCCGATGGCCAGGTTGCAGAAGCCGTTCTTGCGCGGCGCCTCGACGACGTCGGTTCCCGTCCGGGCAAGGAAGAAATGCCGCTCGGAGTCCACCAGGCTGACCATCGCCACCGGCACGCCGCAAGCAAGCGCCGCGGCCCGCGCCAGGTCGTCGAGGCGCGGGTCGGCGGGCGCGTCGAGCGCGCCGTAGCTGCGCAATTCCTGCAGCCGGGCCGGTTCCGCAAGAAGTCCCATACGTCACCGTGCAGGTAACCACCTGTACGGGAGATCGCAAGCAGGCCGGGCGCTCCATGTGTATGGCGAGCCTTCAGGCGAACATTTTCCGCAGCCCGCCAAAGGCCAGGGTGACGAAGAACAGCAGGCTCATGGCCAGCACCACCGCCCCGCCGGTGGGGACGAGGAAGCGGCTGGAGATGAAGAGGCCGGCCACCCCGGCGAGGAAGGCCGTCGCGACGCTCCAGAGGAGGTAGGAGCGCGTGCCCCGGGCGAGATTGCGGGCGGCGGCGGCGGGCACCACCACCATGGCCTCGACCAGAAACGCCCCGATGATCTTGAGGCTGACCACGATGGCGGCGGTGAGCAGCACCACGAAGAGGTACTCGACGAAGGCGGTCCGCACGCCGCTGACGGAGGCGAGCGCGGGGTCGAGGCTGTCGAGCAGGAGCGCGTTGTAACTGAAGGCGAGCACCAGCCCGACCGCGACGCCGGCGACGAGGAGCACCAGCAGATCCAGGTCGGTGACCGTGAGGAGGCTGCCGAACATGACCGCTTCCACCTGGTGGATGTTGAAGCGCTTGGTGACCGCCACCAGCAGGCAGATGCCGAGGCCCAGCGTCAGCGAGAGGAAGACGCCCACCAGCGTGTCGGAGGGCAAGGAGGCGCGGCGCTTCACCCAGACCATGGCCAGGGCGGAGATGAAGCAGAAGCTGAAGATGCCGACGTAGGCGCCGTTGATCGGCTCGCCGAGGACGATGCCGATGGTGAGCCCGGTGAGCGCGGCCTGCCCGAGCGCGCTGGAGAAGAAGGCCAGCCGCCGCGCGACCACCAGGTGGCTCAGCCCGCCGAGGAGCGGCGCGAGCAGGATCACCGAGAGGAGGCCGCGGACGAAGAAGGCGTACTGGAAAATTTGTGGCAGCGCGCCCCGGGCGGCGAGGTCGGCCAGCCAGGCATAGAACGCCGTCACGGCAAAGGCCTCGACTCGGGCGCGGCGCTGCTGCGCACGGTGCGGTCGATGACGGTGATGCGGTCGGCGATGCGGCGGGCCTGGGTCAGGTCGTGCGAGACCATCAGCACCGTGGTGCTGCGGCGCAGCTCGACGAGGATCTGCTCGAAGGAGCGGGCCGCGATCTCGTCGAGGCCGCTGGCCGGCTCGTCGAGGAGGAGGAGCTCCGGCAGCGGGTCGAGCGCGTTGGCGAGGAGCACCCGCTGCAGCTCTCCGCCCGAGAGCGCGTTGAGCCAGCGCGGGCCGAAGCCCGGCAGCGCCACCCGGACGAGCAGCGCCTCCGCCTCCTGCCGCGCGCCCTTGCCGATGCCGAGGCACACCGGCCGGCGCCGCCGCGGCAGGGCGAGGAACTCGGCCACCGTCAAGGGCAGCGTGCGGTCCACCACGAACCGCTGCGGCACGTAGCCGATGCGCCCGCTCCCGCGCCAGTGGAAGCGGATGCTGCCGCTGAAGTCGGTCCGCCCCAGCAGCGCCGAGAAGAGCGTGCTCTTGCCCGCGCCGTTGGGCCCCGCCAGCACGTGGATCGTTCCGGGCTCCACCTCGAGCGAGACCGCTTCCAGCAGGACCTTGCCGTCCTTCTCGACGGTGACGTTCTCGAGCTCGAGGAGCGGCTTCAAGCTTTGGCCGGGTCGGTCACCAGCGCCTTGATCATCGACTCGACGTTCTTCTGCATCTGCTTCTCGAACTCGGCGGCGGAGTACTTTCCGGTGGCGATGTGGCTGATGAGGTAGACGCGTGCCTTGCCCTCGTCGCGCAGGACCTTGAGCAGCGCCTCGGGAAAGCTCTCCTCGCTGAAGACGACGTGGAGGCCGTCGCGCTTGAGCAGGTCCACCATCTGGCCCAGCTCGGCCGCCGAGGGGATCATGCCGTGCGACGGCTCGACCACGCCGGCGATGTCGATGCCGAACTCCTGCATGAGGTAGCC
>JAYWAJ010000102.1:0-6923 GCA_043782525.1 Deltaproteobacteria bacterium | reverse complement strand
GGCTGGCGGTCTACGAGTTCGACCTGCGCAAGCTCGAGTACGTCATCGTCGAGTCCGAGGAGAAGGTCGTCGTCGTCTCCGACTTCGGGCAGTTCGCGCTGCGCAACGACGACATGGTCAGCCGCGCCATCGAGGCCGCGGTCATCCCCGCCGGACAGCCGGGCTCGAGCACCAGCCGCGGCAGCGAGCCCAAGGCGTACTTCGTCCGCGGCAGCGGCGAGGTGGTCGCGGTCGACGTCAAGAAGGTCGCGCGCTCGCTGGAACAGCTCCTGGTGCGGCAGGTCTCGATGCCGGCGGTGAGCAAGCCCGGCGCGCGCCTGCTCCCCTTTGCTCCTGCCCGTCGCACGCTCACCGAGGCGCGCGAGGCGAAGGCCCTGCGCCAGGACGCGCGCACCCGGCAGGCGCTTCCCGCCGCGCCGCGCCTCGACCGCACCCGCGCCTCCGACGCGCGCCCCGCCGCCACGGCCGGCGCGCAGACCGCGCTCTTCCTCTTGATGCCCGACGGCACCCTGGCCCGCCCCGAGATGGGCTCGGCCACGCGCTGGCAGGAGATGGTCGGGCAGTACGCCCGCAACACCGCCGCCACGGTGCCGGTGACGCAGGGGCAGCGCCTCGCGGTCGGGGCCGGCAACGTCGTCGCCATCATCCACCACGTCGGCTCGCCGGGGACGGTGGGCGAGCGCGCGCTGGCGGGGGCCGAAGCGCTCTCGGCAGTGCGCGGCGCCTCGGCACCCATCCGCACCCTCGGCGACGACGACCTCGCCAAGGCGCTGGCCGCGGGAGCCATGGCGGTGCCCGGCCTCGCCCGCGCCGACCAGTTCTGGATCCAGCCCGACGCCGCCTTCAAGCCCGGCGCGCTGGCGCAGGGCGGATCGGGCGCGGCCAGGTCGCCCGCGCTGGTGGCGCAGCTCGGGCAGATCACCGGCGACCCGTGGGCCGACTGGGCGTTGACCGGCGGCGGCGAGCTGTCGCCGGAACTGATGAAGGCGGTGCGCGGGCGCAGCAAGCGCGGCCAGGAGTTGCGGCTGGCAGGTGCGCCGGTGGTCGGCTTCCGCGCGCCCGACGGCAGCGTGGTGATGCAGCGCGGGGCCAACTCCATCCGGCTCGCCGCCCTCGATCGTCCGGACGCCGTTCTCGAACCCCTCAACCTCTCCTTGCCCGGCACCGGCGCTCCGCTGGCGGCGCGCTCGGGCGCGATTCCGGCCACGGCGCTGGCCGCGCTGCAGATGGCGCTGGAGCAGACCGCCAACGCCGGCGGCTACAAGCTGCCCATGCTGCGCCTCGTCTCCGCGCCCGACGCGCAGGAAGTCGGCGCGGCCCTCGATCTGTCGAGCCTCGATCCGCGCCGCACCAGCGTGCGGCTGGCAGGAAACAGCTCGGTGTACGGCGGCGGCGTCGGACAGGTGGCGCAGCTGGTGCTCTCGATGCCGTTCCCGAACGGCGGCGAGCTGCACGTCGGCGAGGACCTGAGCGAGGCGCTGCAGGCCTATCTCGGCAACACGGTCCAGCCCGCGGCGGGCGGCGCCGGCAGCATGATGCTGCGGCTGCGCGGCCAGCCGCTGGTCGCCGGGCCCGGCGCAGGCCTGCTCGACTGGGGCGGAATGCACGCGCAGGCGACGGAGCGCGCGCAGGATGCGGTCATCACGCTCGACCTGCCGATGGTGCAGCCGCTCCTGGCGGGGTCGTCCAGCGTCTCGGGCCTGCCCATCCTCCTCCAGCGCGCGCTGGCCCAGGCGGGCGACTGGACTCCGGGGCCGGGCGCCGCGATGCCGGTCTCCCTCCGTGAGTTCGCGGTGCGCGGGCCCTTCGATCAGCTGGGTGGCCAGCCGGAGTTCGTCTCGATGGCGCCGCCGATGCGGCCGCTCAATCCAGGCGAAGAAGAGATCGTCATCCCCATGCCGCTCTGGACCCAGATGGGTCGCGGGCAGCTCTCGGAGACCGATCAGATCATGGCCTCGCCGCTGGCGCACAGCAGCTACACGCCGCCGATGGGCGTCTACCGCCTGGTGGTGCCGGGCGGTGGGCCGGTCGACCTGAGCGGCGGCGCGCCTCCGGGCACGCCGGGCATCGTCGACCTGACGGGGCCCACCGGCCTCGAGCTGGTGGCGCGGCCGAACCGCAGCGGCGTGCAGGCTTCGTCGCTGGGCGGGCGGCAGTTCCTCGGCCGCGTCGCCGTCGACGATGGCGAGTCGGTGGTCACGCGGCGCGGGCGCATCCGCGTCGGCGCGCCCCTGGCGAGCGGGCCGTCGCAACCTCCGGACGCTGCGCCCGCCATCGTCTCGGGCGCGCGGCCCTCGCTGCCCGCGGTTCCGGACGCGCCTTCGGGCACCTACCTCGACGGGACGTACACCGGCTCCAGCGCGAGCGCTCCCATGACCGGCGCGCTCAGCTCGGCGATGCAGATGAGCAGCGACGTGGCCGCGCGCACCAGCCTGCCGGGGCGGCCTTTCCTCGGCTCGGACAGCAGCGGCTTCACCGCGCGCGCGCAGGCTGCCGGACAGCAGAGCGCCGGCTCGGCCGGCCTGCCTTCGTCGGCCAGCTCGGGCGGCAGCGACCAGACGCTGGTCTCCACCGCGGTCGAAGGCTCGGTGGTCGGGGCCCAGGTCGGCTCGAGCGTCGCCGACATGACCGGCGCTTCGGCCAGCGCCGCCAGCGCTGCCTCGCGCGGCTCGGGCGCGCCCCGGTTCATCACCGGCCTGCAGCCCGGCATATGGAGCGGCAACCGCCGCAGCGACACCTCCAGGTACCAGTCCTGGTCGTACTCGGGCGGCCGCGACGACGTGCAGCGCAGCTCCGGCGGCGTCGACCTGGGAAGCCTGGCCCGGCCGAGGTATCCGTCGCTCCCCACTTCGCTGCGCTTCCGGTACGTGGGCGCGCCGCTCTGGTGGTCGGGCGCGACGCGGTCGGGAGCGCTCAGCTCGCGCGGCGACGACTTCGAGGAGAGCGACTCGGCTCCCGCCAGCCGCGCCCTGCGCGCAGGCGTGCGGGCAGCGACCTCGGCAGCGTCCATCTGGCGGTCGATCCTGGTGGGAAGCCCGCAGTGGGGCGGCCCCGCCGAGGACCTGAGCGGCGGCATGGACTCGGGGCAGGACCGGAGCGCCGACGAGATGAGCAGCCTCTCGCGCCGCTTCGACGCGCTCACCGCCGCCTCGCTGGTGGGCTCGGGCGGGGCAGCCGGCGCTGCTTCAGGCGGCGCGGCCTACGTCGCCGTCAACGGCTCGGGCGCGGCCGGCACGGTCAGCAAGGCCGCGGCCCAGCGCGCCCGGCTCGACTCGATCGAGATGTCGATCGTCGCCGCCATTCCGGCTGCTCCGCCGCCGCTCGAGTCGATGGGCTCGGGCGCCACCGGCGGCGACGCGCCCCGCGCACGCGCCAAGGGCCACGGGCACGGCCCGGGCGGGCAGGGCCACCACAAGGAAGGCGAAGGCGCGGTCAGCCACTCGAAGATCGAGGGCTCGGTCGACGCCATCGCCCAGCGCATCTACCACCGGATCCGCCGCCGCATCCAGAGTGACCGCGAGCGGTTCGGCGGATAACGCCTCGAAAGGATTTCAGGAGAAATCATGGCGACGCTCGAAAAGGCGAAGTTGATGAACGTCGACAAGGGCACCTCGCAGGACGTGCTCTTCAACCCGAAGGAATACTCGGTCCAGAAGAGCGTCCAGTGGGAGCCGCACAAGGCCCCTGGCCTCGACACGCCCGAGCAGGAGTTCACCTCGGGCAACCCGGCGGTGCTCTCGGTCGAGCTCTTTTTCGACACCTACGAGGACAAGAAGGACGTCCGCAAGGAGCACACCGAGAAGATCATGACGCTGGCGCTGGTCGATGCCGACAAGCACCGCCCGCCGCTGGTGATGTTCTCCTGGGGCGGCTTCCAGTTCAAGGGCGTGGTCGAGAGCCTGACCATCCGCTACACCATGTTCCTCCCCGACGGGAAGCCGTGCCGCGCCACCGCCAACCTCTCGGTCAAGGAGGCGCAGACGGCCAAGGAGCAGCTGGAGAAGAACCCGCGCAACTCGCCCGATCACACCAAGCGCCGCACGGTGAAGATGGGCGAGACGCTGGCGCTGATCGCGCATGAGGAGTACGACGACCCGGCCGAGTGGCGCCGCATCGCCGACGCCAACGGCATCATGGACCCGAAGGACGTCAAGCCCGGCACCGTGTTGACGTTGCCTCCAATCCTGTAGAGTCGCTTTTCGCCTGAAGCCTGAGGCCTGGGGCCTGAGGCCTGCACCAGCCTGGAGCTGCCTCAATGGCCGAAAACCTCTTCGCGATGTTGCAAAAGGCCCAGGAGTCGGCCTCCACCGGCGACTCCAAGATGTTCGGGGTCGAGGTGGGCATCGTCACGAACGTCAAGGACGACCAGAAGCTCGGCCGGGTGAAGGTCTGCTTCCCCCGCCTGCCCGGCAAGCCCGAGTCCGACTGGGTGCGCGTGGTGCAGCCGGCGGCGGGCGCGGGCCGCGGGTTCTACTGGATTCCGGAGGTCAACGACGAGGTCCTGGTCGCGTTCGAGCGCGGCGAGGCCCATCGACCGTACGTGGTGGGCGCGCTCTGGAACGGCAAGGACAAGCCGATGAAGGACGCGTACACCGACGAGAACACCACCCGGATGATCCAGACCAAGTCGGGCCACCAGATCATCCTCGACGACAAGAAGGACGCCGAGAAGATCATCATCTCCGACAAGAGCGGCAAACGGACCCTGACCTTCGACGTGAAGAACAAGAAGTTCCTCATCGAGGCGAAGGAAGGCGACGTCGAGATCCACGCCGAGAAGAAGATCATCCTCGAGTGCGAAGACCTCGAGATCAAGACCAAGAAGTCGGGCAAGATCGACATCGGCTCGACCTTCGACCTGAACGTGAAGGACAAGGCGAATATCAAGGCGGGGCCGCAGCTGAATATCAAGGCGAGCAGGGTGAATATTAATTAGGCTTCAGGCCTCAGGCTTCAGGCCTGAAGCCCGAACCGTTGCTGTGCGAAGCGTTCGCTGATAGCTGTTTCCCTGTGCGGCGATTCTCGATCCTACTGCTGGCGATTGCGGCTTCGGCCGCGCGGGCCGACGAGAACGACCTTCAATTGTGGCGGCTCGGGCATCCGGACCCGCTCGGGTGTACGCGGTGCGATGGGAAGTCCGGCGATGTGATCGAGCCCGGCACTCCCGGGGCGCAGGCGCGGTTTCACCGGCTGGCCAGCACGCTGGGCCTCGCCTTTGCGCCGCCCTTCCAGGAGACGGCGGGGACGCTCGGACAGTCGGGCTTCGAAGTGGGCGTCTCGGCGTCGGAGGCGTTCTTGCGCATTCCGGCCGACGCCTGGCCGACCCGGGCCGCCGCGCCGCCCAAGGTGCTGACGCTGCCGACGGTGACCCTGCGCAAGGGACTGGGCGCCTCCCTGGAGTTGGGCGCGGCGGTCTCGTGGCTGACCGGCTCGCAGATGATGGCGCTCTCGGCGGAGCTGCGCTGGGCGCTCCTCGACGGGTTTGCGGCCGCGCCCGACCTGGCGGTGCGCGGCTGGGCGACGCGGGTGCTCGGCGCGCAGGAGCTCGATCTCACCGCCGGCGGCCTCGATGCGCAGCTCTCCAAGAGCTTCGGCGTCCTCGGCATGCTCAAGCTGCAGCCCTATCTGCAGGGCGGCGTCGAGATGGCGAACGCGCTCTCCAGCGGGGTGGACTTCAAGCCCGCGGCGGAGAACCCGCAGAACCCGACGGCGGACGACGGGCTCTTCCACACCGTTTCCTTCCTCGACAACCGCTACCTGCGCGCGGCGCTGGGGGTGCGGATGGTGGCGGGCGTGGTGGTGCTCGGCGTCGAGGGCAACCTCGCCTGGGGGACCAATGCCATCGAGAAGGACTCCGCCCAGAAGAACTTCATCCGCCTCTGGAGCGGCGCCGCGCACCTCGGCTTCGCCTTTTGAGAGCGGCTGCGCTCAAGGCCAGCGGGCGCGCATGCGGTCGGGCCGGTTGGTGATGATGCCCGAGACGCCCGCGTCGTAGAGGCGGCCCGCGGCTTCGGCGTCGTCCACCGTCCAGCAGCCGAGCTGGTAGCCGCGGCGGCGCCAGCGGGCGATGCGCCCGGGCGTGGCCAGCACCGCCTCGGGGTGCAGCGCGCCGGCGTCCAGCGCGGGTGCGGAGAGGGCCGAGCGCAAGAACCAATCCTGCCCGGACTCGAAGAGCAGCGCGCGCGGGATCCCGGGCGACAGCAGCCGCGCCCGCAGCAGGCAGAGCGGGTTGAAGGAGCTGAGCAGCACCCGCTCCTGCGCCCGCGCCTCGCGGACGAGGCGGATCACCTCGGCGGTCAGCCCGCGATCGTCGGCGCGGTCGCACTTGAGCTCGACGTTGACCAGCAGGGGGAAGGCCTCCAGCACCTGGGCCAGCAGCGGGACCCGCTCGCCCCGGTAGCGGTCGGACTTGCGCGCGCCCGCATCCAGCGTCCGCACCAACGCGTACGGCGTCTCGGTGACGAGGCCGGCGAAGCCGGTGGTGCGGCCCAGCGAGTCGTCGTGGAGCACGACCACTTCGCCCGAGGCGCAGCGCTGCGCGTCCAGCTCGACGCCGTCGGCGCCCTGCTCGCGCGCCAGCAAGAAAGACGCGAGGGTGTTCTCCGGAGCATCGAAGGAGGCGCCCCGGTGTCCCCAGACGAGGGGCCGTCCCGAACGCGAGAACGCAGCCGGGAGCATCCGTGCTACGCTCGCCGCAGGAGGTGGGCGATGCACTTGGGATTCGGCGAGCTGCTGCTCATCTTCGTGGTCATCCTCCTCATCTTCGGATCGAGCAAGCTGCCCCAGCTCGGCGACGCGCTGGGCAAGGGCATCAAGAACTTCAAGCGATCGATCTCCGGCCAGGACGAGATCGACGTCACGCCCAAGAAGGACGCGCTGCCGCAGGATCCGGCGCCGCCCAAGAAGTAGTCAGGCATTGCTGG
>JAYWAJ010000101.1:0-6925 GCA_043782525.1 Deltaproteobacteria bacterium | reverse complement strand
GGGCTCCGGCGAGGAGAGCCCCTGGCCGAAGGTCAGGCCGAACCCGGCTTCGCGGGGGCCGCGGCATTGGGCATAGGAAGGCATTCCGATATTGGCGGAGCCATATGCCTTCATGAAGGCCCGGAACCAGGTGCCGCCCGAGCCGTGGGTAAAGAGGGCGAGCGCCTCCGGACCATACTTCTTGCGCACCTCGTCCAGCTTGTTGGCGGTGAAGTCGAGGGCGGTCTTCCAGTCCACCGCCTCGAAGACGTCGTCGCCGCGCTTCGACTTCGTGCGCAAAAGCGGCTTCACCATCCGGTCCGGATCGTAGAGCTGCCCGACGCTTCCGACGCCGCGCGGACAGAGCATTCCGCGCGAGAGCGGATGGCGGGGATTGCCGACCACCTTGGTGACCCGGCCGTCCTTGACATGGGCGAGTACGCCGCAGGCCCAGAAGCAGTTCTCGCAATAGGAGGGGACGAGGTGGTCGCCTTCGGTGCCGGGGTCGTCCATGCGGCTCGGGTCGAGGCCCCACCACTTGGTGGTCAGTCCCGATGCCAATGCTGCTCCGCCGAGGGCGCCGCCGCTGACCTGGATGAACTGCCTGCGTGAGAACGACATCTTTCCTCCCCGTCAGCGTACCGAGCACCGCTCCATGCAGCCGATCAGATCCTGGAGCGCCGGCTCGGCCAGCCGGTAGAACGCGAAGCCCTGCCTGCGCTCGAAAGCCACCAGGCCGCGCAGGCGAAGGATGCGGAGCTGCTGCGAGACGACGGCCTGCGGCTCCTCGAGATCCCCGGCGAGCGCGCCGACGTGCTGCGGCCCTTGGCAGAGAATGGCGACGAGGCGAAGCCGCAAAGGATGCGCGACGGCCTTCAGCAGCTCGGCGCAATGGACTGCGCGCTCTTTGCTGGTGATCAGGATCGCGTGGCTGGCGGCGTGTAGCGACATAGAGATATCGCTAGAACCTGCAAGAACCAGGCACACGCAGGATCGCGCTTCAGGGCGTTCTGGACCAGACCGGGTGCAAGACGTGCGGGCGGGAGGTCGCGAGCGCGCAAAGGCAGCCCGACGGGTCTCGATCTCGCGCTTGCACCGTTCGGTGCCGTCCAGTACATCGCCGCACTTCTTCCAGGAGGTCCCATGCAGTTGCCCAAAGGTTCTGCTGCAGCGTCGAGGCGCGGCTTGATGCGCGCGGGGTTCGGGTTGGCCGCGGCTGGCGCGCCGCGCCTCCTGCCCGGGTGCGCGACCCCGGCCGCGGCTGGGTCGAAGGTCCCCGCGACCGGCGGAAACGAAGCGCTGGCCGCCTTGGCCGCGCAGGATCTGCTCGAGGGCGGCGCCGCCCCCTTTCCCATCCCATGGCTCGACAAGAACGGCAAAACCAGGCGCCCGGGCCCAACGTGGAGCTCTTGCACCTCCTCCACTTCAAGGGCCGCATCGCGCGGGCCAACGACTTCGCCGGCGCCGGCACCGACGGAAGTGGCGAGCGGCTCTCCTTCGGCGCCAAGAGCACCGACTTCTCCTTCCAGCAAGGCGAGTACTTCGCCGGCCGGCAGGCGCGGCAAGGGGCCTTCGGCCACCTTTGACTCACCCTCTTCCGGGGGCCGGCGGCTCCCGAAAACAAGATCCACGACTTCCACACTCCCATCTCCTCCAACGGCCTCTACTGGATGGCGGCCCTCCCCGAGGACGCCCTCACCGTCGCCGCCGACGGGCGCAGCGCCTCGCTCACCATGGTGGACCTGCCCGTCATCGATCAGCCCCACTGGCCGGCGCACGGCGCGGAGACGACGCCGGCGCGGCTGCGCTACCGGGTGATCTGGACGGCCACCGACGAGCCGATCTCCTGGCGCGATCCGGTCAAGCAATTTTCCCTGCAGGGCTTTCGCGCCACCGCGCGGCTGGAGGCCTCGGTCGAGGTGCCCTCCCTCGGCTTCCGCTGGAAGTCCGATCCGCTCGAGACCTCGAGCGCGGCGTTCGGCGTCATCGGGCAGGAGGCGAACGGCCTCTACTTCACGCCCTGAGCCGGCGTTCGCGAACCCTTCAAGGCTCAACGCCTCCCGGGAGCGGGCGGTGAATCAGGCGGCGAGGGTCTTCTGCAGCGCGCGGCGGACCGCGATGCGCACCCGCTCCGGCACCTTGTCCCCCGGGATCTGCCGGCAGAGCGAGACGGCCTTCTGCAGCGCCGCGCAGGCACCCGTGCAGCGCGCACAGCGGCGCAGGTGCGCCTCGATGATCACGCACGCGGCCTGATCGATGTCGGCGCCCACATAAGAGGAGAGCTCGTCCGCAAGCTCGGGACAGGCGCCGCCGGCTTCGGCCTGCACGCCGGCCAGCCGCTCGCGCAGCTGCATGCGGGCGCGATGGAGCCGGCTCTTGAGGGCTCCCACGGGAAGGCCGGTGACCGCGGCGGCTTCCTCGGCGGAGAGCCCCTCCACGTCGCGCAGGACGATGACCTCGCGCGACGTCTCGGGCAGCGCGAGGATGGCCGCCTGCAAGAGGCCGCCGATCTCGCGGGCCTCGGCGCGGCTGTCCGGAGGCGCTTCGCCGGATTCCATCCGCTGGACCTCGGGCGCGTCGAGCGCGACGTGCCGCTCCGGCTCCCCAGCGCCGCGGCGCCGGCTCTTGAGGCAGAAGCTGCGGGCGATCTGGTAGAGCCAGGTGGAGAGCGCGGCGTCGCCGCGGAACTGGTGCAGGCCCTTGAAGGCGGCGAGGAGCGTCTCCTGCAGCACGTCGCGGGCCGCCTCCTCGCTCCCGCACATGCGCAGGCCGAAGCGGTAGACCTGCTTCTCGTGCCGCTCGAGCAACTCCTCGACGGCAGCGGAGTCTCCCGCTTGCGCCGCGGCCAACAGATCCTCTTCGGCTTGCATGGCGGCAGTGTAGCCGCCTTCCGCGCCGATCGCCGCCGCGGCTCAGGTCCAGGCGCTCGCCTCGTCGCGCATGCCCAGCCGGCGCAGGATCTGCGCCAAGAGGCACCAGCGGGTGAACGCGCTCTGCAAGAGGTTCGCGCCGACGAAGGCGGCGATGAGCAGGAAGCCGGGCGCGACGAAATAAGTGAGGGCGGCGCTGAGGAGGACGAGCGCTCCGGCAAAGGCGTGGACGAACCGCTGGATGGTCATGACGACAGGCTCCGGGCATCGGCCGGCTGGAGCGCCGGCGGGTGGTGCGTGAACTCGTCGCCAGGCGTCCGCGCTTCGCGCTGCAGCGCGGCGGCGCGGCCCCGGCGGGCGACGAGGAAATAGAGGACCGGCACCGCCACCCGCGAGAGCAGCGTCGCCGCCACCTCGCCGCCCATCAGGCTGATGGCGAGGCCCTGGAAGATGGGGTCCGCGAGCATCACCGCGCTGCCCGCCAGCACCGCCGCGGCGGTGAGCAGCATGGGCCGGAAGCGGACCACGCCCGCCTCCTCGACGGCGAGCGCGAGCGGCATCCCTTCCCTCAGCTTCAGCTCGATGAAGTCCACCAGGATGATGCTGTTGCGCACGATGATCCCGGCGCCGGCGATGAAGCCGATCATGCTGGTGGCGGTGAAGAAGGCGCCCATCAACCCGTGCAGGGGAAGGATGCCGATCAGGCTGAGCGGGATGGGCACCAGGATGACCAGCGGGATGGTGAAGCTCTCGAACCAGCCCACCACCAGGACGTAGATGAGGATGAGCACGGCGGCGAAGGCGATGCCGAGGTCGCGGAACACCTCGAGGGTGATGTGCCACTCTCCGTCCCACTTGAGCGACAGCTCCTCGGTATCTCCGGGCAGCGAGAGCCCGTAGCGGGGCACGGCCCGGCCGCTCTTCGCCGCCAGCGCGTCGAGCTTCTGGTTGAGCGCGGCCAGCGCGTAGACCGGGCTCTCGATGGCGCCGGCGAGATCGCCGAACACGTAAGCGACGGGCACCAGGTTCTTGTGGAAGATCTCGGGCTCCTCGCGCGTGTGCTCCACCTGCACCAATTCGCCGAGGGGCACCGGGCCGCGCTGCCCCGGAACGGTCAGCTGGAGCAGGTCTTCCAGCCGGCTGCGCCGCGGTGCCGCGAGTTGGAGCAGGGCGGGAACCTGCGCCGCGCCGCGCTCGACGTGAAGGGAGCCGAGCGGGAGCCCCTGCGAGGCCAGGGAGAGGGTCTGCGCCACCGCGTCGGGAGAGACTCCGTGCAGCGCGGCCTTTTCGCGATCGACGTGCAGGGCGAGCTTGGGCGCGGTCAGGTTGAGCGAGGAGTCGACGTCGACCACTCCCTCTGTGCTGCGGAAGGCATCGAGCACTTCCCGCGCGTAGTTGTCGCGCTCGCCCGAGGCCGGGCCGTAGACCTCGGCCACGAGCGTGTCGAGGACCGGGGGGCCCGGTGGAATCTCGACCAGCTTGAGCCGCGCGTCGGCGGCGCGCGCCAGCTGTTCCAGCGCGGGGCGGACGCGCGTCACGATGGCGTGGCTTTGCGCCTTGCGCGCGCCCTTGGGCACCAGGTTGACTTGAAGATCGGCTTGCGCGGGTTCGCCGCGCAGGAAGCTGTGACGCACCAGTCCGACGAAGGTGAAGGGCGCGGCGACGCCGGAGTAGACCTGCACCGCCTCGACCTCGGGCTCCTCGAGCAGGCGCCGGGCGAGGCGCTGCCCGAGCAAAAGCGCGTCCTCGCGCGCCGATCCCGCGGGCAGATCGAGCTGCACCTGGAACTCCGACTTGTTGTCGAAGGGGAGCATCTTCACCCGGACGGCCCCGGACGCGACCAGCGAGATGGCGAGGCCGAGCAGCACCAGCACCCCGGCAAGGAATCCCCAGCGGGCGGCGGGACGGTTAAGGAGCGCCCTCATCGCCCACCGGTAGAGGCGCGTCAGCCGGGTTTCGGGCGGGACCTCCGCGTTTGACTCCGGCTCGTCCTGCTCCGGCTCGGCAGGATCGCGGTCCTCGCGGCCGGGGTGCATGCCATCCGCGCTCAGGTCGGGGAGGTGCGCTTCCTTGCGGAAGATCCGCAGCGCCGCCCAAGGGCTGACGATGAAGGCCACCGCGAGCGAGAAGAGCATGGCGAGGCTCGCGCCGACCGGGATCGGCCGCATGTACGGGCCCATCAGGCCGCGCACCAGCGCCATCGGCAGGATGGCGGCGATGACCGCAAAGGTGGCGAGGATGGTCGGGTTGCCGACCTCGTCCACCGCCTCGAGCACGGTGCGCGCGAAGCTGCGGCGCGGTCCGGGCAGGTGCAGGTGGCGGTGGACGTTCTCGACCACCACGATGGCGTCGTCGACGAGGATGCCGATGGAGAAGATGAGCGCGAAGAGGGTGACGCGGTTGAGCGTGTAGCCGAGCAAGAACGTCAGCAGCAGCGTGAGCGCGAGCGTGACCGGCACGGCGACCGCGACCACTGCCGCCGAGCGCCAGCCCATGGCGAGCAGGATGAGCGCGATGACGGAGAGCGTGGCGATGAGCAGGTGCTCGATCAGCTCGCTCGACTTCTCTCCGGCGGTCTCTCCGTAGTTCCGCGTGACGTCGAGGTGGACGCTCCTGGGAAGGAGGCGGCCGCGCAGTGCGTCTGTCTTCAGCAGCACCTCGCGGGCCAGCGCGGTTGCGTTGGTGCCGGCGCGCTTGGCCACGGTGATGGACACCGCCTGCTCGAAGCCCGGCTCGCCCTTGCGGGCCACCAGCACCACGGCCGGCTCGGGCTCGGGTCCGTCGGTGACGCGGGCCACGTCCTCGAGGTACACGGGCCGTCCGGCCCGGCTCGCGACCACCAGCCGGCGGATCTCTCCTGCCGAGCGCACGAAGCCCGCGGTTTCCAGGATGGTGCGAGTTCCGCCCTCGACCAGGGCTCCCGCGGGGAGCTGGGCGTCGGCGGAGCGCAGCGCCGGCACCAGCTCGGCCAGCGAGATCCCCAGGGAGCGCAGCCGGTCCGGGTCGGGCTCGACGCGCACGGTGCGGCGCGCTCCGCCGATGACCTGGACCTGCGCAGTCGCGCGCACGGCGGCGATCTCCCGCGCCGTCTCTTCGGCGAGCGTCCGCAGCGTTCCCGCCGGCAGGTCTCCGCCATGCAGGGTCAGCGTCAGGAAGGGCACGTCGTCGATGGTGAGGAGGCGCACCACCGGGGCCAGCGCGCCGGGAGGAAACACCTCCGGATGGGCCGCCAGCTCCTTCTGCACCTTGACGATGCTGGGCTCGAGCGGCTCGTTCACCTTGAAGCGCACGGTGAGGAGCGCCGCGCCGGGCCGGCTCGAGCTGTAGAGGTACTCGACGCCGGGGATGCCCCACAGCCTGCGCTCGAGCGGGGTGGTGACCTGGCTCTCGATCTCGCGCGGGGAGGCGCCCGGGAAGGGAACCAGCACGTCGATCATCGGGACCACGATCTGCGGCTCCTCCTCGCGGGGAGTGACCGCGATGGCGATCAGGCCCGCGACCATCGAGGCCAACACGATGAGCGGTGTGAGCCTGCTGTGCAGGAAGGTCCCGGCGAGTCGCCCGGCGAGGCCGAGCCGCGCTTCAGCGGCCATCGACCACCTCGATGGGCTGTCCGTCCCGCAGCGCGCCCGGGTGGTCGATGACCGGCTCGCCCGGCTGCAGCCCGGCGCGGACGGAAACGGAGGCGGCCGAGGCGTCGCCCAGCGCCAGCCAGCGCAGCTCGGCGTGCCCCTCCCGGGCGACGAAGACGCCGGTGAGATCGCCGCGCTCGACCAGCGCCGTGCGCGGCAGCGACAGCCGGCCGGAGGCGCTGCCGGGCACCAGCAGCCGCGCGAAGTCGCCCTGGCGCAGGCCGGGCGGCGCCGCCGTGACGCGCGCCCGCAGCAGCGTCCGGTGCGAGATGGCGTCCTCGCCGGGAGCGATGGCGGTGATCTTCGCCGAGCCGCGCGCGCCGTCCGCCTCGAAGGCGATGGCCATCCCGGCGTGGAGCTGTCCGGCCTCCGCTGGCGAGAGCGTCACCGACAGCTCCAGGCCCCGGCCCTCGAGCTGGATGACCGGCTGGCCGGGCGCCGCGA
>JAYWAJ010000100.1:0-2629 GCA_043782525.1 Deltaproteobacteria bacterium | reverse complement strand
AGAGCCGCATGCCGCTGGTGCGCGAGCGCATCCGCAACTTCTTCGGGCGCGAGCCGTCCAAGGCGGTCCATCCCGACGAGGCGGTGGCGCTGGGCGCGGCCCTGCTCGCCCACAGCATCGATGCGGGGCCGATCGGCGGCCTGGTGCTGGTTGACGTGCTGCCGATGAGCATCGGCGTCGGCCTGCCCGGCGGGCGCTTTCGCAAGATCATCGAGCGCAACACCTCCCTGCCCTTCAAGAAGTCGCTGCGCATCTCGACCACCCGCGACGATCAGGAGTCGCTCGAGGTGTCCATCTTCCAGGGCGACGGCGACAAGGCGCAGGACAACGAATACCTGGGGACGCTGGTGATCCCGGGGCTGCCCAAGGCGGTGCGCGGGACCCTGTCCTTCGACATCGTCTTCTCGCTCTCGGCGGAGTCGATCCTCACCGTCACCGCCGAGGACCAGCAGTCGGGCAAGAGCGCGACGGCGAACTTCTCCACCAAGGACACGCCCGCGGAAGTGAAGACGCGGTTGGCGGAGTCGGCGGTGCCCGAGGGCGACGGCAACGGCACCCTGGCGCCGGGCGGCGGACTGGTCGGCTGGCTGAAGCGGATCTTCGGCGGGGGCGGCAAGGAGCCTAGAGCAGGCTGAGCTGCGGCGCCGGGTCGAGGAGCGCCGGGTCGTCGTTGCGGACGTCGTTGACCCGGGGCGAGACTTCCTTTCCGGTCAGTCGATCGGAAGGCAGCAAAAGGCCGGTGTCGGGGCGCTCGAGCCAGGCCTGCGCGCTCTCCCGGGAGAGGACGACCGGCATGCGGTCGTGCACCCGCGCCACCTCGCCCGCCGCTTCCGTGGTCAGCACCACGAACCCGAGCCGGCTGCCGGGCAGCGGCTCCTCGCCCGTCGCCGGCGGCGGCCGTTCCTCGGCGAGCCCGGCGAGGAAGAGCAGGCCCCCGTCGCGCGGACGAAACCAGACCGGGCGCCGTGCGTTCTTCGGCCCCGTCCACTCGTAGAAACCGTCGGCCGGCACCACCACGCGGCGCTGCGCGAAGGGCTTGCGAAAGAGCCGCGCCGCCGTCTCGCTGCGGGCGTTGATGGCGCCGTTCATGAAACCCCACACCGCGGGGAGGAGCACCCGCCCCTGCGGCGACGCCTCCACCACCCAGTGGCGGTCGGTGGGCGCGGCGTTCCAGCGCGGCCGGTAGAGCAAGGCGTCCGCGGGGGAGATGCGCGCCTCGAGCAGGCGGGCCACCTCCTGGACCTCGGGCATGGTCAGCGTCACCCGGCCGCACATGATCAGCTTCTCCGCACCCGGCCGTCGACGGCGTGCAGCGGCGCGACCTGGGGCGGCGTGGTCACTTCGCCCCGCCGGCGTCGCGCGCGCCGGCGCAGGGTGGCGATGGTGAACCAGCCGGCGGCGCAGAGGGCGAAGACGAGGAGCAGGGCCAGCTCGGCGTGGCTGGAGATGCGCATGGCCTTGTGGATCATGTTGTGCTTGCGCGCCCACCACCCCAGCACCACCCAGGCCGGCGCCGAGACGCAGGCGGCGATGCCGTCGAAGAGGAGGAACTTCCAGAAGGGAACGCCGGTGGTCCCGGCGACGAAATAGGTCACCGCGCGCAGGCCCGGCACGAAGCGCGCCACCAGGATGAACTTGGCGCCGTGCCTGTCGAAGAGGCAGCTGATCCGCCGCACGCGCTCGACGGGGATGTGCCGGCCCAGCCGCGTCTCGAGGAGCTTCTCGCCGTAGGTCTGTCCGGCGCGGAAGATCATGCTGTCGCCGATGAGGATGCCGGCGAGCCCGGTGGCGATCATCAGCGGCAGCGAGCCCGACCGCGCCACCAGGTAGCCGCCGGTGATGAGCGGCACGTCCTCGGGCAGCGGGATGCCCAGGCCACAGGTGATGAGGATGAAGAGGACGCCGACGTAGACCGCAGGCCCGTGGAAGTTCTTCAGGAAGTTGAAGAGCAGGCCGCCCAGATGGCACCCCGGAAAGTGAGCCGGACAGCCTAGCGCGAAACGCCGGGCTTTAGCGACCTTCCGACTGGCGCTTGCTGATTTGCCAGACGAGGAACTCGCGGAGCGGTCCCTTGGCCTCCCGCAGGCGCTCGGCGAGATCCTGCGCCAGCGCGATGGTGAGCTTGAGGGCGGTGCGGGGGTGTGAAGTCTTCAGCTCCTCGAAGGCCGCGCTCGAAAGTTGCAGCAGCTCGACGTCGGTGAGGGCCATGGCGGAGAGGAGGTGCTCGCCTCCGGCCAGGAGCGAGAAGCCGCCCAGCGTGTCGCCGGCCGAGACCTCGCCGAGCATGGCGCCGCCGTCGCGGGGCACCAGGTGCAGCGTGCCCTTGGCGATGAACCAGAGCGAGTCGGACGGGTCGCCGGCGCGGAAGGCGTAGGTGCCGCGCCCGACGGTCTTCTGCTGCGAAGCCTCGGCGAGGATGCGGATGCCGACGTCGGTGAACTCGCGCAGCATCCCGGACGCGCGCAGCGAAGCGTGCTTGTCGACCACCTCCGCCGGCGCTTCCCAGGCCATCAGCGGTGTCCCCGCGCCAGCTCGACGTAGTGGGCGGCGCTGTGGCGCAGGTGTTGCCTTTCTTCGTCGGTGAGCGGGCGGCGCACCCGGGCGGGCACGCCGACGGCGAGCATCCCGG
>JAYWAJ010000099.1:0-2638 GCA_043782525.1 Deltaproteobacteria bacterium | reverse complement strand
CGCGCCCTCGCCTTCCGCCGCGCGACCGGCGCCTTCGTCCCGGGCGCGCTCGGCATCGAGGAGCCCGCCGGCGCGACGGTGCCGCTCTCCTCCCTCGACCTCCTCGTCGTTCCCGCGGTGGCGGCCGACGCGCGCGGCGGGCGGCTGGGCCGCGGCAAGGGGCACTACGACGCCACCCTCGCCCTCTGCCCGGCCCTGGCGGTGGCGCTGGTCTTCGAAGTTCAGCTTGTGCCAGAGGTGCCGCTGGGCGAGCATGACCGCCGCGTCGCCGCGGTCTGCACCGAAGCGAGGCTCATCCGGACCTGACATGAAGCTCCTCTTCGTCGGCGACATCGTGGGAAAGCCGGGGCGCGCCGCCGTCCGTCACTTCGTGCCGCTCCTGCGCGCGCAGCACGGGCTCGACCTCTGCATCGGCAACTCCGAGAACGCGGCCGGCGGCGCGGGCATCACGCCGGACGCCGCCGACGAGCTGCTCGCCTCCGGGCTCGACCTGCTCACCAGCGGCAACCACACCTGGAGCAAGCGCGAGATCAACGGCTACCTCGACAAGCCCTCTGCCCGGCAGCTGCGGCCGGCCAACTATCCGGCAGGCGCCCCCGGCCGCGGCCACACCGTGCTCGAGACGCGCGGGGGCGGACGGCTGGGCGTCATCAACCTCGAAGGGCGCGTCTTCATGAAGCCGCTCGACGATCCGTTCCGGGCCGCCGACGCGCTGGTGGCCGAGCTTCGCCAGGGCGGCGCGCGCTGCATCTTCGTCGACATGCACTGCGAGGCGACCAGCGAGAAGAACGCCATGGGCCACTACCTCGACGGCCGGGTCAGCGCGGTGCTGGGATCGCACACGCACATCCAGACCGCGGACGAGCGCGTGCTGCGCGGCGGGACGGCCTTCATCACCGACGTGGGGATGTGCGGGCCGTGGGACAGCGTCATCGGGCTGCGCAAGGAGGTCGCCATCGAGCGGTTCCTCACCCAGCGCCACGCCTCGTTCGAGCTGGGCTCGGGCGACGTGCGGCTGCAGGGCGCCATCGTGGACATCGACGAAGTGACCGGGCGCGCCCGCAGCATCGTGCGCGTCCAGGAGAAGTTGCCGGAATGAGCTCTGCATTGAGGAAGGCGACACCGGAGGAGCAGCTCGCCGAGGTGACCCGCGGCGCGGTCGACGTGCACACCCGCGAGGATCTGCTTCGCAAGCTGCAGCGCTCCTACGAGAAGGAAGTCCCGCTGCGGATCAAGATGGGCTTCGATCCGACCGCGCCCGACCTGCACCTGGGGCACACGGTTCCCCTCGAGCGGATGCGGCGCTTCCAGGATCTCGGGCACACCGTCATCTTCCTCATTGGCGACTTCACCGCCTCGATCGGCGACCCGACCGGGCGCAATACGACGCGCCCGCCCCTCAGCGACGAGCAGATCGCCGCCAATGCGGAGACCTACCAGAAGCAGGTCTTCAAGGTGCTGGATCAGGGCGCGACGGAAGTGCGCTTCAACTCGGAGTGGCTGCGGCCGCTGGGCGCCGCGGGGATGATCAAGCTGGCGGCCCGCTACACGCTGGCGCGGATGCTCGAGCGCGACGACTTCAAGAAACGCTGGCACCACGAGACGCCCATCGCGCTGCACGAGCTGCTCTATCCGCTGGCGCAGGGCTACGACTCGGTGGCGCTCAAGGCCGACGTCGAGCTGGGGTCGTCGGACCAGCTCTTCAATCTCCTCGTCGGCCGGCAGCTGCAGAAGGAGTACGGGCAGGCTCCCCAAGTGTGCCTCACCGGGCCTTTGTTGGAAGGCCTCGACGCGCGGGAGGTCGAGGGAAAGATCGTCGGCGACAAGATGAGCAAGTCGCTGAACAACTACGTCGGCATCGACGAGGCGCCGGGCGAGCAATACGGCAAGCTGATGAGCGTCTCGGACGGGCTGATGTGGCGGTACTTCGAGCTGCTCTCCCGCCGCAGCCTCGCCGAGATCGCCGCGCTGCGCGCTGGGCATCCCAAGCAGGCCAAGAGCGAGCTGGCCAAGGAGGTCGTCGCCCGCTACCACGGGGCAGACGCGGCCCGGCTGGCAGAGGAACAGTTCGAGCAGGTCCACGCGCGGCGCGAGCTGCCGGACGAGATCGAGGAGAAGGAGGTCTCGCGCGACCCGGGCGCCGAGGCGGTGCCGCTGGCGAAGACGCTCGCCCAGCTGGGTCTGGCCTCGTCGGGCTCGGAAGCGCGGCGCCTGATCGCGCAAGGCGGCGTCAGCATCGAAGGCGAACGGGTCGCCGACCCCAACGCAAGACTGCCCGCCGGCGTGCACCTGCTCAAGGTCGGCAAGCGGAAGTTCATCCGGGTGACCGTGAAGTAGCACTCCTCCGCGGCTTCAGAGCGCACCGCGCAGTCCTCTCCGCGGCTTCAAAGCGCACCGCGGAGGCGCGGAGGGGGCGCGGAGTTTTTGGGGGGACTGCACTTTCAGGGGAGCTGGTCGCGTCGCCTCGGCAGTCGCGCGACCCGCAACCGCTTCCGCCACCCACCAGCAAAACCAAAAACTCCGCTGCTTTTCGCCGCGTTCTCCGCGCCTCCGCGGTGCGCTTTTGCTTTGGCGCCGCCGGTCGCCAAGGGGCGGCGGAAAAAGCGAATGCCCCGCGGTCGGAGGGATGAACCTCGGA
>JAYWAJ010000098.1:0-2642 GCA_043782525.1 Deltaproteobacteria bacterium | reverse complement strand
GGGTGAAGGGCTCCTTGCGGAAGAAGTCGTAGTAGAAGCCCTCCTCGGTGTGCGGGCCGATGGTGACCTGCGTTCCGGGAAAGAGCCGCTGCACCACGCTGGCGACCACGTGGGCCGCGTCGTGGCGGATGAGGTCCAGGCCCTCGCGCTGCTTGCTGGTGAAGATCTTGAGCGCGCCCGATCGCTGCAGCGGCCGGCTCAGATCCAGCTCCTCGCCGTCGAGCCTGGCGAAGAGCGCCGCCCGGGCGAGACCGGCGCCGATCTGCGTCTTCACGAACTCCGCCACCGGGGTGCCGGCGGGCACCTGCTTGCTCGAGCCGTCGGGGAGCGTGATCTGCAGCATCTCGGGCATGGCGTTTCACCTCTGAAAGACAAAGGCCCGGCGTTCCGGCCGGGCCCTCGGGAACTGGTGCGTCGTGCTGGAATCGAACCAGCGACCCCCACCGTGTCAAGGTGGTGTTCTACCGCTGAACTAACGACGCGAACCGGACGTGGGCGTGTAGCAGGCAGCCCCGGTCGGGTCAAGCGCTTCAGGCCGGCTGCGGAGGCCTGCGCATCAGGTCGATGAACATGGCCAGGTACTGCGCCCAGCTGACCACGATGCACTGGGCGGAGATGAGGGTCAGCGCCATCAGCGCCGGGGTGGTGCCGGCGCCCCGGGCGGCCTGCAGCAGCGCGTAGATGGTGGTCGCGGCGAGGAAGAAGGTGGCGTACTTCCCGAAGCGGGTCGGCCGGATGGCATAGCTCCGGCCGGTGCGCGTGAGGATGCCGATGGCGCTGAAGATGCAGACCTCGCGGAAGATGAGCAGGTACAAGAGCCAGATGGGCAGGTGGCGCGACCAGCTAAGCAGGCCCAGCGCGGCCATGCCCATCAGCTTGTCGGCGATGGGGTCCATGATGGCGCCGATGCGGGTGAACTGCTTCAAGGCGCGGGCGGCGATGCCGTCGAGCCAGTCGGTGAACATCGCTCCGATGAAGACGCCGAGCGCCGCGCCCAGGTGCCCGGTGAGGAAGAGCGCGATGAAGACCGGCACGCCGACGAGACGCAGCGTGGTCAGGGCGTTGGGGACGTTCACTTCTTCGCGTCGCGTTCCTGGTTCCACTGCGCCCAGGCGTCGTTCTTGTCGGCGTCCTCCGCGAACTTCTCCGGCTCGCCCGGCGTGCCGTCGGCGGCGATGAGGATCTGCATCTGCTTGCCGACGATCTTCTCCCACTGTTCGCGCGAGACCTCGTCGGGGCCGCTCACTTCCCGCCGGCCTTCGCCGGGCTTGCCGTTGGCGTAGATGGGCACGTTCTTCGCCACCGCCACCGCGCCTGCGTAGACGCGGACCAGCACGCTCTTGTCGGTGCGCGCGTCGACCCGGAACGTCGTCCCGCGCACGCCGGCGACCGCGTTCTCCGTCTCGATGGCGAACTTCTGCTCGCCCTGGATGGCGCTGGTGACCTTGGCCCAGATGTTTCCGAAGAAGAGCCGCGCGGTCATCTTCCGCTTGGCGACGCCGCCGCCAAAGTGGGCCTCGCTGAGCAGCATCTTTGCCTTCGGTCCCAGCCGCAGCGCGCTCCCGTCGGAGAACTTCAGCTCCAGCCGCGCCTCGTCCCCGGTGGCGAGGGTGTCGCCCTGCCCGACGTTTGAGCCCACCGACAATGGACTGGGCGGCGCGGTGCCCCGCGACTTCGAGGCCTTGCCTTCGAGCGCAGAGATCGCCGCCGTCTTCGCCTCCGCCGAGAGCCGCGGCGTGGCCACCAGCGCGGCGATGAGGAAGGCTGCACCGCAGAGGATCAACTTCATTTCGTGCCTCCCAGATCGAGCGCGATCCAGTCCCCGGGGCCAAGGTCGGCGGCCCGCACCTGCACGCTTCCGTCCTCGCCCCGCACCGCGAACACATGATGCCCCGGCCGCAGCGTCAGCCGCGTCTTGCCCTGCGGCTTTCCCGAGGGCGCGCCGTCCACCGTCAGCTCCGCTGCGCCCGCCGGACACTTCAGCTCCACCCGCGCCATCGCCGGCTTCGCCGTTGCGCACGCCAAGGAAAAGCAAGAGCACACCGCGAAGGCACGAAGATCCGGGAAGGTGCGCGAAGTTTTGGGTTGGTTGTTGGAAGGGCCACCTCTGAGGGGGCGCACGGCCTCGGTTCCGACCGCAAGGCTTTTCTTCGCGAGCCTTCGCGGAACTTCGCGTCTTCGCGGTGTGCCTTTGCTTCTAGCCGCAGAAGTCACTGACCGAGCTCGAGGTCGACGGTATTCGCCGTCACGCCGGTGACCTTCACCGAGAACTTGCCCAGCTTCTTCGCCTCCACCTCGGAGGCGAACTGATCGGTCGAGCCGACCAGGGTCACGTCGAGCTCCTGGGTGCCGCCGGCGAAGCTGCGCTGCGAGACGCCCTTGACGCCGCGCACGTGCTGGGTGAGCGCGCTCTTGAAGTCGGTGGCCTGCTTGAAGCCCGAGACCTTGTGGACGGTGACGTGGATCTCGTTGCCGCCCGAGACGTCCTGCGACCAGCGCGAGGCGATCTTTTTGATCATGTCCTGCGAGAAGACCTTGGAGGCCTTCTTGATGGCCTCCTTGCCACAGGTGAGATCGTCCAGCTGGGCCGCGTTCTGGGTGGTCTCGCCGGTGGCGAGGATGTCGCCGTTGTCGGTGTTGAC
>JAYWAJ010000097.1:0-6989 GCA_043782525.1 Deltaproteobacteria bacterium | reverse complement strand
CGAGGTCCGCCTCCGTCACGCCCCGCGACGAGCTGGCGTGGACGATGCGCCGGCGGCCGGCGTCCACCACCATGCCGACGTGCGAGACGCCGTTGCCCAGGGTGTCGAAGAAGACGAGGTCGCCGTCCCGCAGGTGGGCAGGCTCGACGGCGGTCCCCGTCTCCCATTGCTGCTTCGAGACGCGCGGGATGCCGATCGACACCTCGCGATAGGAGTTCATGGTCAGCCCCGAACAGTCGATGCCGCGGTGGGTGAGCCCGCCCCAGACGTAGGGCGTGCCGAGGTAGCCGCGCACCGCGCGCTCGAGGCCGGGCCAGATCTGCGGCTGCTCGGGCGGCGCTTCACTGGGCGGCGGCGGCTTGCGCCGATGCTTCCGCTCCTCCCCCGGAGTCGTGGTCGGCGTCGTGGTCGTCGGCGGCGACGGCGACGGCGACGTGACCGTGAACGCCCCCCCGGGCGCGACCGTCACCCGCGGCGCCGGCGCCACATCCACCGAGAACGCGCCCTTGTACTCCGGCTGCGGCAACTTCGCCTTGCTGCGCCCCGCCTCGCTGAACTTCTTCCGCAGCACCTGCTGCAGCCCCCCCGGATGCTCCGGATCCTTGCGCATCCCCGCGAGGATGTAGGCCGCATAGAGCCGCACCTCGAAGCCCGCCTTGACCGCCGACACCAGCGCCCACTTGACGGTGTTGAAGGTCGCGTCGGGCCAGCCCTGCGCCATCGCCTCGTGGATGGCGTCGGCCATCACCTCGCCGGGCACGCCAGCGGCGACCCCTTCGCGGTAGCCGTTGGCCCAGGCCGCGATCGAGTCGGCCGGAATCTTCTTCTGGTAGCCATAGAGGGCGATGCCGTCGACCGCCTCGGCCGGAGCCCCGCGCCAGATCGCCTGGTAGGCGGCGAAGCCCACCTCGGCGATGCGCGCGGGCTCGACGTCGTCCATCACCCCCTCTTCGATCACGTGCAGGAGCGTGCGGGCGTCCTCGGGCTTCTCGGGCTTGACGATGTTGAAGCCGTAGTTGGCGAAGCGCTCCTGGATGGCCGCCTCCAGCGCCGCCCGCCGGGCCGGCTCGAGCGCGCGGTCCGTCGCCAGCCGCGCGTGCACGAACTCGAGGACGTTCTGCCGCGGCGCCGCCTGGACCGAGGCCGCCATCAACAATAAGGTCGCCGCCAAAAAGATCTTGGGGGGTCGAGGGGGGAGCGAGCTCCCCCTTCGTGGAGGCGCCCCCGGCGCCGGATCACGACGGCCCATCACCTCTCCGAGGTGCGCCGCCGCAGCCGGCTCTACCCGTACCGGTCGTTCCTCCAGGGATGCGCCGTGTTGGAATACCCGCGCAGCTCCCAGTAGCCCGGCCGGTCGCGCGTCAGGATCTCGATGCGATGGATCCACTTCGCCCCCTTCCAGGCATAGAGCTGCGGCGTGATGATCCGCACCGGCCCGCCGTGCCCCGTCGGCAGCGGCTTTCCCTCGGCGGTGTGGACCAGGAGCACGTCATCCTTGAGCGCCTCCTCGAGCGGAAAGTTGGTGCTGTAGCCATCATACGCGTGCGTGCTTAGATGCGACGCTTCGGGTTTCGGCCGCGCCAGCGCCAGCACCGTCGAGAGCTGCACGCCTTCCCAAGGCACGTCCAGCTTGGACCAGGCGGTCACGCAGTGGAAGTCGCTCACGTCCTTCTGCTGCGGCAGCTCCATGAACTGCTTCCACGACAGCTTGAGCGGCTCCTCGACCGCGCCGTCGACGATCAGCTCCCACTGCGAGAGCTTCACCTCCGGTTGACGGCCCAGGTCGAGGACAGGCCACCCCTGGGTGACCGTCTGGCCTTCCGGGATCCGCGGCATGCCGTGACGGTTCTGCGGACCGTGGCCCAGCGGGCGGGCGTCGGCAGCGGCAGGCGTCTCCGTCATGCGAGCCAGGAAGCGCTCGCGCAGCTTGAGACGGGCTTCGACGATGCGGGATTCTTTGTCGTCAGACATGGCGCTTCTGATGAGCGAGCACACTTCGCGTTGCGGATCGGGGCAGGCCTCTGTACCCTTGCGGCCCCTTGCGCCTCGGAGATCCCATGCCCCGGACTTCGGCCTCCGCCCCCGACGCGCTCGACGACAAGTTCCACGACGAGTGCGGCGTCTTCGGCATCTTCGGCCATCCCGAGGCGGCCAACCTCTCCTACCTCGGCATCCACGCCCTGCAGCACCGCGGGCAGGAGTCGGCCGGCATCGCCTCCTGGGACGGCAGCAAGATGCACCTGCACAAGTCGATGGGCCTGGTCGCCGACATCTTCGACCAGCAGGCGATCGCCGGTCTGCCCGGCACTTCCGCGGTCGGCCATACGCGCTACTCGACGGCCGGCCAGTCGGTCCTCGCCAACGCGCAGCCGATGGTGGCCCGCACCACCGCCGGCTTCATCGCCGTCTCCCACAACGGCAACCTCGTCAACGCCGACGAGCTTCGGGACGACCTCGCCAGCAAGGGCGCGCTCTTCCAGGGCAGCTCCGACACCGAGGTCATCGTCCACCTCCTCGCCCACCAGCGCGAAGGCGCAATCGAGGAGCGCATCCGCGCCGCTCTCTCGACGGTCCGGGGCGCCTACTCGCTCATCTTCCTCACCGAGAAGGGCCTGGTCGCCGTCCGCGATCCGCTCGGCTTCCGCCCGCTGGTGCTGGGCAAGCTGAAGAACGGCGGCATCGTCTTCGCCAGCGAGACCTGCGCCCTCGACCTCATCGAGGCCGAGTACCTGCGCGAGGTCGAGCCCGGCGAGATGGTGGTGGTCGACGACAAGGGCCTGCGCACCATCCAGACCCTGCCCAAGCAGCGGTCGGGCAAGTGCATCTTCGAGTTGATCTACTTCGCGCGGCCGGACTCGACGGTTTTCAGCCGCTCGGTCTACGCCACCCGCAAGGCGCTGGGGAAGCGGCTCGCCATTGAGGCGCCGGCCGACGCGGACATCGTCGTGCCGGTGCCGGACTCCGGGGTGGCCGCGGCGCTGGGCTACTCCGAGCAGAGCGGCATTCCCTACGAGATGGGCCTGATCCGCTCGCACTACGTGGGGCGAACGTTCATCGAGCCTTCGCAGTCCATCCGCCACTTCGGCGTCAAGCTCAAGCTCAACCCGGTGCCGGGCGTGGTGCGCGGCAAGCGGGTCGTCGTCGTCGACGACTCCATCGTGCGCGGCACCACCTCGCGGAAGATCGTCAAGATGATCCGCGACGCCGGCGCCCGCGAGATCCACCTGCGCATCAGCGCGCCGCCGACCCGGTGGCCCTGCTACTACGGCATCGACACGCCGGTGCGCAGCGAGCTCATCGCCGCCTCCCACACCGAGGCGGAGATCGCCAGGTACGTCACCGCCGACAGCCTCGGCTACCTCTCGCGGGAAGGCATGCACGCGGCTGCCCAGGCCGAGGAGCGGTCCTTCTGCGACGCCTGCTTCACCGGCGAGTACCTGGTGCAGCTGACCGCGCCCGCCTCCGGCACCGTCGGCGAGCACGGGCCGCGCGAAGGCAAGCCCACCGGCGCGGCGGAAAACCTCACCGTGGTCCGCGCCTAACTTCTCCGCAGCGCGCGGCTGGTATACAATTCGCCAGAGGAGGCCGTGCGTGGGGACCATCGTCGAACTGCTCGTCAAGATCCAGATCCTCGACGAGCGCCAGCACGACTCGGTGATGAGCCGCACCCGCTCCACCTCCGGCGGCCACGTGGTCCAGCAGGTGGCGGAGCTGGGCTACGCCACCGAGGGCACCGTCGCCCGTGCCATCTCCGTCGAGCTGGGCTTGCCCCGCATCGACCTCTCCATGACGCCTCCCGAGCCGGCCGCGGTGGCGCTCCTCGACGCCCGCACCTGCGCCGACCGCTTCGTCCTGCCGGTGGCGCTGCGCGAGAACGGCGACCTCCTCTGGCTGGCGATGGCCGACCCCACCGACCAGGAGTCGATCGGCGTAGTGCGGCGCAAGACGCAGAAGCGCGTGCGCCCCGCCGTCGCCGGGCCGAGCGAGATCCTCCGCGCGGTGCGCACCCTCTACGCCTCGCCCAACGCCGGCACCGGCAAGCCCGAGGAAGTGCAGGACGACAAGCTCGCCGCCATCGAGATCGAGAACGACGACGCCGAGGCGCAGCAGGAGGCCTTCGAGGTGGTCAACGTCGGCGAGGACATCGGCAGCGAGGGGACGCCGCTCTCGCGCATCGCCAAACAGCTTGGCGTCGAGGTGCCCGCCCAATTGCCCTCGCGCCGCGAGCCCACGGGCCCCGTCCGGGGAAAGCCGGCGCCGGACGCAGCGCCGCACTTCGACGCGCGCGCCCCCCGGACCGCCATCCCGCCCAAGACCGATCCGGGCATGCGGCAGCCGGCCCTCTCGACGCCTCCGCCGCGTTTGAGCTTCGACGCGTTGTTCTCGGCGGGCGGCGGCGGCGCCATCGCGGGCGACGACCTCACCGAGGAAGACATCTCGACGCTGGAGGCGCTGCGCGCCTCGATGGAAAAGGGCGCCCTGGTCCTGCGCTCCCTCGCCGAATTGTGCGTGGAGAAGGGCCTCTTCACCCGCGAAGAAATGAAGCGCCGCAACCAGAAAGCCTAGAAGCAAAGGCACACCGCGAAGGCGCGAAGTTAGCGAAGGGTTCGCGAAGCCTTGTTCGGTTTGGCTTTTGGCCCCGGGCCACCTCCGAGCCGGCGCGTGGCCTCGGTCCCGACCCAAACGCTCTTCTTCGCGATCCTTCGCGGATCTTCGCTCCTTCGCGGTGTGCTTTTGCTCTTTTTCAGACCTTGAGGACGTCGCGGTGGGTGACCTTGACGTTGGCCCGCTGGTTCTCCCGCAGCCGCTTCCCCAGCTCCTCGGAGAGCGCGACGCTGCGGTGCCGCCCGCCGGTGCAGCCGATGCTGACGGTCAGGTAGCTCTTCCCTTCCGCCCGGTACTGCGGAATCAGGAAGGCCAGCATCCCCTCCAGCCGGGAGAGAAACTCCTGCGTCTGGGTCCGCTCCAGCACCCAGCTCGAGACGCGCGGGTCGGTCCCTGGATGCGGCTTCAGCCCTTCGACGAAGTACGGATTGGGCAGGAAGCGCACGTCGAAGACCAGGTCGCTGGCCGGCGGAATGCCGTTGCGGAAGCCGAAGCTGAGCAGCGTGATGTTGAGCGCGTTCTCCCGCCCGGGCCCACCGAACTTGGCGGTGATGGTGTCGCGCAGCTCGTGGACGTTGAGCCGCGTGGTGTCGATGATCTGGTCGGCCAGCGCCCGCAGCTGCGCGAGCAGCAGCCGCTCCTGGGCGATGCCGTCGGCCACGCTGCCGTCGGGGCTGAGCGGGTGGCGCCGCCGCGTCTCCGAGAAGCGCCGCATGAGCGCCTCGTCGGTGCTGTCGAAGAAGATGACCTCGAGCTGGTGCCCTTCGCGCCGCACTTCTTCCAGCGCGGCCGGCGTCTTCTCGAGAAAGCGCGCCTCCCGCGCGTCGACCACGATGGCCAGCCGCTGCACCTCGTCGCTGGTGCCGTGCGAGACTAGCTCGAGGAGCTTGGGCAGGAGCATCACCGGCAGGTTGTCGATGCAGAAGTAGCCGAGGTCTTCGAGCGCCTTGGTGGCCGTCGACTTGCCCGCGCCCGACAGCCCCGTCACCAGCACGATGCGGTGCGTGTCCTTCCCGCGCGCCGGCGGATTGTTCTCCTGCTCCGGGTCCGCCACCTACTCCACCTCGTCGCCGATCCCGCGCGTGACGGTGGCCTGCGCGATCTCCCGCGACAGCTTCTCCTGGAACTCCTTCGCCGAGTGGTGCCCCTGCAGCTTGAGCAGGTGGTTGCGCGCCGCCACCTCGACGATGGTGGTCAGGTTGCGTCCCGGCCGCACCGGCACCACCAGGAGCGGCACCTCGACGTCGAGCATCGAGTACTTCTGCTCCTCGACGCCCAGCCGGTCGTACTCGACCTTGTCGTCCCACTCGACCAGCTCCACCACCATCTCCACTTTCTTGCGCTCGCGGACCGCCGAGACGCCGAAGAGGTCCTTGATGTTGATGATGCCGATGCCGCGGATCTCCATGTGGTGCTTGATGATCTCCGACCCGCTCCCGTAGACGCTGCCGCTCTGCTTGCGCTTCAGGTCGACGATGTCGTCGGCCACCAGGCGGTGGCCGCGGGTGACGAGATCGAGCGCCAATTCGCTCTTGCCGATGCCGCTCTTGCCGAGGATGAGCACGCCGACGCCGATGACGTCGATGAGCACGCCGTGCACCGAGGTCGAGGCGGTGAGCGCCTCCTGGAGGAAGCGCTCGATGTTGTCGATGAAGGTCGAGGAGAGGTGGCTGGTGCGCAGGAGCGGCACCCGCGCGTCGGAGGCCTCGCGCTTCATCCAGTCTTCCACCGGAAGGTTCTTGGTGACCACCAGGCAGGCGAGGGGCAGCTGAAAGAGGTTGCGCACCCGCTTCATCGCCTCGTCGTGCTTGAGGGTCGCGAGGTAGCTGATCTCGGTGTTGCCGAAGACTTGCAGCCGGTCCTTGTGGATGTGCTCGGTGAAGCCGGAGAGCGCCAGCCCGGGCTTCTGGATGCGCGAGCTGACGATGCGGCGGTCGAGCCCGTTCTCACCGGCCAGCAGCTCGAGGCGCAGGTCGAAGTCGGCGTCCTTGACGAGCTGCTCGATCTTGATCGAGTCCATCGGACCGACTTTAGCATGTGCTATTGAATCGCGTGCCCGCTTCCCCGCAGCCCGCCGGCTTCCGGGCAGTCTTCGCCCAGCCCGCCTTCCGCACCCTCTGGCTCGCGGCCTTCGTCTCCATCTTCGGCGACTTCCTCGCCCTCTTCGGCGTCATCAGCCGCATCACCTTCCGCATGCACGGCAGCGCCAGCGACGTCTCGCTGGTGATCGTCTCCATCATGGCTCCCGCGGTCCTCATCGCCCCGGCCGCGGGGGTGCTGGTCGATCGCTGGCCGGTCAAGCGGGTGATGATCGCGAGCGACCTGATTCGCGCCGCCCTCGCCGCCTCGCTGGTGCTGGCGCACTCGCTCCCGCAGATCGCGCT
>JAYWAJ010000096.1:0-18423 GCA_043782525.1 Deltaproteobacteria bacterium | reverse complement strand
CGCCTAAGCTGACATAGCACTGCGTGAACGACAATGCGCTGCGGCCGCCGCTGCTGTACAAGCGCTGATCCGGAGTTCGGCTCAGGCGCGATCCGGTGACCTTACCGATGACCTCAAAGGTGCAAGTGAGGTTGCCGCCGACGGCGCCCGTATCGCACATGCCGGAATGGGTGTCGTTGTAGCGGCGCTCGTTGATGACCTTCGGGTTGGCGAAGCCGATCGAAACGTGGAAGCCCGCCGGACCGAATTCCTGGAAATAGCCCGGCTCACCGACGCGCAGAAACGAGTCGTGCGTCTTCTGGCCGTCCAGTGTATTGGTCTGAACCCACTCCTCGCCAAGCGCAATGCGACTCGCCCCGGGCAGCGCAGCGATACCGTAGCGGCCCGGATACAGGTTTTTCACGAGCGCCTGGCCAGCCATCGGCGAGAGCGTCCGGCCGTCGCCTTCGAATTTTGGGCAGGTGACGATCATACCGCTCACCGCCGACTTTGGCGCCAGCGTGCCCGCGGCGATAGCGACCGCGTTGGCCTTGTTGTAGACACTATCGGCGGACGCGACGCTGGAAACAGGACAGGCGTCCAGGCCGGTGACTGGATCGATCGTTCCCGCCAGCGAATTGGACAACGCCTGGTTGAACATGTCGTAGGTCGGCTGACCGGTAAAGTCACCGGTGCCACCGGCTGCGTCGAAGAGGACGACGTTGAACCCTCCCAGGCCGGGCTCCTGCGGCGCGATCACGTCGACGCCGCCACCCGCGGTGTGCTCGCCGTTGAGGGGAAAGTCGTCCTCGAACACGAAGACGGACAGCTTCCCGGTGGGGTACGGGCTGGGCTGCGTCAGCACCATCAGCGACGCATTTTGACCCTTGAAGGAAGCGCCGCCCATGCCATGGCCGCAGTTCGTGTTCAGGGTGCCGTCCGCGTTGTGCCCCTGTGGGACACCGGGGACGGTTGCGCAGTTGGTTGGCGCGCTGACGTTGCCGCCGATGAACGGGTTGGCGGCATCGCCCGGCAGGACCGAGATGTAGTATCGCTTCTTCGGGTCGAGAACGGCCTGGCTGGGATCGACCGGCGTGTGCCCCGCCTGGGCGGGATCGGGGCGGCAAACGCCGTTGCCCTGATCGCAGACCACCGGGCTGCCCAGCGAGGTCTGCCCGCCCTCGCACGACAGCGGACCCGTGCAGCCGGTCGCCACCATCGGCATGCTGCTGGGGTGGAAGTTCGTGCCGAAGGCGAGGTTGCCGGAGACTCCGCCGGTCGTGCAGCTCGACGGGTTCAGCGCGCACGCGGGGTCGGCGTAGAAGGTCCGGTCCTCCTCGATGATCCAGCGATAGTCGCTGATGAGGGTGGTCTTGTCGACTCCGTCCAGGACCTGGACCGTCGGGCCGCTGGCCGGCGGGAAGATCAACGTGACCGTCGCCGCGCTGGTGCTCGTCGTTCCCTGCGCGTTCTTCGCGTGGTAGCTGAACGTGTAGGTACCGGCCCCCGGCACGCTGGCCTTGAAGCCGCCGTTCACGTCGACCGACAGCGTGCCGCTCGGCGACAGGACCGGGGGCGTCGTCAGGTCGACCGTGAGCGGGAAGCCGGCGCCGTCGCTGTCCACCGAGAGGATTCCCGGTGGCGCGATCTGGAGGAAGGTGGCCATGGTCGAGGTGTACGTGATGGGATTCATCACGATGCCCCCGGCCTTCTCGAGGCACAGATTGGATTCGGTGCAGAGACTCAGGGTGACCGTGGCGGTCGGCCCCCTGCCATTCGCCTGGTAGACAAACGAGTCACCCGTCCAGCCGGTGCAGGTCGCGGCAACAGGAACAGCAGCGGTGCACGGAAGGTAGGTGAACGTACCGTCGGCGCCCAGCGTCACCGTGCCATTCAGCGGCGGAGTGTTCACGCGAACGTTGTAGACGTTGACGTCGTTGCCGACGACGCCTTTGGCCGGGTTGGAAACCGTGAGTACCTGGGTGGGGATGACATAATACGTATCAGCGTTCGCGACCGCGGTTGCCGCGGCCACGCTCGGGACTGTACCGCCATTCGCGCTGATGTAAGCGAGCATGCCGGAATCGCGAGAAATGGAATTGCCCGACAGGCTGAGCTCGCGGTCGTAGATGGGCAGGGCCTGGCTCGTGCACGTCGTCGCCGGAAGGACCGGCGTGCAGGCTGCTGGCGCGTCCACCATCACGTCGTAGGTCTTGCCAGCCGCCATGAAGACTTCGCTCTGCACCCGCGTGAGGCCCGGCAGCGGGTTGCCGTCTTCGGCGACCAGCGAGAAGCCCGGGAACATCGGCCCCGTCATCGAGGTGGTCGAGCCGACGATCGACGGCACGTGCATGCGCAGGCCCGCGTTGACGAGACGAACGAGCACGTTGCCGGTGACACCCGTGGCGGGCGCGGTGGCGAACATCGAGGCCGAAGCATTGTTCCTGTCGAAGGCGACGCCATTGATGAGGTAATAGAGCGGCGTATAGTTGACGGCCGGCGGATAGCAGGCAGCCACCGGGGTGCCATTCGCCAGACCGCTGCACTGGCCAACCGAGGACAGAGACAGGGCGACGGTGAGCAGCGCACCAGAGCCGGTCGCGCTGCTGACGGTCGCAGTGGGAATGGCGGCGCAGCCGGTGCCGCCCGTGAAGGTGACGGTCAAGATGGCGCCGGTCGCGGACACCGTGGCCACCCCACCGTTGGTGGGCGGAACGGTGCAGGCCGCGGTCCCCGCGAAGGTCACCGCGTCGTTAGGCTTGTACCCGCTGCCGGCGATCGGGTTGCCAGCGGCATCGAGGGTCGGCGCGACCGAGCTGATCGAGTCCCGGAGGACGCGGGCGGAGGTCTCGTTGAATCCCGCGGTGCGGACCGCCAGGTCCACCGCGTTGTTCTGGCTCGCGTCGATTTCGCTGAGCATCAACGGAACTTCGGCGGCGTAGTTCACGTTCGGATAGGCCGTGCCGGGAGCAGCCGCGGTGGTCGCCGTCGCGGGAGTGGGCGCTGCGGTGACGACCAGGATCCCATAGAGGCCCATCGGGCCCTGGATCGACGGGTGCGTGCCCGACTCGATCAGATAGGTGCCGGGCCTCAGGGCAGGTGTCGGGACCGGGCAACCCGCACCCCAGCAGAGTTTGGCGGCCGCGCTGCCGACGCTGACTTCGGTGGCGAACGACTGCACGCGGTCTCCCTGCGCGGGCGGGTTGAACGTCGACCCGTTCGTATCACCCGCGATGAACCAGGTGTTCGGCACCGGCGCATGAACGGGGCTGGGCGCCGAGGTCGCCGTCGTTCCCAACCCGCCGCCCAGCTGACCCACGATGACCAATGAGGTGGGGATGTTGTTGGCGGGCGGGGCCGTTCCGCCGAGTGGCGTCGGCGGCTGGAACGACAGGTTGTTCGTCAGGTTGATCTGGAGATCAGCCCCTGTCGGAACCGTGATCACGACCGGCGACCAACCACCGGTTGTCGCTGTCGCCGGATTGAGCGCAGCGCAGGTCGCGGTGGACGTGACACCTATCGGGAGCGCGCCGCAACTATAGCCCCACATCGGCACGATGGAGCCGTCTGGCAGCGTGGCCGTGGTCGGCCCGGCTGAGAGGCTGACCTGCTGCTGCGCGAAGGAAGCACCGCTCACGAGGAGAGGCAAGAACGCCGCGAACGCCGACACGAGCAACCGCGATTTGAAGGTATTGGTTCGCATTTAGGCTCTCCCAGTTCTAATTCGATTCGTCGATGACGAATTCGCGGGAATCGACCAGCATCATCATCAACATTCCGCCAGGGAAGATGTTGTTGGTCGTGATCTCGCGTTCGTTGTGCGAGTGCCACATGAAAGCAAAGCCCGCTTCCGAGCCGGGCGAGTTCGCGATGGTGCCCGAGGGAGGCGTGGTACCGGTATTGCCACACGAGCCCGCCCGGGAACCGGGGCTGCATCCCGTCGCCCGAAGCGTCGCGTTCGGACCCAGATAGGGACTGCCGCCGTACCAGGCGCCGTTGGTGAAGAGGTTCGGATCGGGCAGCGTGACCGGGCCGTTGCCGGCGACGTCGCCGAACGGCTTCGTCTGGACCGGCTTGTTGTGGTCCTGGCACCACTCGAAGTAGTTGATCGCGGTCGGAGCCCCGGTGTTGTAGCCGTTCACATCCGGCGTGCAGGGAAGCTTCGCGTTGGCATCCAGCGACGCAGGATTGTGGCCGTACAGGTCCCAGTTGAGGCCTTTGCCGGTGAAGTAGAAGATCCCGTCCATCGCAATGCCCGGCGTGGTCGTGGTGGTGAAGAGCAGCGGTCCGGCGAGCTTGGTCGGATCGGTCTGGCTCAGGATCAAGTTGCCGTCGCGAGCCAGGACGCGCACGTGGTTGCCGTGCTCGTGGAACGGGTGCTGCCAGCGGCCCTGGCCGATGATCCGCAGCAGGGTCAACTCGCCCGGATGCATATGCGGGTTGCCGTTGTACGGCTGGTGCGGATACTGGCCCGCGTAGTTCGGGTCCATATCGTCGGGCATCGAGCGCCCGTTGATCATGAAGTAGGCCGGGCGATAGGGCTCGGTCGGGACGCTCAGGCTGCAGCCCGCACTTCCAGGTGTGCAGTCCTTTGCGCCGTTCTGCGCCAGCGCCTTGGTTGCGGTGACCTGGGCCAGCGCTTGGCTATGGATGTTGGGATCCATCTCCGAGAACTGGAACAGATACTCGCGGTCATAGCAGGTCTGCGGGTGGTTATAAGCCGCGCGCGCCAGGCGGAAGTCGCTCTCGCCCGCGGCGAGTTGAGCGAGGGCGTTGTTGCCAGGATTGGTCGCGGGTAAGCCGCTGCTGCAGACCGCTGGCAGGCTGGACGGCAGGACGAGGATCGCGCCGTACAGGCCCATCTCGACCTGGAGGTCGCCCTGCGTGCCGCTGGAGTAGGCGCGCGTGCCCGGCGTCGTGGCCACGAAACTATAGGTCACCGTGCTGCCAGGTGCCGCCTCCCGAGTCAGCAGACCGGCGACGCCTCCCGTCGCCGTCACCTGGAATCCGGGAAACAGGATCGAGGTGTTGCCGGCGGCGGCCGGAAGACGATTGGTCAGCGTGACCGTGACCGTCTGTCCTTGAGTGACGATCAGCGTGGGGCCAGGAATCTGCATCGTGTTGCAGAACCCGGGCGTACTCAGAGCCGGCGCATACGCAGCTGCGGCAGGTGTGGTGCAGCCGTAGCCCCACGAGTACACGGTCTGCCCGTCGGGCTGGGTGATATAGGCCTCGGTCGCCGTCAGGTTGAAGGTACCGGCGAGACCCGTCCCGGTGATCCCCGGCGCCGCGGCGCTGGCCGCAGTCGCCGACAGCAGCGTCGCTGCCGTCGCCAGCAAGGAGAGCAGGCCACTCTTTGAAGTTGCGATTGTCATCTTCATTGAATTCATCGCGGCTCTCCTAAAGGACGTTGACTTCGGTCATCAGCCCGCCGAAGTTCTCCGCGTCGTTCGACAGGTGATCGAGGTTGGGCGTGTAGAGGTAGTACTTGCCCTTCGGGATCCCGGTGGTGTCCAGGATGACGTCGAGAGACTCGCCGCCCGCGAGCGTGATCGAGTTGGTCGTGTAGTAGAGGTTGTTGCCGGCCTGGTCGCGCAAAAGCTTCGCGTTGTAACCGATCACCTTCATGGGAATGCCGAGCGAGGCGAGGGTCTGGTACTCGGTCACGTCGAGGTCGGAGATGCGCAGCAGCGCCTTCTTGCCAGCCGGGATGTTGATGATCGAGGACATCGGCTGCGAGAAGTGGTTGACGCCGTCGCTCGAGGGAGTCTCCAGGGGACCCTGGTGAACCGTGTCCGGATAGCTGCGGCCGTTGAGCAGGAAGTACTTGTCCTTCATGTCGGTGAAGCCTTCGGGGTTGAAGGTCATGCCGACGAAGTGGAAGTTCGGATCGAAGCCGTGGATCTGCAGCGGGTACTCGACGTCGTAGTAGGTTGAGCCGTCGCCGTCGTTGTAGGCGTAGCCGGCGGTGACGGTCTTGGTGGTGTCCGTCGAAACGGTCGGAACCGCCACCGCGTTGGGGTCCCTCGTGGGCGGCCGCGGATTGCTGCAGAGGATGTCCGCGTTCGAGTTGCAGGCGGTGCGCAGATCGCCCTGCTGCGCGCTGAGCGCGTCAAACAGGCTGGCGCCGACCTGCACCCGGTTCTGCCGCGGCCGCACGTAGAGCTGGCCGACCATGCCCATCTGCAGGTGCTCGGGCGGCGTGATGTGGCAGTGCCAGAAGTAGGTGCCGGCGTCGGGCGCCAGATAGTAGTAGGTGAAGCTGGCGCCGATGTTGATGGCGACCGAAGCGTCGGGCACGCCGTCGTAGAACGACGAGGCGTTGGGATAGCCGTGGAAGTGGACGGTGTGCTGCTCGAAGAGGTCGGGCCGCATGATCATGCCGACGTTGGTCAGCGTGAGGAAGAACTCGTCGTCCTCGTCGATGGCCATCAGCGGCGCCGGGATGTTCCCGTTCATCGTCCCGACGTCCATGACCTGGCGCGCGTCGACGTGGCCGGTCAGCGCCGCCGGGCTCCCCGCGGTGGCGGTCGACGACGCGATGATGTCCGGTAATCCCTGGACGGTGTGGGTGAACTGGAAGGACTGGCTGGCACCGAAAGGCGGGCTCACCGGGAAGAGCCTGTTCGGAATGTTGACGGCGGTGACCGAATAGGTGCCGTCGTAGACGGTGGTACCTGCGATCACGACCGCGTCGCCGACCTTGAAGGGCGAAGGGACGTTGAGGATGACCGTGACCGTAAAGGGGGTCACGCCGGTGCAACTGACGAGGTTGGTGGTGCAGCCCTCGCTGATGTCGTAGATCGTCTCGAGACTGATGATCTCGGGCGCCAGGCCCACCGCGCCGTTGAAGTTGAAGGCATTCCCCGAGTCGACCGTCGTGGCCGGATCCCCCGGAGCCAGCGAAGCCGCGGGCGTGTTGAAGACGCTCGGGAACTGGGTTCCTGGCAGACCGGCCGCCATGTCCGCGAGCCCCGAGAGCGGACCGAAGGAGAACATATAGGTCTGCGTGCCGTCGCCCATGGTGGAGTAGCCGTCACCGCCGGAGATCTGCTGGCACTTGATGGCACCGTTCACCGGGCCGGTCTGGCCGGTGGTGTAGTCGGAGGCCACTCCGGTCGTCGGCGCAAGGTAGGTCGGCCCAAGGTACGCCGGCTCGGCGTTGTTGGAGCTCGACGGATGCGTGATGGTGCTGGTCGGGCACTGCACACGGAATGACTGCGCGCGGGCAGGCAACGCCAGCAGCACCAACAGGAGTGGAGAGGCCCCGGACAGCAAGTGGCGGTTGAGCATTTGTGATCTCCTGCTTACCTGCCCGCTTCGACAGCGCGGCAGCGCGTTGCACCGGCGACTCCGCTACGAGCCTCCGGCGTGAAACGATTGAACGTGCGCGAGACGGCGGACGAGCCGACCGCAAGCCGCGATCGGCTGCGTCGGTCCAAGCCACAACGGGCGAGGAAGGTCGCGCCCGCAGGCGCCGCCGCCGTTTCAGATCTATTTTGCAAGGATCCCCCCCGGGACTCGCAACCAAGGGGCACGGTATGAAAAACGCGGGAATGTAGTCAAGAGGGTGCGTGTCACGCACGTCGTGAATTACAGTGGGTCTGTCGCGACAATCCGCGATACACCAGATTTCATTGCGTTTTATTATTTGAAAAAAAACCGCAAAAAAATTGCGATAGGAAGGTCAACCGTAGGATTCGTATTCGAGTTGGTCTTCGCTGAGGCCGATTTCGCGGAGCGCGTCGAGCGTCGATTCGAGAAAACGGGGCGTAGGCGCGACGCCGGTCTTGCGAGCCTCCGCCTTCTCGTGAGTCGTGATTCCCGGGCCGCATGCGAACGCGACGCACGAGGAGGGATCGTCGACGAGCTCTCTCAGCAGCGCAGGCCCGACGCGACCCGCGCGCGCTTCGCCGTGCGGTCCCTTGAGACTGTCCGCGCTCTCGCGCGTCAGCGTGTGCACCACGCGCAGCCGATCCGCATGACGCTGCTGCAGCTCGCCCAGCTCGCGGGCGAAGATCGCATCGCCCCAGCTCCGGTTCGAGTAGACGAGTGTGTGGCGCAGCTTGGGATGCTCGGCGAGGCTGTGCTTCAGGATGGAGAAGTTCGGCACGATGCCGGATCCGGCGCAGACGTGGAGGAGGTGCTGCGCCCGATCTTCGAGGTTGGCGGGCAGCACGTACGGCCCGGTGAAGCCCGTGATCACGAGGCGGATCCCGCGCGCCATCCCCCGGACCAGGAGCGGCGAGAGCAGCGGCGGGTACTTGGTCGCGCCGCTCGCATAGCGCTCCTCCTTCACGGTGATGGCGAGGAACCGCTCGTGGGGCGCCGACGACATCGAGTACGCGCGAGGCGGCTCCTTCTTGCCCTTCACGTCCTCGAAATAGTCGATGAACCGCTCCAGCTCCGGGAACTGGTGCGGATCGATGGTGAGGAAATGGCCCGCCTGGTATTCGAGCCGGTCGTTGCCGGTGAAGAGCAGCAGCGTCACCGTGTCGGCAGTCTCGCGGATGCTCTCCGCGACCATGACCTCGAGCTGCTTGATCCGCTTGCGCGGGGCATTTGCGTCCACCGGAGCCTCCTCAGAACTGGCCGGCGAGCTGGGCGTCGAGCCAACCGGCCTGGGTCGCGGGTCCGCCCAGCACGGAGCGGCCACCGTTCAACGAACTGCGCCCTGCCGCCGCGAGGCGCAGCGAGATCACTGGCGAGAGCTGCGCGCGCACGCTGGCGAAGATCGCCAGGTCGTCGGTGGCCTCGGGCGCGAGCCCCGAGATGGTGTGGAACCACGAGAAGCGGGCGAGGACCTGGACGCGCGACTGCTGCCCCGCCGAGAGCTGCAGATAACTGCTGCGCCCCTTGGACCAACCCTGCTCCTCGAGATATCCGGCGGCGACGGCGGCGCTGCCCCCAAGGAGCCGGGGCCATCCGATCTCCGGCCCGATCCAGCGCCGCGTCCGGTTCTGAGTGAGGTCGCTGGACAGCCCCGAGATGGCGCTGATGCGCAGGAGCGCGGTGGGCTCCCACTGTGCCGACAGATCGGCGTGGCGGGCGGCGCCCCCGAAGCGGACGGCGCCGGGGCCGTCGAGCTCCGGGATGGAGAGCCCGTCATAGCGAAAACCGCCGGTGAAGGAGAGCGCGTCGAGGGGCGCTGCGTTGCCGTCGATCCGGACAGCGTCTAGATGGTTCTCTGCGGCGTGGTCGCCGGAGCCGACCCGGACCGCGGCGGAGGCGTCGAATTTCTTGGTGAGCCAGAGCTGGACCAGACCCTCACCCTCGACGCGCCGCCCGAGTCCGGCGGTATTGACGAACGCGAGCCGCGCTTCGTGCCGGAAGATCCGCAGCACCGAATCGGGATCGCCCGTGTGCTGCCCCGCCCAGTACGCCCCGAAGGTCCCTTGCTGCAGGGAGGGCGCGAGCGTCACCCCGTCGGGGACCGCGCCGCCGAAGACTCCGGCCTCGCTGCCTCCTCCCGCGCGCCAGCCGGCCTGCGCGCCGTCGAGGATCACTTGCCCGGGGACGTGCTGCGGGCGCACGCGGCCGACGGACATCGCCAACCCGCCTTCGCTGGGGCGGCGGGAGACGGCCGCCTCCCAGACGTAGAGCTGGGTCGGATCGTCCGGCCGGAAGCTGACCGGACCGGACCGCAACGACCAGCGCCGTGCGCTCATCTCGAGGTCCAGCTTGAAGCCGCCGCCGAGCCTCGCGTCGCGCAGCGAGACGTCGACGCGCTCCTGGTGCCACGGCCCCACGCCGCTTGCCGCCCAGCTCGCGTGCGCGATGGTCACCTGCGCGTACGTGCCGGCGCCGAAAGCCGGGCCGGGGTGGAAGTCGACCTTCTCCCAGGAGGCGGAAGCCACCGCTGCCTTTCGCTGCTCGACGAGCTGGGCTGGATCCGGCGGCGGAGGCCGCTCGGGCGGCGCGATCGGTTCCGACGGCGGCGGCGAGACCTCGAACACGTCTCCGGCGGAGCCGTTGCCCGCACAGGTGGACCGGCTCTCGCCAGCGCTCTCGACGGTGCAGGTGCCGGCGGCCCGTCCGTCGCGGTGCAGCCGAAGGACGCGCCCGGTCGCCAGTCCGTCGCGCGCGCCCGCGTCGAGGTACATGCGCCCCTGGGTCGCGTAGACGACCGTGCCCGTCCGCCGCTGCTGCGGCGGGGCGGCGGCGGCGAGCACGAGCCCTGCCCAGAGCGCCGCGATCACCGTACCCCTCCCTTCGACTTCGCGCGCATCCCGGTCGCGGGAGTGAACGAATGGCACTCGTAGCACTTCCGATCCTTGCACTGGAACCCGGCCACGCTCGCGTGCACGTTCTGCACCGCCGAGCACGCGTGGCACTGGATGCACGAGAAATTGGAGCCCGCGCACGTACCGGTCACGGCGACGGTGGAGAGCGTGGTGTGGCAGCCCAGGCAGGAAATCCCCGCGTGCGGACCGCCGTCGATCTGGAAGCACGCCCGGTGCGCGGGGAAGAGCGCGCCCTTGAAGCGCGAGGTGAAGTGGCAACTCTTGCAGTCGGTGCCGAAGCCGGCTCGCACGTGGTCGATGCTGGTGCCGGAGGTGCGCGCGTAATCGGCCTGGTGGCAGCTGAAGCAGTCGAGCGTTGCGCGGGTGAAGCGCCGGTCGCGCTGCTCGAGGTGGCACTCCTCGCAGGGGATGGCGGCGTGCCGGCCGGTCAGCGGGAAGTTGGTGCGCTGGTGCGCGCTCGCATCGAAGCGGCTCCCCCAGTCGCGCGCATCGTGGCAACTGGCGCAGCGCGAGCCGAACTCGCCGGTATGCACGTCCTGGTGGCAGGCGGCGCAAGAGGTGGGGACCGGCTCCTTGAACTCGTTGGACCGGTGGCAACCGCGACAGGAGGCGGACAGGTGGCGCCCCTCCAGCGGAAAGCCGGTCTTGCTGTGATCGAAGGTCACTGGCCGCCATGCCGAGGTGCTGTGGCAGGCATTGCAGCGGGTGTCCGTGGCGGCGTGGGCAGGAGCCGACCGGGGCGCGGCTTGCGCGGCGGAAAGCAGGGCGAGCAGCGCGATCATCTCGAGATCTCCCGGAACGCCCCGTGGTGCACATCGACGTGACAGCCGGCGCAGGTCACGGGCAGCCCGCGGTACTGTGTCACCTGGGCTCCTCGCGCGCTCACCTGCCGGTGGCAGGAGGCGCACGCGACCTGCGCATGCTTTCCGTCGAGCTCGTAAGACGTGAACGGCGGCTTGTGGACGAACGTCGTCTTCTTCCAGTCGCCGGTGCCGTGGCACGCCGCGCAGTCGGAGCGTACCCCCGCCTTCGCGAACTGGCCGGCGTGCGGATCGGCGTGACAGGACGCGCAGGCGGTGTCGACCGGCTTGTACTGGACGACGCCGGCGCTTGCCGTGTGGCAGGCCGCGCAGGCGGCTTTCACGTGCGCGCCGGTGAGCGCAAAGCGCGACTCGCGATCGTGGTCGAAGCGGACGGCGTGGAACGACTTGACCTCATGGCAGTCGCCGCACCCGCTCTTCTTGACCCGCGCCGCGAACTGGCCGCGGTGGACGTCGGTGTGGCAGGTGTCGCAGCGGCCGGCCGGCGCGCTCGGGTGGAACTGGGTGAGGCTGACCTGGTCGTTGCGCCGACGTGCCGCGATCCACGAGCGCACCACCGATGCCTTTTCGGAAAGCGCCGGATCGGTCTTGTGGCAGCCGGAGCAGGCCACCACCGCGTGCCCGCCCTCGAGCGGGTAGCTGCGGTGGGTCGCCGGATCGTAGCGCGCCGGCAGGAAGCGCTGGAGATCGTGGCAGGTGTCGCACGCCTTCGGAGGTGAGCCGAGCTGTGCGAGGTGCGCGTCCACATGGCAGGTGGCGCAGGTGTCGAATCGCAAGCCCTTGAACACCGCCTTGACGCCCGGGAACGGCCCGTGGCAGCTCCTGCAGGCCACCTGCACATGCGCGCCGCGCAGCGGGTAGCGCGTCTTCTCGTGGAACGCACGCTCGGCCGAGGTTCCGTGCACTTCTTTCCATCCGGTCTCAGCGTGGCACGCCGTGCAGTCGGCGCCCAGCCGCCCTTCGTGCGGATCCTTGTGGCAGTCGACGCAGCTGTTGTGGGCCACCGGCCGCATTCGCGAAAACACCTCCGACCTGGGCTGGAGCGCAGCCTCCTTGTGCGATTCGGCGTCCATCGTGTTCGCGTGGCACTTCAGGCACTCGACCGAGGCGTGCTTGCCCTTCAGGGGAAAGTCGGTCTTGGCGTGGCTGAAGCCCGGCACCGGCTTCCAGGCGTTCTGCGTGTGGCAGGTGGTGCAGGCTCCGGCCAGCTGGCCGCGATGCTCGTCGAAGTGGCATTGCGTGCACTGCGTGCCGAGGCCGAGAAAGGTGCTCCGCGCCGGCTGCTCCGCGAGGAGCGTGCGGACGCTGCCGTCCACGATCAGCTTCTTCACGTGGCATTGCTCGCAGTCGAGCCGCGCGTGCTTTCCTTCGAGCGCGAAGCCGGTCTTCCGGTGCTCGAAGCTCTTCTTGCCTCCGGACGGCCACTCGATGAGCTGGAAGTCGCGCCCCTGGTGGTCGTGGTGGCATTCCTTGCACGACAGTTGCGCCGGCGTGAGGCGCCCGTGAAAGCCCTGCTTCTTCGCCACCCGGTCCTTCAGCTCGGTGTGGCAATCGAGGCAGCGCTGTTCGCTCACCTGGCCTCCCTTCACGTGGCACTGCGTGCAGTTCTGGATCCCTTCGAGTTTCGCGTGCGCCTTGGCCAGCGGCCCCGGCGAGAGAAGGTCGGCCCATGCGGCGCCCGCGACGAGCAGCAGCAGGGCGGCGGAGCGCACCTTCAAAAGAACCACCGGTAACCGAAATAGAGTGAGACGAGGATGTGAGCGGTGATGGTGAAGACGAGGAACACCGCCAGCGCAGTATGAAACAGCCGCCAGCCGCGCAGGAGCCGCTTGAGGCTGTCGTAGAACGCGACCTGCACGCGCATCTGCTCGAGCCCGTGGTATCCGCGCCGGAACTCGGCGAAGTCCGCGTGATCTGCGAAATGGAAGCGCGCCCGCAGCATGCGGAGGCGGTCGCGGACCCTCAGGAACGGCAGCCGCAGGAGGAGCGCGATCAGCGAGCCGCCCCGGGCGGGCGTGGCGGCCTCGTCGAACATCGTGCGGAGCAGCTTCGGATCGTCGGACGCGTCCACCAGCGGCCGCATGCGATCGCGCAGCCGCTCCCACTTGCCGAGCAGATCGGCAACCGCCACCACCTTGCCCGCCGCCGACGGCACCAGCCCGTAGAGATAGCGGCCGACGATGCCGGTGGAGACCACCACGCCGAGCGCCGCCGCGGTGCCGGTGGCGAGCTGGTTGTTGGACTGGAACGCGGCGTGGAACGCGATCACGAGCGGGCTCATGAACCCGACGAAGGTGTGGAAGTCGAGCCAGTCGCCGATGCGGCCGACGCCCGAGAGGATCCGGAGTCGCTTGCGCATTGGGTAGATGAAGTTCGAGAGCATCACCAGCGTCGCCACGATCCCGACGCCGTGGCCCCACGGGCCCGACGACTTGAGGGTCGCGTGCAGCGGATGGCGCAGGCGCTCCGCGTGCGGCAACCAGTAGTAGCCCCAGCCCTCGATGGTGAGCCAGGCAAGGATGAGGGCGCCGAGGGTCCCGTACATCCAGCGCAAGCGATGCGAGGTGCGCCGCTCGTCCGCGCGGTACGCCGACCCGCGTTTCGCCTTGGCTTCGTTGCCGCCCAGCTCTTCGCTGAAGTGGCGCTTGAGCGAGACACCCGCTTTGGAGAGGAACTCGAGCGGCAACTCGCCACCGATGCTGGCGATGACGTAGTCGTTCTCCAACACGATCGGCGAATCCCCAGAGGTGATCACCACTTCGTCGTCGAGGATCTTGTCCACCACCGACTTCATCAACGCCTCGATGCGTCGCTTGGCGATGAGCTCCTCGATCTTCTTCCGGTTGGCGTCGCGCACGCGGCCGAACGTCTCGCCGCGGTACGAGATCGTCACCTGCGCGGTGGTCGACTCTGCGAGCTGGATGGCCGCCTCCAGCGCCGCGTCTCCTCCGCCCACCACCAGCACTTTGCACGCCTGGTACTGCTCGGGGTCGATCATGTTGTAGGTCACCTTGGCCAGGCCCTCCCCCGGCACGCCGAGCTTGCGCGGCGTGCCGCGCATGCCGGTCGCCAGCACCACCTTCCGCGCGCGCAGGTTCCCGCGGCTGGTGATCACGGTGAAGTCGCCGTCGGCGCCCTCGATGCCGGAGACCTTGACGCCCTCGTCGACGTTGACTTTCCCCTTGTGCATGGCTTTTTTCCAGGTCTCGAGCAGCTCTTCCTTGCTGATCAACTTCTTGCCGAACTTGCCGTAGATCGGGAGCAGCACCGCCTCGGTCATCACCACTTTCTGGCGCGGATACTGGGCGATGGTTCCGCCGACCGACCCCTGTTCAAGCACGCGGAAGGTGCGCCCCGCAGCTTTGAGCGCCAGCGCGGCGGCGAGCCCGGCCGGCCCCGCTCCGACGATGGCGACGTCGAGGATGCCCTCCCCTTTCGGCGTCACCTGCGCAAGGCGGTTCGCCACCTGGATGCCCTGGGTGATGGCGTTCTTGATGAGGCCCATCCCGCCCAGCTCGCCGACGATGTGGACACCCGGTCGGCTCGACTCGAAGAACTGGTCGACCATCGGCAGGTCGATGCCGCGCTCGGCGGTGCCGAAGACCAGCCTGATGGCGTCGACCGGGCACTCCGCCGCGCAGCGCCCGTGGCCGATGCAGTGATCGCCGTGGATCAGCCGCGCCACCCCGTTGACGATGCCGAGGATGTCGCCCTCCGGACATGACTTGAGACAGGTGAGGCTGCCGATGCAGATGTCGGGATCGATCACCGGGTGCAGCGTCAGCGGAATCCTTTCTCCGCCCTTCTTCACGATCTCCTCGATCGTGCGCCGGTGCCGCGCAGCCCGCAGCCGCATCTGGACCACGAACAGCACGACCGGCACTGCGATCACCGCCGCGATCAGCAGAGCGACAGCGATGTTCAAGGCTCCTCCTGCGTGAGGTCCATGGCGTAGCGGCTCACCGCAGGGGCGCCCGGACCGGGCGCGCCGAGCGCGGTCGCCAACGAACCTGCGCAGAATGGGCTGATCAGCCGTCTCATCACTCCCCTCCCTATCGCGCTACCGCTTCTGGCGCGGATTGACAAGGGCCCCTCGTACGAGCCGGTGGCTGTGTCGCGCGATCTGTAGCTGCAAGTGCCGCGATACCGCGCTGTTGCTTTTCCGCAGGACTGGAACGCCCCGAGAGAACCTTTGCGTCGGCAAGTGGGGCGGCGGAATGCGCGATTGGGCTCTTGAGCGGCGGGTGCGACAGTCTTGGCGGTGCGCACGAGGCGCAGGCCCGAAGAGGTGAGTACGCCGGCGAGGCGAGCACCGGGTGGATCAGCTGCACGTCGCTGAAATTGCGGTTGCGTGATCCGTAACGCGCGCCAGCCGGTCCCCGTACATCAGCATCGCCTTCGGACCCGGCACCGCTGGGGCGCTGGACGACCCGGTCGGCGGGGAGATCGAACACATGAGACGAGAGTCGAACGCCGCGCGCTGCGCGCCGGTCGTGGCAATTTTGTTTTTCTTTGCGGTTCCCTCGTGGGCCGACGGCGTGGATGACGGCCAGCCGGCCCCGGCTTCGATCGGCACCGATATTCCGCTGACCTATTTCGGTCCTGCGCCGTCGCAAGTGCAGAAGGAGCTGATCGGGCCGTACCAGCTCCTCAAGTCCGGCACGATGGACCTCGACGCCGGCACCATCACGCTTCCGCTCTATCGCGGGCAGATGAAGGACGGGAAGAACGTCTGGTACATCCTCACCGACACCGACGATGAGCCCAACGCGGCCGCGCTCGGCATCAACTTCTCGGCGAAGCTCTCCTATGCCGGCACCTGCCGCGGCGCCCGGAGCGCGAAGTACGAGCGCGACGGGAGCCTGACCTTCGCACAGGGCACCGTGGACTTCTCTCCGGTCCAGAGCGTCGTCCCTGGAACCGCGCCCAACGCTTTCCCCCCCACGAAATCGAGTCCCGGCTCCATCGGCGACAAGAACTACAGCCCGCTGGTGCGCATCTCCAACGAGGCCGGCCACGTCTACAACGCCCCCATGGTCGCCTTCGACGTCAGCGCGAAGGACATCGACTTCTGCGACGGCAATCCCGATTACTCCAAGGTGCACGACAAAGTGGTGAAGATCTGCCCGAAGGACCAGACCGTCACGCTCAGGCTCTTCGCCGGCTTCAGCTTCTCGCGGCCGGTGCTGTACCTCAGCATGGAATCCAACGACCCGGTGGTGGCCGCCGTCGAGGACGTCACCCTGGCGCCGGGATTGGGCGACGTGCTGGTCGGTCGCGACGACAGCTTCCTGAGCGGCGTCGAGCGCCTGTTCACCTTCACCAACGGCCCGATCGACCCGCCGGGCGGAGTCAATCCGCAGCGGCAGGGACTCTCCAGCGCGCTGCTCAGCAAGCGGTCGCCGCTCAACGTGCTCGGCGGCATTCCCACCATCGCCACCGACTACAGCCCGCTCTGGGACGTCAACGTGGGCGAGTGGACGCAGGCCGCCATCGATGCCGGCTATCGCTCGCGGCTCACCCAGGAGTTCCAGATCCTCGGCTTCGTCGTCGAAGGCTGGATCACCGGGCCGGGAGGAAAGCCATACGGCTCCTCCGGCGCGATCGTCAATTGCCCCATCGTCTTTCGCTTCCTCTAAGGCGCGGAGAAAATCATGACCACCATTCAGAGCCGTATCCTCGCCTCCGCATTGCTCGCATTGCTCGCCGCCTGCGCCAAGGGGCCGGGGAACATTGCCGACGCCTCCTCCGCGCAGGCGACCTCGAACGACAACAACGGTGACTCGACCTGCAAGGCCGCGCCGGCACAGAACCCGCAAGGGGGATCGATCGCCGGCGAGATCCAGCCGGCGCCGGCCTCGGTCGGAACCGACATCCCCGTCACCTACTTCGGCCCGCCGCCTTCGGAAGTGCAGAAAGAATTGATTGGACCTTATCAATTGCTCAAATCGGGCAAGATGGACAAGGACAACGGAACCATCACCCTGCCCCTCTACCAGGGGAAGATCCGGAGCACCGGCGCAAAGGTCTGGTATATCCTCACCGATACCGACGATGCCGGGAATGCCGCTGCGCTCGGCCTCAACTTCTCGGCCAAGCTGACCTATGCCGGCTCGGCCGGAACCAACGCCGTCCGCGGCGCCACGCTGGAGAAGGACGGCACGCTCATCTTCGAAGGCGGCACCGTCGATTTCTCCCCCGTCCGCAGCGTCACCCCGGGCGATGCGCCCAATTACTTTCCTCCCAAGGCAGCGAATCCGGGGTCGGTGGGCGACGCGGCGTACTCACCGCTCGTCCGCATCGTCAACGCGGGCGGCCATATCTACAATGCCCCGATCGTGGCCTTCAACGTCGACGCGGCAGCGATCGACTTCTGCGCCGGCAACCCCGACTACTCCAAGGTCCACGACAAGGTCGTCACCCTCTGCCCCTCCACCCAGCTGGTGACGCTCAAGCTCTTTCCGGGCTTCAGCTTCGGGCGGCCGGTGCAATATCTGAGCATGGAAGCGAACGACCCGGTGGTCGCAGCGCTCGAGGACGTCACGCTCGCGCCGGGTCTCGGCGACGTGCTCATCGGCCATGACGATGGGGCCTTCAGCGCGGTCGAGCGGCTGTTCGCGTTCGCCAACGGCCCGGTCAATCCGGCCAGCGGAACCAATCCGCAGCGGCAGGGGCTGAGCAGCGCCGTCAAGGACGGCCGATCGCCGCTCAACGTGCTGGGCGGCATCCCGACGGTGGCCACCGACTACAGCCCGCTCTGGGACGTCAACCTGGCGGAGTGGACGCAGGCGGCCATCGACAAGGGATACCGCTCGCGTCTGACCGAGGAATTCCAGGTGCTGGGATTCGTCGCCAAGGGGTGGCTCACCGGTCCGGGAGGAAGGAAGTTCGGCTCCTCGGGCGCGATCGTCAATTGCCCGATCGTCTTCCGGTTCCTCTGAGGGATCGGCTCCTCCGCTCCGCTGACTGCATCGGGGCGGAGGAGCCGGCCAGGCGACTCCCCGACATCTCCGTAACCGGATGGCCGCAGTCCCCGTACTCTCTGCGGAGAGTTCCCTTGTCCGACGAGGAGCTGATGACCGCTTACGCGGGAGGCGATCCTCGGTCGTTCTCCCTGCTCTTCCAGCGTTGGGGGCCGCGGCTGCACGGGTACTTCCAGGCCACCCTGGGCGACGCCGCTGCGGCTGACGACCTGCTCCAGTCGACTTTCCTCAAGCTCCACCGGGCGCGCGGTTCCTTCCAGCCGCTGTTGCGGCTGCGTGCGTGGATCTACGGGATCGCCACCCATGAGCTGCAGGAGGAATTGCGCCGTCGCAAGCACACCCCGCTGGCGAGCGAAGAGGAGCAGGAGCGAGTGTCCGAAAAGCAGGCCCCGGAAA
>JAYWAJ010000095.1:0-2656 GCA_043782525.1 Deltaproteobacteria bacterium | reverse complement strand
CACCTGCTTCTCCGGATTGAGGATCTTGGCCGTCTCGGCCATGAAGTGCACGCCGCAGAAGACGATCACTTTCGCCTTGGTCTTCGCCGCTTGCTGCGAGAGCTGCAGGCTGTCGCCCACGAAGTCGGCGAGGTCCTGGATCTCGGCGTCCTGGTAGTAGTGGGCGAGGATCACCGCATCGAGCTCCTGGCGGAGCCGCGCGATGCCGTCCAGCAGTGCCTGTCCCTGCGGAAGTTCCATGCGCCTAGTGTAACGCCGCGCGCACCAGCACGCCGAGCCGGGCGACGATGGCGCGTCCGGCGTCGTCGGCCTGGGCGAAGCGGTAGTCGCTGCGCCCCGCGCCCAGCTCGTCGCAGAGGGCGAGATCGATCTCCGCCCGGAACGTGGCCGCCGTCACCGCCCGGCCTTCGACGACGACGCCGACCGGCGCGCGCTCCTCCAGCCGCGAGAGCAGCGCCTTCTTCACCGGCCGCGGCAGCGCCTTGGGCACGCGCACCACCAGGACGCCAAAGGCCTCCTCGCGCGCGGTGGCGGCGAGCCCCGCGACGGGCTGCAGCGCTTCCTCCTGCGCCCGCGCCAGCTTCTCGATGCGCTCCTGCAAAGGCGTGGGGACGGAACCTTCCACCAGCGCCGCGACGATCTCCTGCCGCAGCGCCTCCCGCTGGGCGGTCTTCAGCTCGGACTGCGCGTGGTCGAGCGCATCGGAGAGCAGGCGCGCCCGCGCCGAGTACGCGTGACCGCGCCCCGGGCTGTCCGCCGCGCGGGCGTCCTCGTCGGCTTCCGGCCAGGGCGCATCTCCGCCCCGCTGGAACTTGACCGCGGAGAGCAGGCCGTCGAGGTCGGCGTGCGCGACCACCACGTCGACGTGGCCGGCCCGCCGCACCACCTCGGGCGTCACCAGCTCCGGGCAGGCGTGGGCGATCCGGTTGGGCACCAGCACGAAGCGCGGGTCGTCGCGGTAGCGGGCCCAGCCCAGCGGGTGCTCGTGGTGATCGATCCAGATCGCCAGCCGGTCGCCCAGCGCCTCGAGGAACGGCACGGTGGATTTCTCGAAGTTGTCGCCGCCGGCGAAGGCCACGTCGACCACGGCGACGCGCCCCTCGGCAGGAGGCGCGGGCAGGTTTCCCGGCTGTTCGACGAAGACGACTTTCACAGGGGCGGAGTTTCACGCCGCGCGGCGCAGGTCAAGCGCTGTCCTCTTGCGCTCCCGGCCTTCCTCAAGGCCCCGACAGAGGTTAAGCTGCGCCCTGATGCAGAACCTGCGCGACAAGTTGCTCAAGGCCGGTCTCGTCTCCGACAAGCAGGCCCAGGAGGCCGCCCGCACCGAGCGGCCGCCGAAGCAGCACCGCCAGCGCGAAGAGGCGCAGTCGGTCGAGGAGAAGCAGCGGCGCGACGCCTTCGCCGCCCGAGAGGCCGAGCTGGGGGAGGAGCGCCGCAAGGAAGCGGCCAAGGTCGCCGAGGCGAAGATGCAGTCGGAGCGGGCGCGGCGGCTGCGGCAGCTGGTGGAGTCGAACCGGCTGCGCGAACCGCCGGGTGAGGTCGCCTTCCACTTCGTCAAGCGCAGCGGAAAGATCGGCAGGCTCGCGCTCTCGCCCGGGACGGCGACGCTGCTCGAGAGCGGCGCCGCGGCGGTGGTGGACGACCCCGGCTCGCCCGAGCACGCGGTGGTGCCAGCCGAGGCGGCCCAGCGCATCTACCAGGTGGACCCGCAGGCCATCCGCTTCTGGTTCGGGCCCGACAAGCCGATCGGCTTTTCCGACGCGGGCGAGTAGGTTTACTCGCCGCGGTCCTTGCGCTGCCGGTAGCGGACGATGGCGAGGATGAAGGTCACCACCGCCAGCGGGATCGCGATCCCGTAGCCGATGTTCTTCGGGATCGATCCTGCCTGGGCGAGGCCGACGCAGAGGAAGACGGCCAGCACGAGAAGATTGACGACGGGGCCCATGGGCGGACTCTATCAGGCGTTCTTGAAGGCGTCGCCGCGGCGGAAGATGTCGACGATCTGCGGATGCGGCTGCTCCTCGCGCAGCGCGGCGATGAGCGGTCCGTGGCGCGCGGTGGCGACGGCGCGGACCATCTTCATCGTCGGGGTCAGCTCGCCGGTCTCGAGGGATGGCGTCTCCGGCACCAGCGCGATGCGCCGCACCCGCTCGTAGGCGGCGCCGGCGAGGAGGTTGCCCGACTGCAGCGCCTCGACGAGGGCGCGGCGCAGCTCGGGGACCTGCGCCAGCTCGGCCACCGTGGTGGGCGGCTCGAGGCCCAGGTCCTGGAGGAAGCGCTGCGCGGCGGGGGCGGAGATCCAGCAGAGCGCGGTCACGAAGGTCTGCGCCCGTCCCAGCACCACCGCCTGCTCGAGCAGCGGGGTGGCGGCGAGCAGGCGCTGCTCGACCTCGCCGGCGGAGACCTTCTCGCCGTTCTCCAGCTTGAAGACGCCGTCGATGCGGCCCAGCAGCTTGAGGCCGTGGGCGGTCCATTCGCCGAGGTCGCCGCTGCGCAGCCAGCCGTCCTGCAGGACCTGCGCGGTCTCCTCCGGGCGGTGGTGGTAGCCGCGCATCACTTGCGGGCCGCGCACGAGGATCTCGCCGCGCCCGGGAAAGTCCGGCACCGGCTCGAGCCTCACCTGCGTGCCCGGCAAAGGATGGCCGACCACGCCGGG
>JAYWAJ010000094.1:0-2657 GCA_043782525.1 Deltaproteobacteria bacterium | reverse complement strand
CCTAGGCAGCCGGCGGCGGGAGCGCGCGCTCGACCGCGGCAAACTCCTCGACGCTGAGCGTCTCGGCGCGGCGCTGCGGGTCGATGCCCGACCTCTGCAGCGCCTCGCGGCCGCCGGGGAAGTGCTTGAGCGCATTCCACAGCGTCTTGCGCCGCAGCCCGAAGGCCGCCTTCACCAGCGCGCGAAAGCGCTTTTCGTCGCGCACCTCGGCGCGGGGCCGCTCCAGCATCTCCAGCACCAGCACGCTGGACTCGACCTCGGGCGGCGGCGTGAAGAGGTGGCGGGGAACTTCCAGGCCGATGCGCACCTCGGCGACGTGCTGCACCAGCACCGAGAGCAGCCCGTAGTCGCGGCCGCCGGGCGGCGCGGCGATGCGCTCGGCCACCTCGCGCTGGAGCAGGAAGACCGCGCGCTTCACCACCTCGCGCTGGTCGAGCAGGTGGAAGAGGATCGACGAGGTCAGGTGGTAGGGCAGGTTCCCGCAGAGCACGATGCGCCCGCCGGCCCGCGCGGCAATTGCTTTGAGGTCAAACGATTTCGCGTCGGCCTCGGCGATCTCGACGCCGGGCAGCCGGTCGCGCAGGATCGGCACCAGCTCGCGGTCGCGCTCGACGGCGACGATCTGCGCCCCGGTGGCCTGCAGGGCCTGCGTGAAATGGCCGAGCCCGGCGCCCAGCTCGACGCACCAGTCGCCGGCCTGCAGCCGGCCCAGCCCGGCCAGCTGGGTGAGGATCCGCTCGTCGCCGAGGAAGTTCTGGCCCCAGTCCTTCTTGGGCTTGAGGTGGTGCTTGCGCAGCAGCTCGGCCGGCTTCACTGGTAGCGGCCCGCGCGGCAGAGCTGGGCGAAGCTGCGCAGCGACTGCCTGGCGCCGGGGGCGGTCGCGTCCAGCTCGGCGGCGGTCAGGCGCGACAGCCAGGCGTCGATGATGCGGGCGCGCTCGGCGGCGGTGCCCCAGTGGTTGAGCCCGTGGAGCGCGGCCCGCCGGCAGTGGTCGCCGGGCATGGCCAGCACGCTGTCGAGCACGCCCAGGAGCGTGCGCCGCACCGGCTCGCACTCCTTGCAGAAGACCCCGGCCGCGGAGTCGCCGGGCTTGCCGGGGGCCGCGTCCTCCAGCAGGTCGAACCACATGTGCGCGTCGGTGCCGTGCGGCTCCTGGGCGAAGAGGTCGCGGTAGAGGACCTCGATGGCCGCCACGCAGGAGATGCGCGCGCCCAGGGGAAGATCATGGTTCCAGATCTGCTGCGAGAAGAAGTCGGGCTGGAACCAGCCGGGCAGGAACCAGAGGCCCTGCTGGCGCTGCGCCGGCGTGAAGCGCTGGAGCACCGCGGGCGCGCGCAAGAGCTTCTCGGCGTGGGCGAGTTGGAGGGCCGGATCGACCCGGAGATCCGTGGAGGGCTGCGCCTCGTCGACGTGCCAGGCGTCGGAGGTCCGGTCGAAGGCGTGGGCGAGGAAGGCGTCGAAGCCAACGCCGCGCAGGTCGACGGTGCGCACCGGCGCTGCCGGCAGCCGCGGCTTCACAGGCGCCATCCGGGGTCGGCAGACATCCGCACCTCCGCCCGCTCGCCGCGCGCGAGGTGGACCGCGCCGGCCGTCGCGATCATCGCGCCGTTGTCGGTGCAGAGCTTCGGTCCGGGCAGATGCAGGGAGATCCCCGCCGCCGCGCAGCGCTCCGCCGCCAGGACCCGCAGCCGCGAGTTGGCCGCGACGCCGCCGCAGATCACCAGCGCCTGCAGCCCGGAGGCGCGGGCCGCCCGCACCGCCCGCAAGGTCAGCGCGTCGCAGACGGCTTCCTGGAAGCTGGCGCAGAGGTCGGCCAGGTCGGCCTGGCCGTGCTCGCGGACGTGCGTCTGCACCGCCGTCTTGAGGCCGCTGAAGGAAAAATCGAACTCGGCCTTGCTGCGCCTGGAGAGGCCGCGCGGAAAAGTATACCTGGTACGATCTCCCTGCTGCGCCAGCCGATCGATGTGCGCGCCCCCCGGATAGGGCAGCCCGAGCAGCTTGGCCACCTTGTCGAAGGCTTCTCCCGCGGCGTCGTCGAGCGTGTGGCCCAGCGCGCGGTACTGCCCGAGCGCGCGGACTTCATAGAGCGAGGTATGCCCGCCCGAGACCACCAGCCCGAGCCAGGGCGGCGGCGGCGCGCCCCCGCCGGGCGACCCCTCCTCGCTCAAGAGCACCGCCAACAGGTGCCCCTCGAGGTGGTTGACCCCGACCAGCGGCAGCCCTGCTCCGGCGGCCAGCGACTTCCCCACCTGCACGCCGACCAGCAGCGCGCCGACCAGGCCCGGCCCGCGGGTGACGCTGAGGCCGTCGAGGTCGCGCAGCCCGCAGCCCGCCTGCCGCAGCGCCTCGTCGAGGACCGGCAGGACCCGCTGCAGGTGATCGCGGGAAGCCAGCTCCGGAACCACGCCGCCAAACTTTTCGTGGACGGCGGTCTGGGTGTGGACGATGTCCGAGAGCGCTCGGGCGCGCGGCCTCTCGCTCGCGGCCTCGCTCACCTCCACCACTGCGGCGGCGGTCTCGTCGCAGCTCGTCTCGACGCCCAGAACGCGCACGCGCTCTTAGTAACCTCAATGCGCCAGATTGGCGAGGATCAGTCGCACGTCGCGCGCGAACTCGCCGCGCGGCTCCAGCTCGAGGTAGCGCCGGTAGGCCCGGAG
>JAYWAJ010000093.1:0-2659 GCA_043782525.1 Deltaproteobacteria bacterium | reverse complement strand
AGCGAGCGCCGGCGCGCGCTGGAAGGGCTCGCCGGGGATCAACGCAAGCTGCTGGCCTCGGTGCAGCGCGAAAAGGGAGTCCACGAGCAGGCGGTGCGCGAGCTGGAAGAGGCCGAGAGCGCGCTGTCGCAGAAGCTGGGAGACCTGGAGGCGCACCCGGCGCCCAAGGCGATGGTGACGCCCGAGATCCAGCTGCGCGCCTCGATCCGCAAGGCGCGCGGCAAGCTGCCTTTCCCGACCGGGCGTGGCCGCGTCGAGGTCCACTTCGGCCGCGCCACCGACGAGCGCTTCGGGCTGGTGACCCTGCACAAGGGCCTCGACGTGCGCGCCCCGCTGGGGACGCCGGTGCACGCCGTCTGGGACGGCAAGGTCGTGCACGCCGGCTGGTTCAGGGGCTTCGGCAACCTGCTCATCATCGACCACGGCGACGGCGTCTTTTCGCTCATGGCCCACCTCGACCAGCTGGAGAAGGCGGTCGGCGACGAGGTGCGCGGCGGCGACGAGATCGGCACCGTCGGCGACAGCGGCTCGCTCAAGGGCGCCTACCTGTACTTCGAGCTGCGCGACGGCCAGAAGCCCCTCGACCCCGAGCGCTGGCTGTCGCGACGCCACCAGCCGCCGGCGCTCCTGGCCGGCGCCAAGAAACCGGCCAGTGCCACCTCCGAAGGAGCCGCGAAATGAACCCGATCCACGCTGCGCCGATGGCGTTCACGTACGGGTCCGTGGCGAGGGGAGCGAGACCATGAAGCGCTTCCTCCTGCTCTGCGCCTGCGCCACGCTGGGCGGCTTCCTCGCCGTCCGGGTCGCCCAGGCGGCGCGCGATCCCGCCGGGCCCTACCAGAAGCTCGACGTCTTCAGCCACGTGCTCTCGCTCATCGAGAACAACTACGTCGAGCAGATCGACGAGACCAGGCTGCTCTACGGCGCCATCGAAGGGATGGTGCGCACGCTCGACCCGCACTCGACCTTCATGGACCCGCGCTCGTACGCCGCGCTCAAGGAGGAGACCGAGGGTGAGTACGGCGGCATCGGGCTGGAAGTCGCGACCCGGGGCGAGGACGTGGTGGTGGTCGCGCCCATCGGCGACACGCCGGCGGCGCGGGCGGGCTTCGCGCCCGGCGACAAGCTGGTGGAGATCGACGGGCAGTCGATCAAGGGCTGGCATGAAGCCGACGCGGTGCGCGCGCTGATGGGTCCGCCCGGCACCAAGGTTACCGTCAAGGCCTCCCGCGCCTCGTGGACCGAGCCGCACAGCTTCACGCTGGTGCGCGACGTCATCCGCGTCGTCTCCGTCGAGGAGGCGCTCTACGACAAGAAGTTCGCGGTGGTGAAGATCAAGAGCTTCCAGGATCGCACCGACACCTATCTGAAGAAGGCGCTCGACACGCAGCGCGCCCGCGCCGGCGGTCCGCTCGCGGGGGTGGTGCTCGACCTGCGGCACAATCCAGGCGGGCTGCTCGACCAGGCGGTGAAGGTCGCCGACCGCTTCATGGAGAGCGGCGTCATCGTGACGACGAAAGGCCGCGGCGGGAAGCACGTCGAGGTCGAGAAGGCGCACGCCCGGGACACCGAGCCGCGCTATCCGATGGTGGTGCTGGTGGACGGCGGGACGGCCAGCGCCAGCGAGATCGTGGCCGGCGCGCTCCAGGATTCGGGCCGCGCGGTGGTGCTGGGCACGCAGACGTTCGGCAAGGGGAGCGTGCAGACGGTCATCGAGCTGGAGGACGGCTCCGGGCTCAAGCTGACCATCGCCCGGTACTACACTCCGTCGGGGCGGAGCATCCAGGAGCGCGGGATCACGCCCGACGTCTGGGTGAAGGCCAGCGCCACCGACGAGGACGCGCCCCGCGAGCAGAACCTGCCGGGGCATTTCAAGGGCGAGGGGGCGACGGCGACGGCCCGGCCCGCAGCGGCGCGGACGGTGCCCTCGCTGCCGCGGGCCGAGGGCGATCCTGCCGACGACGCGCAGCTCAAGGCCGCGCTCGACACGCTGCGCACCTGGCAGATCTTCAAGAAGACGCTTCCCGACGCGGGGTCCAAGGCGGCCAGCGCGCATCCCTGAGCGTGGCTTCAAGCGCACCGCGCAGGCGCGGAGGTCGGGGGAAGGATGATCGAGCTGATCGCAGACATCCTCGCGCGGCGCGGGGAGCTGCAGGTGGCCGCCGGGCGCGGATATGCCGCGGCGGTAGCGGCATTGCCGCAGAGGCGCGAGGCTCCGGATCCGGAGATCGCGATTCCGCCCGGCATGCTCGACGCGCTCGTCGCCGCCGGGCTGGTCCGTCCAGGGGCGCGTGCGGCGCTGGAGGCGCACTACTGCGTGGCCATGCCCTCCCTGCTGGCGGCGCAGCTGCGCCGGGCGGGAGCGCTGGAGGAGAAGCTCTTCGGCGCGCGACTCGAGCTGGGGCGGATGCCGCGGCTGCGCCAGGGGCTCGAGTCGCTCTTTGCGCTGGTGGCCGGCGCCGGGCTGCAATGCGCGCGGGCGCTGGGCGCGGTCACGCCGTCGGCACTCGTCGACGGGTGCAGCTGGGGAGAAATTTATACGAAGTGTCATTTTGGCCGCTCGATGCCGATGCTCTACGCCTATCCGGGCGACCTGACCTTGGCCCGCGACCCGCTCTCCTGGATCGAGGCCCGCTACGTCGGCCCGCTGGTGCACGAG
>JAYWAJ010000092.1:0-18479 GCA_043782525.1 Deltaproteobacteria bacterium | reverse complement strand
CGCGCCAAGGGCATGGGCGCCGACGTCATCGTCACCGAGATCGATCCGCTCAAGGCGCTGGAGGCCACCATGGACGGCTTCCGGGTCATGTCCGGCCTCGACGCGGCCAGGGTCGGCGACTTCTTCTGCACCGTCACCGGCAACACCTCGGTCCTCGCCTCGCCGCACTTCGAGAAGATGAAGGACGGCGCCATCGTCGCCAACAGCGGGCACTTCAACGTCGAGATCGACATCGCCTGGCTGGAGAAGAACGCCAAGAAGCGCACCGTGCGCGACTTCGTCGACGAGTACACCCTCAAGAGCGGCAACCGCATCGCCGTGCTCGGCGAGGGACGGCTCATCAACCTCGCCTCCGCCGAGGGCCATCCTTCCAGCGTGATGGACATGAGCTTCGCCAACCAGGCGCTCTCGGCCGAGTACCTGATCAAGAACGCGAAGCGGCTCGGCAAGCAGGTCTATCCGGTGCCGGAAGAGATCGACAAGGAGATCGCCCGCCTCAAGCTCAAGGCGATGGGTGTGAAGATCGACAAGTTGACGCCGGCGCAGGAGAAGTACATCGCGTCCTGGCACGAGGGGACGTAGAGAGGCAGGCTTCAGGCCTCAGGCTTCAGGCCTCAGGGTACTGCCACCATGCCGACCTACCAGGCTGTCATTCTCGGGATCGTGCAGGGGCTCGCGGAGTTCCTGCCCATCTCTTCCAGCGCGCATCTGACGCTCATCCCCTGGCTGTTCGGCTGGGCGGATCCGGGGCTCGCCTTCGACGTCGCCCTCCACTGGGGCACGCTCCTCGCCGTGCTGGCCGTCTTCTGGCGCGACTGGATCCGGCTGATCGCCGCCGGCCTCGCGGGCAAGGGCGAGGCGCGCGACCGGCGGCTCTTCTGGGCGCTGGTGATCTCGGCGGTGCCGGGCGCCATCCTCGGCAAGCTGCTCGACCACTGGGCCGAAGAGCACCTGCGCGCGCCGCTCCTCATCGCGGCCACGCTGGCGTTGATGGGCGCTCTGCTCTGGATCGCCGACCGCGCCGGGAAGAAGACGCGCGACCTGGGCGAGATGACCTACGGCCGCGCGCTCGGCATCGGCGTGGCGCAGGCGGCGGCGCTCATCCCCGGCGTCTCGCGCAGTGGCTCGACCATCAGCGTCGGGCTCTTCCTCGACTTCACCCGCGAGGAGATCGCGCGCTTCTCCTTCCTGATGTCGACCCCCATCATCTTCGGCGCCGGCCTCCTCAAGCTGCCCAAGATGCTGCACGAGATGCAGGGCGGGCAGGGCCCGGTGACCTGGACCGCGCTGGGCGCGGGTTTCCTCGCGTCGGCCATCGTCGGCGTCGCCGTCATCCGCTGGATGCTGGCCTGGCTGCGCACGCGGACCTACGTCGTCTTCGCCGTCTACCGGGTGGCGCTCGCCGCCGCCATCGTGGTGCTGTGGATCTCCGGCAAGCGATAACCCTGCCGCAGATCCGGCGCGCGCTCGCGGTCCACCGGCCGGTTCCGTCGGCCGAAGCGGGCCGCGCCGCGGCTGTGCTGGTGCCGCTCCTGCCGCGCCCGGACGGGCTCCATGTCCTCTTCACCGAGCGCAGCAAGGAATTGCGCGCCCACGCCGGGCAGGTGAGCTTTCCGGGCGGGTCGGTGGATGCCGAGGACGCCGGGGTGGCCGCCGCCGCGCTGCGCGAGGCGCGGGAGGAAGTGGGCCTGCGCGAAGAGCACGTCGAGGTGATCGGGGCCCTCGACGACTGCCCGACCTTCGTCACCGGATTCGTCATCTCGCCGGTGGTCGGCGTCATCGACCCGCTCGCCTTCACCGCGCAGGGCCGCTATCCCTGGAGGCCGAGCCCGGCGGAGATCGCCGCGCTGCACGAGCTGCCTCTGCAGGATTTCCGCGACCCGAAGAACCTGCGCGTCGAGCTGCACGAGCGCGAAGGCGTGCAGTACCGGCTCCTCTGGTACACGGTGCGGGGCACGGTGGTGTGGGGCGCGACCGCGCGCATCCTCCACCAGCTGATCGAGCTCGCCGGAGGAGAAGCATGAGCCTGCACGCAGTCATCCTCGCCGGAGGCAGCGGCACCCGCTTCTGGCCGCTCTCGCGGGCGGCGAAGCCCAAGCAGTTCCTCGCCCTCGCCACCGACCGCGCGCTCATCGTCGAGACCTGGCAGCGGGCCCTGCCGCTCTGCACGCCCGGGCGGATCTGGGTGGTGTGCGGGCCCTCCCACGTCGAGGCGGTGCGGACGGCGCTGCCGGCCCTGCCCGAGCGGCACCTGATCGTCGAGCAGGCCGCCCGCAACACCGCGCCCGCCATCGGCCTCGCCGCGGTTCGGGTGCTCGCCGAGGATCCCGACGCCACCCTCATCGTCCTCCCCAGCGACCACCACATCGCCCGGCCCGACGCCTTCCAGGCCGCGCTGGAAGCGGCCGCGCGCGCTTCGCAGAACGGCGACCTGGTCACCATCGGCATCCGCCCCACCCGCCCCGAGACCGGCTACGGCTACCTGCGCCGCGGCCCGGCGCGCGAGGACGGCAGCTTCGCGGTCGAGGCCTTCGTCGAGAAGCCGGACGCGGCCACGGCGGCGCGCTACCTCGCCGATCCGGCCTACGCCTGGAACGCGGGCATCTTCGTCTTCCGCGCCGAGGCGCTGCTGGACGCGCTCGGCCGCCACCTGCCCCAGGTCCGCGCCGGACTCGCCGGCGAGTTCGGGAAGCTTCCCTCGATCAGCATCGACTACGGCGTGATGGAGCCTGAAGCGCAGACCACCCGCCGCCTCGCCCTGGTGCCGGGCGACTTCGGCTGGAGCGACGTGGGCTCCTTCGCGGCCTTGCCCGAGGTGCGCACGCTGGACGCGCGCGGCAACGCCGTGGCGGGCGACGCGCTGCTCGTCGACAGCGACGACTGCGTGGTGCTCTCCGAGGGCGGCCGCCTGCTGGCCGCGGTCGGCGTGGAAGGGCTCTGCATCATCGACGCCGGCGACGTGGTGCTGGTGGTGCCCCGCGACCGCGCCCAGGACGTGCGCGCGGTGGTCGACGCGCTCAAGGCCCAGCGGCGCACCGACAAGCTGTAGGCCCGATCGCCGTCCTTCGCGGCCCGTTTGCGAGCCTCATTTACCCTGCGCACATGCAACTTTACGGCGCACCCTGTTTCCTTGACTCCTCCTCGAGGTTGCTGCGATGAACACCTCTCGAAGTTGCGGCGAGGAGCGAGCACATGCGTCTCATCCTGACCATCCTGGCGGCGGCCATCCTCATCTCTTCGGGAGCCGCCGCCCAGCAGAAGAAGCCGGCGTCGCAGCCCGAGCTGGTGCCCCTGGCGCTGCCGGGCAACGCCGACGTGCTCCTGCCGCTGCCCGCGCCGGTGCAGCCGCCGCTCGACCTCGGGCTCTTCCTCAAGGACACCAGCCTCTGCGTCTTTCCCTTCCTCAAGGAGAGCGCGCGCGGCAGCGCCGACAAGGCCTATCTCGACAGCATCCAGAAGACCTTCTTCGACGTCGCCAAGGAATCGCCGCTCCTCAAGGACGCCATCCTCCTCGGCGAGTCGAAGTGCGGCGACGTCCACGACGCGGCCTGCTTCTCGGCGGTGGGCAAGCTGGCGCGCTGCCAGAACGTGATGGTGGGGAGCTCGGCGGCCAAGGGCAACGGCTTCGTGCTCTCGGTGCGGATGTTCGAGGTGGGCAAGGCGCGGCTGATGCCCGGCTCCGAGGTGGAGCAGGTGCTGGAGACGGACCGCCAGTCGGACGTGCAGGCGTGGGCGGAGGGGCAGGCCTGCCGGGCGCTACAGGTGAAGTGCGTGGGCCGGCTCACCGTCGACGCCGACCGCAAGGACATGAACATCTACGTGGACAACCGGCTGGCGCCGAAGTCGGGGAAGATGCCGGAGCAGATCGGCGTCGAGCCCGGGGTGCACGGGGTGCGCGTCGCCATCGGCCAGCGGACCTCGCTGGAGAAAAAAGTCGCGGTGCGGCGCAACCAGTTCTCCGACGTGATCTATGCCCGGCAGACGGACAAGGGCGGCCTGCCGCTGACGCTGGCCTCGGAGCTGCGCGGCGCGCCCAAGCCGGGGCCCAGCGTGGACTACAGCGACGGGAGCTGGACCAAGCCGGTGGGCTTCACCGTCGCGGGCGCGGGCGTGGTGGCGGCCATCATCGGCGGCTACGAGCTGTCGCACGGGCGCAGCCAGGTGAGCAGCGCCGACACCGCGGCCGGCGCGCGCGGCGGCGTCTACACCACTGCGGAATTGAGCACCCTCAGCTCGGCCCACAGCGCCCAGCGCACCGGCGCCGCGCTCCTCATCGTCTCCGGCGTGCTCATCGCCGCGGGCGCCACCCTCGCCTTCGCGTTCTGATCCGATGCGGACTTTCGGGAGAGCCATGCGTCAATTGATTCTTCTCTTCGCCGCTGTCGCGCTGTCCGCGGCGTGCACCGATCCGAAATACTCGTGCTCGACCAACGGCAACTGCCCCACCGGCACCACCTGCGACACGGCGCAGCAGCTGTGCGTCATCGCCGGCGGGTGCACGCAGATCTGCCAGAGCAACGAGCTCTGCGTCGCTGCCGCCTGCGTGGCGCAGATCTGCCCGACCTGCAATGCCAATCAATTCTGCGACAAGATCACCTTCAAGTGCGTGGCGGTCACGGACGGGACGATCAGCCTGATCGCTCCCGCGGCGGGCGGGGTCATCGGTGGAGCTTCCGCCGCAGTGATGGCGAACGCAGGCGCTCCCAACGGCGGCCCACTGCACGTCGACTTCACCTTGAAGAGCTCCTCCGGCGCGACCCTCTCCACCGTCTCGGTGGCGACCGGCGATCTGCAGGGCAATTACTCCGGCACGCTCAGCTTGACCGGCGCGACCACCAGCACCGGCAACACGCTGGTGGCCACCATCTTCTGGAAGGACGTGCAGGGCGCCGTGCAGCAGAAGACCACCGGTCCGACGACGGTGGCCATCGACGAGACGCCGCCCAGCATCAGCGGGATCGCGATGGACCGCGCCTATTATTCGAGCGCGGCCAATCCGTCGGGCATCGCGACGGTGACGGCGTCGATCGCGGATACGGGCGGGTCGGCGGGAGTGGCCGCCAGCTCGGTGAAGCTGACGGTGGGAAGCAACCCGCCGGTGGCCGGGACGCTGCAGAGCGGCTCGACGACGGTCTATCAATTCCCCGTCTCGCTCTCGACGCTGGGGATCGCCAACGGCACCTCCGGGACGGCGTCGTTCAGCATCGCGGCCGCGGACCAGCTCAACAACAGCGGAACCGCCACCGGGTCGATCCAGGTCGACAACATCGCGCCCACGCTGAGCGCGCCCTCGGTGCCGACGACGTGGTTCTCGGGTTCGCAGGTCATTACACCGGCATTGAGTGTCAATACCGCCGATACCGGCGGGTCTGGCATCGATCCGCTCACGGCCAAGGTGCAGGTGGACGCCTCCCACGGGCCCTATGCGCCGGACACGTTCAGCACCGGGACGGCTTCGTGGACGACGCTGACCGGCGCGTCGTTCCAGGTGGCGAATACGCAGGGCGCGGTGCCGTTCAGCTTCGTGGTGAACGACGGCGCGGGCAACCCGGCGACGCCCTCGGCGCAGACGATCAACATCGACCGCAAGGCGCCGGTGGTGAGCGCCGTGACGGCGCCGACTGCCTGGACGCAGGGCCCCACGCTCAACCCGTCCGGGACTGTGGTGGTGACGGCAGTCGTGGATGACACGGGCGGATCGGGGCCGGCCAGCGCGGCGCTGGGCATCGTCGGACATAGCGACGTTTCCGGCGCTACCGCGGGAACAGGGCCCTCGCGGACGTACGCGTTCACCGTGCCGGTGACGGACCAGACGGCGGGCAGCGAGACGCCGGTGGCCTTCACGGTGACGGGGACGGACCTGGTGCTCAACAAGACGGCGACGGCCTCGGCGGGCACGGGCTCGCTGCTCATCGACGACCTGGGCCCGTCGGTGAACAGCATTACCGTCAATAACGGCATCGGCATCAGCGGCGTGAAGTGGTTTCAATATGCCGCGACGGGCGACATCGACGTGCAGGCGGACATCTTCGACGCCGGCAGCGGCGTGAAGGGCAGCTCGCTGACGCTGGTGAATACGGCGAACGCCGCCCGGCTGGATCACGGCACGCCCTCGTGCGCGGCAGGTGCCACCGTCGGGGTGCTGACCTGCCATTTCCTGGTGTCGCTCTCGCTGCCGACGGCGGGGCACCAGCGAAAGTACAACTTCAAGGTCGCGGGAACCGACTTCGTCAACAACCCGATGCAGAGCGTCGCGGCTAACGCGGCGAATGCAGCGAGCCTGGGGATCGACGGCGAGAAGCCGGTGATCACGTTTACCGTCGGGACTTCGGGAACGACGACGACGTATCCGGCAAATTATGCGGACTGCAATGGGAGCGCGGCAGACGCAACGCTCTACTGCGGCCACGATGCGGCGGGGCACTTCTTCCGGTCTGGCGACGGGAAGTACAAGCTGCTCTTCACCGTCAGCGATTCCTTCTCGGTTCCGGACGACGTCGGCAGCGGCGCGGATCCATTGGGCGGCACCTGCACCATCGCCGGCGCGGCTACTTGCGCGGTGACCTACGATTCAGTGACTGGAAAGTTCACCATTCCGGCGGACTTCTCCCTGGCTACCTTCGCCTCGGGCGCGGATGGAACGGGGACCGTGTCCGTGACCGTCAATGCGAAGGACCGCGTGGGCAATATCGCCAATTCGGTCACGCTATCGACCATCGCCGTCACTCGCGTGAAGTGGGTGCGGAGCATGGCGGGCAAGCTGGATACTTTCAAGGGCAGCCCGATCGTTACGACAGTGCCGTCTCAACAACTCATTGTCGCGGGAATCGAGAAGGACATCTTGGGCCCACTCGCGTCACTGGCGCCTGATGGTTCAATCCTCTGGCGAGCTGGCCACGGCGACGTCACGAACATTACGAACAACGTCGCGTATAGTTCTGCTACCAAGACGCTCTATGTACTTGGCGACAACGCAAATAAGCTTTTCACATATACGGTGGGCGCGAGCAGTGCTGTGTTTGCCTACTATTGCCCATTGCTGCTCGGCACAAACGGTCAGGCAGTTGGTGCTCCGGCCTTGATCAACTCGGGAGGGAAAGAGTTCGCGCTCGTCTCAGACTCCGCGTTGAATCAGTTGTGGGCGTTCACGGGTACGACCGGCAGTTGCTCTTTCAGCTCAAAAAGTTTCAACAACCAAACTGCTTGGACAAGCATAACAAACCCGCCGACCACGGACGGCACCTTGGTCTATCTGCCACACGACATCACCCATCTCTCGAGCGTGCCCTTCACCGCCGGAACTTTCGGGACGGTCGCCGACGCGGGCGGCGGATTCGCGGTGCCGATCCTAGGGCCGGTTTCGATCGCCAGCGCGCTCTTCTTCGGAGATTCAAACGCGGTGGCGCATCTCTATTCCTATACCCCGGCTTTTGCTGCCAGCGCCAACTGGACTCCTGGTACATCCGCTCTCATCGGCGGCGCATTGAACGCACCCACGGTTGTTGGATCTACGTATGCGTTCGCTCCCGCAACCAGCGGCGAGGGGCATTTTCACGCCTTCAACAAGGTCAATCCGTCAACGTCGTTTGTGTGGGCGACAGGCGGAGGCGCGGGGAGCAAGATCGGTAATTCCTCGGCGCCCGCCCTCGGTGCTGACGGCGTTGTCTACTTCTCGGATGACACCAACAAGGAATTGGTGCCTCTCCAGATCTCCAGCAACGTGCCTAGCCTGTCCGTCACCTGGGCCTCGACGTTCCAGGGCAGCGCCGGTCAGGTTATCAGTAGCGGCCCCACCGACACGCTCATCGACAGCCTGGGCACCGAGCCAACCCTCGACGCGAGCGGCGTCCTCTACTTTGGTACGCAGGCCGGCAAGGTGTACGCGCTCATCACGGACTCCGGCGGACCGCAACTCCCGAGCGCCGGCAGCACCTGGCCCCGCGTCGGCTTCGACAACTGCAACTCGTCGAACACCGCCTTCGTCTGCCAATAGACCGGAGGCGCTGGATATCGAGCCCATGAGGTTCGATCTCCAGCCATTCCAGCCACAGCGAAAAAACTGGATTTCACTCGCGCCGGTGCGGCAGGATCCCCGCCATCGTCTGCGAGTGAGGCCCTTTGGTTCTGCCGCGTTGGTTCGTCCCTCTTTGCTTTGCCGCACTCGCCTGCACGCCCAAGCTCAATGGCATTTGCGCGAACAATTCCGATTGCCAGCCGGGTGAATTGTGCAGCGCCGGCGGCCTCTGCCTCCTGCCTGGCGCGGCCAACGGAAATGGCGACGCCGGGAATCCCTCGGACGCCGGCGCTTCCGACGCGGGCACCGTCACCGGCGGGGCCATCGACATCCTCTCGCCGGCCGCGGCCGCCATCGAGCGCGGCACCTTCCACGTCTCGGCGCAGACCTCCTCCTCCGTCACCATCCAGGACGTCACTTTTTCCCTGAAGGACGCCTCGTCCGGCGCCGCGCTCGGCCAGCTGGTCGTCGGCGCGGCCTCGCTGAACAACTGGTCGGGCGAGCTGTCGCTCAATGCCGCCTCCTTCGGCGGCGGCGCGGATCTGGTCGCGGTCATGCACCGCGCCGGCCTCGCCGACGTCACCTCGAACAAGGTCAGGGTGACCGTCGACCAGAACGCCCCCTCCATTTCACCCAACTGGAACGCGGCCCAATGGTGGGTCCTCGACGCCGGGATCACCGTGACCGCCGCCGCGAGCGACGACCGCAGCGGCGTCGCGGCGGCGTCTCTCATCCTGCCCGACGGAGGAACCGTCGCCGGCACCCTGGCATCCGGCACGGCCAGCTTCCAGCTGCCCGCCTCCGCGGTGGGTGCGCCGGGGACGGTGTTCACCGTTCCGGTCAGCCTCGCCGCCACCGACGTCGCCGGCAACTCGGCGTTGCGCCCGGACGCTTCCACTCTTTCCGTCGACGACCAGCCTCCTGCGATCGCCTTGGTGGCGCTCGACCCCGCGCTCTGGCGCAATGGTCCCCTCAACCTCAACGCCAACGTCGGCGACGGCGCCGGCTCGGGGCTCGGCGGCACCTCCCTGCTCCTGAACGGCGCATTCACGCCCGGCACCCCGGATGGCGGCGGAGGGTTCAGCTATCACGTCGACCTTTCCCTCCTGCCCGCCACCGAGGCCACGGTGGCCTTGCAGGTGCTGGCAGTCGATGCCGTCGGCAACCAGGCCGACGCCGGTTTCAACCTCAGTGTCGACAATGTCCTGCCCGTGCTCAACACCGCCCGGATCGACACCGCCTTCGACGGCACCGATGGGACGGGCCAAGGGTGGTTCCAGGGCCCCACCGCCGCGCCGACCGGCGCCGCCATTGCCGTCTCGGTCGTGGTCAAGGATACCAACCTCGTCACCACCGGGACCCGCCGCCCCGCCGCGATCGTAAGCGGCACTTCGTATTACGGCACGCTCAACACCACGACCAACCGCTGGGGTTTCTCCATTCCGCGTGCGGTTGGGCTCAATGCCAGCGCGCCGGTCGTGGTCTCGTTCGACGCGCAGGATCTGGCCGGTAATCACCCGGCGTCGGTGCCTTCCCTCTCGCTTCAATTCGACGACGTGCCCGCCTCCTCGTTTACCCCGGTCGTGGCGGCGGATGGCGCTTGGCACACCCGCACCGGCACCCTTGGCGTCGGCGTCTCGGTCGCCAAGGTCCCGCGCAGCGGCTTTGCTTCCTTGTTGCTCAAGGTCTCCGGTCAGGCCGACGTCACCTGCACCACCTCGACCAATGCCTTGAACTGGTCGTGCCTGCTCCCGGCTACCTATGCCGCTGCCGCTACCGAGGTGCCGCTGAACTTCCAGGTGGTCGCCTCCAGCAACGCGCGCCTCTTTCCCAGCCAGGGCGGCAACCGGCTGATCGACGACGTCGTTCCGTCGATCTCGAGCGCCGCCGCCGTCACCTATCCCAACGCCTCGGGGCCCATCGGCTGGAGTCACAACGGCACCAGCTTCAATCTTCGCGAGGGATACATCGGTCTCTATTCCTTCACCGCCTCTGATTGCGGTGCAGGTATTCAGGCGATTACCTCCTTTTCCGTCAATCCCACGCCGTCGACGCGCAGCACCTCCCTGACCGACTCGGGCCTGCGCGTCGCCTGCGCCACCGGCCGGCCCAACGCCGTGGTCTACAACGTCACCGTCAAGGCGGACCTGTCGACGATCGCCGGCACTCTCCTTCCCGGAGGCGACAACACCGTCCACCTGCAGGCCTCCGTCAACGACAACGCCGTCGATCCGGTGGGCGCCTTCCCGCATACCAGCTCCGCCGGCAAGGACATCAACGTCACCCGGCGCCTCTGGCAAACGACCGTGGTCGGGGCCAACACGCTAGCGATGGGGCCGGTCCTCATCGCGGGTGGCGGCGGCGGAGTGCTTGGCTTCAATGCCGGCGACGGCACCTCGGCGTGGTCGACCACGACCACCGCGGTGACCAGCGGTCCCTCGGTGGGCGGAACGGCCGGTGCGCCGCTGGTGTACTACGCGGAGGCACCGGTCGACCTGTCCGGCAACGGGCAGGGATCCTTTTCGGTCCTCTCCGCCTCGACGGGAGGGCACGTGAATAGTTGTCCATCGGCGATTCCGATTTCGTGCGCGGGCGGGACCGTGACCGTCAATCAACAGGCGATTGCCGTGGCGGACGACGGAACCGCCGCCGTCCTCGAGGAAGACGCCAATGACAACCTCGCCACCACCACTGGCACTTGCGCCAAGACCGCTTATGCCGGGTACCGCCTGAGTTCTTGCGCCAGCTGGATCCCGACGGTCCAAGAAGGCAACACCACCACCCGCCGGCTGGGCGGGCTGGCCATCGGGCGGGGAGGAACGGCCTTCTTCATCTTGAGCAATACGCCGCGCGCCGCCAACGTCAGCGGCGGCGCCGTCACCGGCAGCGCCCTTGCGTGCAATGGCTTTCCCATCGTCACCGACAAGGCCGGGCTGGACGCGCCGGTCTGCGCCGGACAACGGGTGCTCTGGAATGGCTCCTTCAGCAGCGACTGGAGCGCGACCTTCAGCGCCCCTTACCTGTCCTCGGGCGGCTATCTGCTCGGCAACGTCTCCGGCAACGCGCAGCCATTCACCGTTTCCAATGGACTTTCGGGCGGGCTGGCCGGCGCCTCCTCCTCGATCCCCTGGGCCATCGACGCCGCCTCGCCTCCTCTCGCCTATCTCTCGAACGGCGGTAGCATCGTTGCGCAGCAGCTCACCGGAACCGGCCTCGGCGCCATCGCCTGGGCGCTGCCGGCCGTCCCCGGCGCCGTCGCGGACGTGGTGATGGACAAGTTCGGCGTCCTCTACGTCGCAAGCAACGGCCAGATCTCCGCCATGATCACCCACTCTCCGGGTCTAGGAACAGGCGCGAACGGCTGGCCCATCGCGGGCCGCGACGCCTGCCGGTCCTACAATCTGGGGTATTCATGCCCGTGGTAATCGCACTCCTCCTCGCCGCCGCCCCCGCCGACAACAGCGCGCAGGCCCGCGAGCACTTCAAGGCTGCCCAACTCCATTACTCGCTGGGTGAATTCGAAGAGGCGGTCAAGGACTTCCGCGAAGCCTACCGCCTGCGGCAGGAGCCGGCCATCCTCTTCAACATCGCCCAGGGATACCGTCAATTGGGCAAGTATTCCGACGCATACTTCTACTATCGCCAATACCTGAGCCAGAAGGCCGACGCTCCCAACCGCCCGGAGGTCGATTCCCTGGTGGAGCAGATGCGGCGGCGGATGGATGACGAGAACGAGCAGAAGATGCGCACCGAGCGCGACCCGGCGGCGGTGCGCAATTCGGAGAGCACCCTCGCGGCGGCGACGCCTTCTGGGGCACTGCCCACGGCCTCGAAGCCGGGCGCGTCGACGGCCGCACCCTCGAATGCGCGGGGGCTGCAGATCGCCGGCTATGCGGCGCTGGGCGCGGGCGCCTTGGCGGAAGGCGCCGCCTTCGCCTTCCACGGCTCGGCGCAGTCGTCGGCCGATCAGTTCAACCGCAAGTACGCCGCCGGCCAGCTCACCGCCGCCGACGCCAGGCTCAGGTCCGACGCCCAGTCGAAAGGCAAGCTGGCCACCGCCGCGCTGATCGGCGGTGCGCTCTTGCTGGCCACCGGCGCCCTCCTGACCATCGCCTTCTGACCCACTTGTCCCCGCCGGGTCTGGCGCGTAGATTCCGCGCCCCATGGCCATCCCCCTTCACGTCTTCCGCGAATACGACATCCGCGGCCTCGTCAAGAATGAGCTGACGCCGGAGTTCGCCGAGCAGCTCGGACGCGGCTTCGGGCAGTACCTCCTCGAGAAAAACTCCGGCGCGCAGGCCATCGTCCTCGGCCGCGACCACCGCACCTCCAGCGAAGGACTGGCCAAGGCCTTCTCGAAGGGCGTGCGCAGCCACGGCATCGACGTCATCGCCATCGGGGTGGTCCCGACGCCGGTCACCTACTTCGCGGCCCACACGCTGCCGGTGGACGGGCTCTGCATGATCACCGGCTCGCACAATCCGCCCGAGTACAACGGCTTCAAGATCGGCATCGGCAAGTCCACGCTGGCCGGCCCCGAAGTGCAGGAGCTGAAGGCGCGGTTCCTCGAGGCGCGCGACGGCGGCAAGGGCGCGCGGGAGGTCGAGCACGACGCGGTCATTCCCTACGTCCACTTCATCGTCGAGTCGCTGGGGACGCCGCACCGCTTCCTCAAAGTGGTCTGCGACGCCGGCAACGGCACCGGCGGCGTGGTCGGACCGCGGGTGCTGCGGGCGATGGGCCACCACGTCATCGAGCTCTTCTGCGAGCTGGACGGCACCTTCCCCAACCACCATCCCGATCCGACGGTGGAGGAGAACCTCAAGGATCTGCAGCGCAAGGTGCTGGAGACGGGGGCGGACCTGGGCATCGCCTGGGACGGCGACGCCGATCGCGTCGGCGCCGTCGACGACCAGGGACAGATCATGTGGGGCGACCAGCTGATGATCCTCTTCTCGCGCGACGTGCTCGAGCAGCGGCCGGGCGCCGCCATCGTCAGCGAGGTGAAGTGCTCGCAGACGCTCTACGACGACATCGCCAGGCGCGGCGGGCGCGCCATCATGTGGAAGGCGGGGCATTCGCTCATCAAGGCGAAGATGAAGGAGGAGCACGCCCTGCTTGCCGGCGAGATGAGCGGCCACATCTTCTTCAAGCACCTCTATTACGGCTTCGACGACGGCGTCTATTCGGCGGCGCGGCTCCTCGAATTGGTGGCGCGCGACGGGCGGAAGCTGAGCCAGATGCTCGACGGCATCCCCAAGGTCTGGGCCTCGCCCGAGATCCGCTTCGACTTTCCCGAAGAGAAGAAGTTCCGCGCCGTCGAGCTGGCCAGGGAGCGGCTGCGCAAGCACGGCGAGACCATCGAGGTGGACGGCGTGCGGGTGAAGATCGACGGCGCCTGGGGCCTGGTGCGCGCCTCCAACACGCAGCCGCTGCTGGTCTTGCGCTGGGAAGCGCAGAGCGAGGCGAAGCTGCACGAGATCCAGCGCCTGATCGAGGGCACCGTCGAGCAAATACGCAACGAACTCGCCTGACTCGCATGCCGGGGGCCGACCCTGCTAAGATCGAACGGTGGACCCCATCGATGACGCGCCCAGGGCGCCACCCTGCGGGTCCGCGGCGAGCGGAGCAAGACGGTGAAGCGCGATGAGCTCTATGTCGGCGTCGACCTCGGCGGCACCAACGTGCGCGCCGCCGTCGTCGACGCTGCCGGCCACGTGCTCGGCCAGGAGAAGCACCGCCTCCTCTCGCGCGAGCCTCCGCAAGTGGCCGAAGCAGTGGTGCGCGCCGCCAAGACGGCGTGCGGTGCGGCGGGGATGCCCTTCACCGAGATGAAGGGCATGGGCCTCGGCGTCGCCGGCTGGATCCAGAAGGACACCGGCGTGGTGATGAACGCGCCCAACCTCGGCTGGCGCGAAGTGCCCTTCCTCAAGCTGGTGCAGGCGCGGGCGCCCAAGTTGCCGCTCTGGATCGGGAACGATCTCTCGGTGGCCGCCTGGGGCGAGCGCGCGGCGGGCGCGGGACGCGGCGTCGACGACCTCATCGTGGTGCTGGTGGGCAGCGGCGTCGGCGCCGGGATCATCCTCGGCGGCAAGCTGCATGAAGGCGCCTCCAACGTCTCGGGCGAGCTGGGCCACGTGATGGTGCACCCGGGCGGCCGGCAGTGCGGCTGCGGACAGCGCGGCTGCCTGGAAGCCTATGCCGGCGGGCACAACCTCGCCGCCTGGGCGCGCGACGATCTGCGCATCGCGCTGGCGGCGGCGCGGGCAGCGGGCCAGCGCCATCCCAACGTCGGACGCAAGCTGCTCGAGATCGCCGGCGAGCCCGAGAAGGTCACCGCCGCCGCCATGGAGAAGGCCGCGCACGAGGGCGACGAGCTCTCGCGCCGGCTGCTCGAAGAAGCCGGCAACCTGCTCGGCATCGCCCTGGCGAACCTGATCACGGTGCTCAACCCGGCGCGGCTGCTGCTCGGCGGCGGCGTGCTCAACGGCTCGCCGCGGATGATGCGCGCGGCGGTCTCCCAGCTGGATGCGCACACCGCCAAGGCGGCGCGCGCGGCGCTGAAGATCTCGGCGCCGGAGCTGGGCGACCAGGCCGGCGTGGTCGGCGCGGCCCTCCTGGCCCGCGCCTCCCTCGCGCTGGCGGCGTAGGACTACTACTTCGACTCGGCCTTCTTCTCGTGCTTGATGATGCGGCCGTTCGCGTCGCGCTTGATGGTCTCCTTCATCTCGACCTTGGCGTCGTGGGCGACGCCGGGTCCGTCGTGATCGACCACGGTCTGCTTGGTCTCGGTGGTGCCGCCGCCCAGATCCTTCGACACCTTGTGGTCGGTGGTCGTGGTGTGGGTGACGTTGTTGTGCTTGTGCTTCTTCATCGTCTTGACGTGGCCCGTCCCGTCGGCGTTGCGGTGCCCTTCGCTCTTGGCCTCGGCCTTGACGTCGTCGGCCCGTGCGCCCCAGGCGAGCAGCGAGGCTCCGGCAACGACAGCAGCGATGCGCTTCATGTGTTCTCCCCTTGTGGAGTGGTGGTTGGAGAAGGTGCTTCCTTCCGCTCCGACCCACAAGCTTCGGGCAGGCGGGCAGGCGCTAGCCCGACGGCCGGGCGTCTCCGAGCCCGGGCGCTGGACGGGAGCCGTCGCCCGATACGGAAACGTGTCCTAATTGAGCGTGAAGTGGACAGTGAACGGCACCGTGGTCGCGACCGGCGTGCCGTTCACCCTGGCGGGGCTGAAGCGGTATTCGATCTTCACCATCCTCGCCGCCGCCGCGCCCAGTCCCTCTCCCGGATCGCTGACGACCTCGACCCGGGCGATGCTGCCGTCGGCGTCGATGAGCAGCCGCAGCACCACGTCGCCCTCGAAGCCGCCCTTCAGGGCGGGCGGCGGATAGTACTTGCGCAAGTTCACCGGCCCGTTCAGCGGGCGCGGCAATTCGGTGACCTGCGCGGCCGGCGCGTAGGTGTCGGCCTTGTACGCCTTCACCGCCGCCGGATCGCGCGCGACCGGGTCCGGCGTGCCCTGCATGGTGTTGCCGACGCCCACCGCGAACGAGCCGCCCTGCGAAGTGCTCTCCAGGGTGATGCCGGTGACGACGACCGGTTCGGGCTCGGCCCTCTTCGCCTCCACCGTCGGGGGCGGGGGGGCCTCGGTCAGCTGCGGGGGCGGCGGGCGCCGGAGAGCCTCCGGCGGCGGCTTGGGCGCGCGGGCGAGGCGCGGCGGCTTGAGCGTCGCCGGAGCCGGAGGTGGCGTCGGCGTCGGCTTCGGCTCCGGCGGCACCTCGATCACCGCCACCTGCAGCGCCTGCTGCGGGACCGGCCTCGCGCGCGCCGAGAAGCCGCCCATCAACGCCCCGACGAGCAGGTGCAGGACGAACGAACCGCCCACCGGCAGGAGCACTCTGGAGGTCGCGGCCACGTGTCGATCCTGACGCGCTACTGCTGCTTCTCGATCTGGATGGCAAACTTGATCACGCCGGCGCCCTTGAGGACGTCGAGCAGGTGGGTGACCATTCCGTGGGTGGCGTTCTTGTCGCCGCCGACGATGGCCTGCACTTCCTCGCCCTTGCGCTTCGCCTCGCCCACCGCCGCCACCAGGCCCGCGTCGTCGATGGGCACGCCGTTGAGGAAGGTCTTCCCTTCCCGGGTTACCAGCACCGCGAAGGTCTTCTGCACCGTCTCCCCGCCGTGGGCGGCGCGTGGCAACTCCACCTCGATGGTCTCCTTGACGATGTACGAGGCGGTCACCATGAAGATGATGAGCAGCACCAGCGTGACGTCGACGAGCGGCGTCACGTTGATGCCGGTGATGCCCTCCTCGTCCGGCTCGAGCTGCCCCGCCATGGTCAGGCCTCCGGGGCGTCGGCCCTGCGGCCGTTGCGCGCGGCGTGCAGGCCCGAGGCGATGGCGTTGCCGAGGGCGTTGGAGCGGCCGATGACGCGCTTGAGCAGGCGCTGGAAGATGTTGAAGGCGAGCACGGCGGGGATGGCGACGAAGAGGCCCACCGCCGTCGCCACCAGCGCCTCGGAGATGCCGCCCATGACGGTGCCGGCGGTGTTGGCGCCGCCGCCCCGGTTGGCCGCGGCCAGGTCGGCGAAGGCGCGGATGATGCCGAGCACGGTGCCGAAGAGGCCGATGAAGGGTGCGTTGTTGCCGAGCGTGCCGAGGACGAAGAGCCACTGCTCGTATTCGAGGCGGCGGCGGTCGATGGTGGACTGGACCGCCTTTTCCACCGCCTCGTTGCCGCCCGCGGCGGCGGCGGCGGCGGTGCGGACCACGTCGGCTTCCATCGAGTCGCTCCCGGTCAGCGCCGCCGCGGCAGGCAGATCGCCGCTCTGGCAGCGCTTGAGCAGCTCGGGAAAGACCCCCGACATGCGGCGGCGGCCGAAGTAGAAGGCGCGCTCGATCATCACCGCCACCGAGAGCACCGAGAGCCCGAGCAGGAGCCAGAGGACCCAGCCGGCGCCGAGCAGCGTAAAGGCGAGGAGCTTGTCGGCGATCACTTGTCCGCCTCCGTCACGTCGAAGGCGCCGACGGCCTTGGCCACCCGCAGTGCTCCCAGCTGCACCGAGAGCCGCTGCTGGAGCGCGTTCGATTCCGACTGGAAGAGCGCCGACTCCGCGTCCGAGACCTCGACCTGGGCGGCGGTGCCGGCGGCGAACTGGGCGCGGATGAGCCGCTCGTTCTCCCGCGAGACCAGCACCGCCTGCTCCGCCTCGTCGCGCAGCGCCCGCGCCGAGTCGAGGTCGAGCTGGGCGCGGCGCAGCTCATCCTCGATGCGCGCAGCCTGGCCGCGCGTCTGTGCCTTGGCCTGGCGGATCTGGCTGTTGGCGTCCTTCAGGGCCACGTAGCGGAAGCCTCCGTCGTAGATCGGGAGCGTGACGGCGAGCGCCACCGCCCAGGCGCTCTTGTCGCCGGTGAAGCTCGTCGCCGGGTCGTTGTAGCGGGCGTTGGCGGTCAGCGCCAGCGAAGGGAGGAACTGGGCCCAGGCGTCGGTCTTGAGCCGCGCCGCGATCTCCTCGTTGGCGCGGGCGGCGGCCATCTCCGGACGCTCGGCCAGCGCCTTGCCGATCAGCTCCTGGAAGGCGCCGCGGATCTCCTCCGGCGGCAGCGTTGGCCCTTCCAGCTCGAAGGCGGTGTCGCGCCGGTCGAGGAGCGCCGCCAGCTGGCTCTTGGCGCCGGCATAGTTGAAGCGGGCGCGGCGGACCTCGGCGTCGGCGCGCAGGAAGTCGATGCGCGCCCGCAGCGCCGCGGTGAGCTGGACGAGGCCCGCCTCGTAGCGCGCCTGCGCCTCGAGGGCGTGGTCGTGCGTCGCCCTCGACTGCCGGAGCGCGACCTTGGCCAGCTCGCGCAGCGCCAGGCCCGAGTAGTAGGTCGAGGCCACCGAGAGGAGCAGCTCGCGGCGCTGCTGGGTTTCGCTGAAGCGCGCGACCTCGATCTGCTGGTTCGCCGTCGCCAGCGCGGGGAAGGCGCGCAGGTTGAAGAGGTTCCAGGCGAAGTTGAGCGAGGCCGCCTCGGAGAAGCGGCTTCCGTGGACCTGGAAGGCCGGCGGCAGGAGCGGGGCCACCGAGTTGAGCGTCTCCGAGCCGGTGGCGGTCAGCGTCGGCTGCAGCGTCGCCCAGGCGCGCTGGACGTTGTTGCGCGCCTGCACCACGCGCTCGAGGGCGACGGCGAGGTCGGGGGACTTTGCGCGCATCTCCGCGAGCGCCTCGGCGAGCTGCAGCGGCGGACCGTCGGGCGGCGGATCCTCCTGCGGCGCCGGCAAGGGCGCCCGCAGGGACGACTGCGGCGGCGCCTCGACGGGCTGCACCGGCGGCAGGGCCTGGACGGCCTGCACTGCGAGGAGGAGGGCGATCACGAGGCGCGGAAGGTCGTTGAGGAGGGCGGCAATGTCAAGACGTCCTCAGGCTCCCGCGACGCCCGCCTTGCGCAGCGACTTGCGGGCCAGCGAGGAGAGCCCGAGCCCGTCGAG
>JAYWAJ010000091.1:0-2666 GCA_043782525.1 Deltaproteobacteria bacterium | reverse complement strand
TACGCGCTCTTCTCCTGGGGCCGCACCGCGCCGGCGGGCTTCACCGCCTACAAGCGCGCGGGCTGGATCGCGATCTACTTCGCGCTCGGCATCGCCATTTTCGCCGAAGGGATTCCGCTCCACTTCCTGCTGCCGCGCGGGTGGGCCGTCGCCAATGCGGTCCTGCATCTGTATACGGCGCTCTGGCTGGCCGGCGACCTGCGCGCCCTGGTGCTGCGGCCGATCACCGTCGAGAGCGGCGTGCTGCACCTGCGCCTCGGGCTCCGCTGGGAAGCGGACCTTCCGCTCGGGGAGATCGCCTCCGCAGAGCTCAGCCAGAAGGCCGAGGGCCAGAAGCTGGGCGTCCTCGGCTCGCCCAACCTGATCCTGCGCCTGCGCCACCCGGCGGAGCTGCGCGGCCCCTACGGCATCCGCCGCACCGCGCAGGTGCTCTCGCTGCAGGTCGACGACCCGCACGGGCTCCGCGCCGCGCTCTTGTTCTAGAGGTTCTTGCGGAAACAGCGGACCGCGCCAGCGTCCGAGAAGCCGAGCGCGAGGTGCGCCGCCGCGCTGGCGTGGTTGTCGGCCTGCGTGTCGGAGGCGAACTCGGTGCAACCCTGCGCGCGGCCCCACGCCTCCGCCGCGGCCACCAGCGCGCGCCCGATCCCGCGCCGGCGCCAGGCGGGCGCGACGTACCAGCCCTCGAGGAAGGCGACGCGGTCGGTGCTGCACTCCTCGGCGTAGTGCCGGATCGAGAGCTCGGCGAACCCGACCAGCTCTCCGCCCTCTTCCGCCACCAGCTGCGCGAGCGCATGCCGCGACTGGCCGGCGAAGAAGGTATCCAGGTCGGCCTGGTGCAGCGCGGCGTCCTCGGGCCAGAGCGCGAGCCGCAAGCGCAGGAGCGCTCCGGCGTCGCCCGGCCCGGCGTGGCGCACCATCCGCGGCTACTCGTCTTCCTGGTCCAGCGCCGCCCGGGCCGCGTCGATCTGGGCCTGCGACTTCGGCTCGTCGTCGCAGAGGACGCGCAGCTTGATGAGCCCGCGCATCTCCAGCTGCCGGACGCGCTCGCGGGTCAGGTTCATGATCACGCCGACCTCCTCCAGCGTGATCCCCTGCTTGTCGGCGACGTCGAGGGCGCAGGTCTCGGCCAGCTCCCACAGCTCCTTGTCGGGAAAGTTCATCTTCACCGACCCGGTGCGCGGGTTGACGTCGACATAGAGGTTGTACTTGCAGGAGACATACGGACAGGGCCGCTCGCCCTCGGCGCAGTCGCCGCGGACCTTGGGCCGGGTGGCGTCCAGCTCGGTCATCAGCGCCTGCAGCTCCGGATCGGAACCGCCCAGCGCCTTCTGCTGCCGGAACATGCGCGCCATCTCCTTGCGGCTCATGGTGCGCGCGCGCTGGCGCGGCTTGTCGTCGACCATCTCGGGAGGCTGGTCGGGGACGACGGGCATTTGGTTCCTCTTGGGCTCGCTCATCGGCTACCCCTTCCCGGGTTCTTCGCGGGCGGTGATTTCGGAGACCGTGCGCTCAATGTCCTTAACGAAGTCCTTGGCCTGCCGCCGGCTGCCCTCGAGCAGCCGCTCCAGCTCGCGGCGCCGCGACGGCTTCAGCTCCGGCTTCTCCAGCAGCGACTTGTCGAGGGCCACGAAGAGCTCGTCGAGCGAGCGCTCCACGCCGTCGAGCTGGCCGCGGAAGAAGATGAACGACCGCCGGATGTCCTCCAGCGTCATGCCTTCGTCCATCAGCGACTTGATGAGGTGGATGCGGCGCACGGCGGCGGCGGGATAGAGCCCGTGCGACCCGCGGTGCTTGCCCTTTTCGCCCACCCTGCGGCTGCGCGGCAACAGGCCGAGCTGGACGTACTTGCGGAAGGTCGCCTGGGCAAGCTTGACGCCGCGGGGCTCGAAGAACTCGACGATCTGGCCGGCGCTGATCCCTTGCGGGAAGTGCTCCTCCAGCGCGTCGAACTCGTCGGATTCGCGCTGCGCCATTGCCACCTCGCCCTGGAAAGTCTCTGCAGTCTCCACCCGGCCCCCTCCATCCCCCGCGATTCAGTGGCATCGCGTGAATGCATTCGCAGGAGTAGCGTATCTTGAATACCGTGTCAACCCCGCGGCGCCGCTATTCGCTGAGGTCGACATCCAGCCGGTGCTCGGTGTTGTCCCGGACGGTCACCTCGGCCGCGCGCCAGTGCTCCATCCGCGGCGAGCCGACCCGCACCGTGTGCCTGCCGACGGGGAGCTCGAGGAAGAACGGGGTCATCCCCCGCAGCCGCCCGTCGACGTAGACCTCCGCTTCCACCGGCCGCGAGGTGACGCGCAGGTCGCCGTGCGCCGGCGCCGGCGTGCCGATGATGGCAGCGGTCAGGATGCGTTCGCCCCGCGCCGCCGAATGCATCAGCGCCAGCGGCAGCGCGATGACGAGCAGCGCCGCACCCGCCGCCACCAGCTTGAGCGTCTTGCGCGACGGCGGCGGCACCGAGGGAAAGAGGGGCGGCTCCCCGTCGAGGCGGTGGTGGTCGACGGCGGCCGGCTTTCCCGCCGGCACCGGCTCCTGGCGCGGGGCGGTCCCGGGGCTGGTCTTCTGGACGATGAGGGCCTCGGGCGCGTGATCCTGCAGCCACTGCGCGAGGGCGCCGTCGGGGTCGGGCGGCGGCGGGCAGGAAGCGTAGAGGGCCGCCGCCA
>JAYWAJ010000090.1:0-2673 GCA_043782525.1 Deltaproteobacteria bacterium | reverse complement strand
GAGGCCCGCCATCAGCGCCACCCAGAGCGGAATCGAGGCCAGCGTCACCGCCGCGACGCCGGACGAGACCCACTGTTCCGCCACCACCACGCAGGCGTTGCCGGTGACCAGCAGCACGCCGACGATGAGCGACGACTTCCACTCGGCGCGGGTGGGAGGGGGCAGCCCGCGCAGCCGCGCGTAGAGGTAGAGCGCGCCGCCCGCCAGCGTGTAGCGCAGCCCGGCGATGAGCAGCGGCGAAATCCCTTCGAGGGCGATGCGGATGCCGAGGAAGGTCGATCCCCAGATGAGGTAGAGCGCCCCGAGGGCGACGATCACTTTGCCGCGTTCGCTCTTCATCGCGTCAAATCAGATGCCCCACCCATGAATCCGGCGCCAGCCGAATCCGGACCTCGCGCTCTCGCGAACAGGATCGCGCTTCAGGCCTGAGGCCTCAGGCTTCAGGCTTCAGGGCCCGACACCGAGCACCACAACGAGGTCGAGGACGAGCACGAGTCTAACTGAACAGCATGGGGGCTGACCGCGCCCCTCGCGCCCGACCTCGCCGCCCTCCGCTTCTGCCCTGAAGCCTGAGGCCTGAAGCCTGAGGCCCGCGCGCCGAAGGCGCGCTATTCTTCAATGCTCTGCTGCTCCTTCGCCGCCTCGATGAGCAGATCCACCAGCTTGTCCGCCATCCCGCGCGACCCCGGCAGCGCTTCCAGGTAGGTGCGCCGCACCGCCGCCTCGCGCCGCGGGTCGAGGACGGCGCGGCCGGTCTTCTTCTTCGAATCGCCGATGACCTTGGCCACCTCGAGCCGCCGCTGCACCAGCGCCGCCAAGTCGTGGTCGATGGCGTCCACCCAGGCGCGCAGCTGGGCCAGCGGCAGCCGCGCGTCGGGATGCAGCGCCAGCGCCCGGGCCAGCTCCTGGAAGCGCGCCGGCACCAGCGCCTGCTCGGCGTCGCTGAGCGCGCGGGCCGGGTCGTCGTGGACTTCGACCAGGAGCCCGTCGGCGCCCGCCGCCCAGGCCGCCCTGGCGAGGCCTTCGACGAGGTCGGCGCGCCCCGCCGCGTGCGACGGGTCGGCCATGATGGGCAGGTGCGTGAGCGGCCGCGCCGCCAGCATTCCGCCCACGTCGAGGGTGTTGCGGGTGGAGGTCTCGAAGGTGCGGATGCCGCGCTCGCAGAGGATGACGCGGGCCTCGCCCGAGGACATCACGTACTCGGCGGATCCCAGCCACTCGTCGACGGTGGACCCCGCGCCGCGCTTGAGCAGCACCGGCCGCCCCGCCCGCCCCACCGCGCGCAGCAGGTCGAAGTTCTGCATGTTGCGCGCGCCGATCTGCAGCACGTCGGCCTTGGCCGCCACCGGCTGCACCTGGTCGACCGCCATCACCTCGGTGACCACGGGCAGCCCGGTGTCACGGCCCGCCGCCACCAGCCACTCCAGCGCCTCGAGCCCGTGGCCCTGGAAGGCGTACGGATTGGTCCGCGGCTTGAAGATGCCACCGCGCAGCGCCGTCGCCCCGCAGGCGGCCACCTCCCGCGCGATGCGCAGCACCTGCTCGGGCGACTCCACCGAGCAGGGCCCCGCGATCATCGCCCGCGCGCCGCCGCCGATGCGCAGCGGCCCGACCTCCACCACGGTGGGCGGCCGGCGCGCCGTCGCCTGCGGCAGCGACTTCACCACCGGCTCCGTGCCCAGCTTCGGCGGCACCATCCTGGCCGCGTGCGCCGCCGGCTGCCCCAGCGAGATCACCTGCACGTCCCGCACCGGCGCCAGGGCTTGAAGCCGCGCGGCGTCGGCGCCGAGGACCCACATGCGCACGGGGAACTCGGCGTTGCCCGCCAGCGGCAGGAGGGTCGCGCCGGTGAGCACGTCGAGGCGCCCGGTGGCGGTCATCGAGGAGGTGCGCAGGAACGCCAGCGGCACCTGCGCCCGCGCGTGATCGGCCATGCGCAGGTGGGCGAAGCGGGTGCCGTTCTGCTCCTTGTCGGAGACGTCCTCGACGAGGACCTCGAGCCCGTAGCGCTCTGCCGCGCGGCGCGAGCAGACGGCGGCGTCGGTGTTGGCCTCGTGCGAGACGATCTGCGCCGCGCCCGCGGTGTCGTAGCAGACCACCCGCTCGATGCCGAGCGCCGCCAGCTTCTGGGTGCACTGGCGCAGCGCCGCCGGATGCGACCAGGCGCGCTTCACCTCGGCGAGCGGAGTTCCCGGCCGCGCCGCCAGCGAGAGGCGGACCGGCACGCTGGTGAGCCCGACCGCCACCAGGTCGACGCCCGCGGTGACCGCCTGCGCGAGCGGCTCCAGCGCCTCGGTAATGGCGCCGACCACCGCGTTCTCGATGGGCAGCACCAGCTCGTCGATGCCGCCTTGGTGGAGCGCGTCGATGAGCTTCTCGAAGCTGGCGAAGCCCTGCGGCACGCCGCCGTGCGCCGCCGCCGCGACCTCGCCGTAGGCGCCGGGCTCGCCCTGGTAGCCGACCCGCAACGTCTCCTGGGGCGCCTCTGCCGCTTCCCGATCCGCAATCTCGCGAAGAACCACCGCTGCCTCCAGGCGGCCTACTCTAACAGTCTGGCGCGCGGGGCGGCGCGGTCATGTTACCCTTTTGCGCGATGCCCAGGGATCCTACCGACGACGCCCCGCTCTCCCGACAGCTGTGGCCCGCCGATCTCGCCTCCGAGCCGTTCGCGGC
>JAYWAJ010000089.1:0-7061 GCA_043782525.1 Deltaproteobacteria bacterium | reverse complement strand
CGCCTTGCAGCGAGCGCTCCTCATCCTCTACGGTCGCTGGATGCACTTGCGCGCCGCCCTCGTTCTCACCGCCGTCGCCGCCGCCGCGCAGGGCGAAGGTCCGGTCAGCGCGCCGGTGCTGTCCGGCAGCAACACCACCGCGGTGCAGAGCGGAAACCAGCAGCTGCTCAGCTTCCGCGGGGCGCAGCTGCTCAACGAGTTCGTCTACCGCGCGGTGCTCAAGCTGCCCGCCGACGCCGGCCCGACGCAGGAGACGGCGCGCGAGGTGGCCGGACAGCTGGCGGTCTTCCTGCGCGAGGCGGGCTACGAGCTCGCCACCGTGCGCACCCAGGTGAAGGGCGCGCAGATCGACGTCAAGATCGACGAAGGCGGGCTCGACAAGATCATCGTCGTCGGCGTCGGGTGGCTGGGCGCGCTGCGCTTCCGCGCCAAGCTGAACCTGCCGCTCGACGTCTTCAACCGGCGCCTCTTCGAGGGGCAGATGCCGCTCCTGGCCAGGCAGTTCGGCATGCGCGGCTACCGCTTCGAGCTGTGGCCGGTGCACCTGCTCGACGTGGACAACGCCTCGATGCTCGAAGGCGTCGAGGAGCTGCGGGCCATGCCCATGGTCCGGGCGGCGCGCGGCTACGAGCTGCGCATCTTCGCGCAGAACGAGCCGTGGGGCACCGGCTTCTCGCCCGAGCTGCTCATCAACGGGCCCATCGGCTTCGGCATCGGCGGGCGCTACCGCTGGAAGGACATCCTCCAGGACGGCGACCGCTGGCAGTGGCACTTCCGCACCGGCGGCGCGTGGCGGCCTTACCTGCCCAAGGACGCGGGCGCGCGCTTCGTCAACACCAACGACTACGTCTCGGTGCGCTGGCTCTCGCGGCCGTGGGACAGCTCGCCCCGCGGCCTGCGCATGACGGTGGTCCCCCGCGCCGAGCTGTGGACGCTGCAACGCCGGGATCTCATGCTGGAGAGCTACCGGATCGGCACGCTCGAGGTGCCGGCCGGCGCCGGGGCGCAGCTGAGCCAGGAGTTCGCCCTCTACTTCACGCTGGGTGTGCAGCGCCGCTGGCTGACCGACGACGTCCCCGCCGCCGGGACGACGCTCATCTCCGAGGTGACCCGGGTTCCGCGCGTCTCCAGCCGCGGTTTCTTGCGCCTCAACTCGCAGTACACCTTCAACCCGGGCGAGCTGCGGCAGGACCTGCGCGACTCGGTGGCGCTCCAGCTCGACGCCTACCGGCCCATGTCCGCCGGCGACAACGGCTTCTTCCGCTTCGACGTGCAGGGCCGCTGGCTCATCTTCTTCGGCTGGAACGAGCTGCGCCTCGGCGCCCACGCCACCGGCGAAGGAGGCAACATCTTCTTCGTCGACGAGCTGGCGCTGGCCGAGCACTTGAGGGTCGGCTTCGGCCTGGAGAAATATACCCACCGGGTGGCCAGCGGGAGCGTCGAGTTCCGCTACTCGCTGCTGCGCGACAAGGTGAAGATCGGCCTCTTCAACGACACCGGCGTCTGGCGGCACCTGCCGCGCGACGACGCCGGGCAGAAGCCTTCGCTGGCGGGGTCGACCGGGGCCAGCTTGGGGCTCTTCCTCTTCGACGAGATCCAGGTGGACGCGTATTACGGCGTCGGCTGGTCGACCGACAACTACATGTCGCCCGGCCTCGCGCTCTCCATCAAGGAAGCCTTCTAGCGCCCGACGCAGCTGGGTGAAACCGCCGGGCGCCTGGGGTCACTACCGGCAGACCTGGAGGTTCCATGCGCGCGTGGTGGATGGCGTCGGCTCTCGTTTCTTCAGCAGCGTTGGCCAGTGCGGAGGACCGCACGGTGCCGGCCTTCTCCTCCGTCCAGATCTCGGCGGGGATGCATGCGACGGTGACCATCGGGCCGCAGAAGCCCGTGCACCTCGAGGCCAGCCCGGAAGCGCTGGCGCTGCTGGAGACGGTGGTGGAGGACGGCGCGCTGCAGGTCCGCTTCAAGCAGCACCGCGACTGGCACGGCGATCATGCGGTGAAGGTCGCCCTCCAGACGCCGCAGCTGCACTCCCTGGGCGCCAGCGGCGGGTCCGTCGTCGAGGCCACCTTCACCAAGGCCGACCGCAGCGCGATCCAGTCGAGCGGCGGCAGCGAGATCCGCGTGCGGGGTGTCGAGGCGCCGCAGCTGTCGGTGCAGGCCTCGGGAGGCTCGGTGCTCGAGATCGCCGGCAGCGCCGAGAGGCTGGAGCTGCAGCTGTCGGGCGGGTCGCTGCTCCACGGGCACGACTTTTCCACCCGCGATGCCGAGGTGCAGGGCAGCGGCGGCTCGCAGGCGGACCTGAAGGTCAGCGGAAAGCTGAAGGGCGGGCTCTCGGGCGGATCGCAGCTGCACGTCACCGGCGGCGCCTCGTCGCGGGTGGCCACCTCGGGCGGGTCCTTTGTCTTCACCGACTGAGCTATTGGTAGTCGGTGATGGACTTGCGGCCGGTGCCGCGCTGGGGATCGGCCTTCGCCTGGCAGGGGGCGCAGTGGGTGGCGTGCGGCATCAGCCGCAGGCGCCCGGCCGCGATCGGCTCCTCGCACTCCTCGCAGAGCCCGTAGTCCTCCGGCGCGTCGCGCAGCTTGCGCAGGGCCCGGTCGATGCGCTGGATCATCGCCGCCTGCCCCTTGTTCCGCGTCGAGGAGATGGCCTGCAGCATCTCCGAGAGCGCCTGCGCGTCCTCGTCGGCGACGCCCACCTGGGTCTCATCGGCGCGATTGGGCTCGATGCGCTGCGGCCCCGACTTGAGCGCCGCGGCGCGCATCTTCAGAAGCAAGGCGCGCTGCTGCTCCCGCTTCTGCGGCGTCACCGGGCCACCGCCGCGCGGGAGTCGAGCATGTGGACCGCAAAGGTCGCGAGCCAGTGCTCCCCTTCGTACGACCCGCTGGCGATGTGTGGCAGCGAGGCCTGCGCGTGCGCGTCGCCCAGCGCCGCGAGGCGCGAACCGGGCTTTCCGCCCAGCGCCGCCGCCAGTGCATAGAGCGCGTCGGCGCGGCTCAGGTTGAGCCCGTCGAGGTGGACGATCTTCGGATCGGTGCGGTCCGAGACCACCGCCGGGGCGAGCTTTCCGTCCTTGATCAGCTTGGGCAGAAAGCCGTACAGCCAGCTGCGGAACTCCGGCAAAGGCAGCACCCGCGCCATCAGGGCCGCCTCCTCCAGCGCCGGGGAGAGGAAGTCCTCGCCGGAGGGCTCCCAGGCGATGGGCACCTCGCGGTCGTTCTGGAACCAGGTCCGCGCCCGCGCTTCGATGAGCGCCCGCAGCTTCTCGTCCTTTGCCGCCCGCGCGTAGTCGAGGGCGAGCCGCAGGCTGAAGGCGGTGTTGGGATGGACGCCGGTGCGGATCGGGTACGTCTGCCTGGGCAGGAAGTTCCCCAAGGCGGCGGCCACCACGTCGGCGAGCGGCTGCAGCTGCTTCGCCCATTGCTGCGCCTCGGGAGAAGCCTGTCCCTGCAGCTCCGCCGACAGCTCGAGCAGCCACGCCCAGCCATAGGTGCGCTCGAAGCTCTTGCGGTTCTCCTGCGCGAAGTACGCGACCTCCTGCGCGATCGCCGGCGGCGCGAGGTTCTCGTCGAGGGCGGCGCGGATGTCCTTTGCTTCCGCCAGCTCCGGAAACCGGGCGAGGAGCCGCGCCAGCATCCAGTGCGCGTGGACGGCAGAGTGCCAGTCGAAGCAGCCGTAGAAGGCGGGATGCAGCGCCTTGGGCGACTGCACCTCTTGCGGCCCGCCCATCACGTGGTCGAGCTTGTTGGGGTACTCCTGCCGCACGCACTTGAGCGCGAGCTTCGCGAAGCGCGAGGCCTGGGCGGAGTCGAGGGAGAGGGTCATCGCCACGGCCAGCATGATCATCGAGGGGATTCCAGGCGAGAATGGGGGTGTGGATCCGCCGCGCGACGAAGCGGAGTTGCGGCAAAGACTACACCGGCTCGCCGGCCTTCCGCTCGCGGCCATCGCGGAGCGGCATGCGCTCGAGGTGCCCGCAAGCCTCAAGGCCAGCAAGGGCTGGGTCGGCCAGCTGCTCGAGCGCGCGCTGGGGGCGACCGGCGCCTCCCGGGCCGAGCCCGACTTCCCCGCCCTCGGCGTCGAGCTCAAGACCATCCCGGTGGACGAAGCCGGCCGGCCGCTCGAGTCGTGCTTCGTCGCCTCGCTGGACCTCGGCGCCGTCGACCTGCGCTGGGAGGGCTCCGCGGTGCGCAAGAAGCTGCTGCGCGTCGCCTGGGTGGCGGTGCAGGCCTCGCCGCGGATCCCGCTCGCGCAGCGGCGCTGCGGGGCGGCGCTGCTCTGGAGCCCGTCGGCGGAGGAAGAGGAGGCGCTGCGGGCGGACTACGAGACCATCGTCGAGCTGCTGCAGGAGGGCGTCCGCGTCACCGCGCACACCGGCGTCTTCCTCCAGCTTCGTCCCAAGGGCCGCGATGCCAAGGCCCTGCGCTGGGCCCTCGACGAAGAGGGCGCGGTCTCGCGCACGGCGCCGCGCGCTTTCTACCTGCGGCGCGGCTTCACCGAACGGTTGCTGGCGAGGCACTTCACCCTGCCCGGCTGAGCTTCGAGAGGGCCGCGCGCATCCGCGCGGTCATCGGCACCGGGCGGCGCGTCCCGGCGTCGACGAAGACGTGGGTGAAGGTCCCCAGCGCGGCGAGATCGCCCTGGCCGTCGAAGATGCCGATCTGGTAGGCGACGCTGCTGGTGCCGAGCTTTTCCACCCGCAGCCCGGCCTCGACCCGCTCGGGAAAGGCGACCGAGCGCAAGAACCGGCACTGCGATTCGACGCAGACGCCGATGACCGCGCCGTGGATGTCGAGCCCGCCCGCGTCGATCAGGTAGCGGTTGATGACGAGGTCGAACCAGGCGAAGTAGACGACGTTGTTGACGTGCCCGTAGGCGTCGTTGTCGGCCCAGCGGGTCTGGACGTCGAGCAGGTGCGGGAAGTCGGCGCGGGTGTCGGCGGGAGTTGCGCGCTTCATCCGGCTACCAATAGCGCAGGGCCGCGCGGAAGAGCGAGTCGACGGCCGCCGCGTCCACCGCACGCGGCGAGTTGGTGAGCAGCCGCTGCTGGACCAGGGTGCCCTTGGTCAACGCCGGCAGGTCCGCCTCGCCGTAGCCCACTCCGGAGAGCCCGTTGGGCACGCCCGTCTCCTGCATCAGCGTCTGCAGCATCTGGGCGACCACTTCGCCGGCGTCGTCGAGCGCGGCGCCGCGAACCTCGGCGCCGAGGAGTGCGGCCGCCTCCAGGTGCCGCGCGGGATCGGCGCCGGCGGTGAAGCGGAAGACCGCCGGCGCGTTGACGACGACGGAGATGCCGTGCGGCACCATCGCCTCTTCCTGCGGATAGCCGCCCATGCGGAAGTCGCGCACCAGGCCCGCGACCGCGTACGCCATCCCGTGCGGCAAGTGCACGCCGGCGTTCCCGAAGGCGACGCCCGCCAGCGTCGCTGCCCAGGAGAGCTGCTCGCGCGCCTCGACGTCGGCAGCGTCGCGGACCGCGCGGACCAGGTACTTTCCCGTCAGCCGCAGCGCCTCGCGGCTGCCCAGATCGCTCCACGGATTTGCGCCCTGGCTCATCGGCCGCGCAGTGAAGGGCCGCGGCGGTTCCCGCGTCGAGAAGGGCCGCGCCGTGAACGACTCCAGCGCGTGGCAGAGCACGTCGAACCCGCTCGCCGCCACCACCTGGCCGGGCAAGGTCGCGGTGCATTCCGGATCGACGATGGCCAGCGTCGGGCGCAGCCGCGGCGAGGCGATGCCCGTCTTCGCCTTGAGGGCCAGCACGTCGCAGATGGCGATGCCGGTGGTCTCGGCGCCGGTCCCGCAAGTGGTCGGGCAGGCAAGGTGCGGCGGCAGCGGGCCCGGCACCGGAGCGCCGGCGCCGACGGGCTTGTTCACGTAGGTGAGGAAGTCGGCCGGATAGGTGGCGTAGAGCGCGGCGGCCTTGGTGGTGTCGATGACCGAGCCGCCGCCCACCGAGACGTAGCCGTCGAACTTTCCTGCGCGGGCGAAGCGCGCCGCCGCCTGGAAGGAGTGGTCGGTGGGCTCGACCGCGACTTCGTCGAAGACGGCGACGTCGAAGGCCTGCAGCGCTGCCAGCGCCTTGTGCACGTGCGGGCCCTGGGCCAGCCCGCGGTCGGTGAAGAGCGCGATGCGGCGCACCCCCAGCGCCCGCGCCTGATCGCCCAGTTCGTCGAGAGCCCCGCGGCCGAAGACGATGCGCGGCGCCTCGATGGCAAAGGCCGTCTCGTGCGCGCAGCTCATCGCGACGCCTCGCGCATCAGCCCTTCCTGCGCCACGCTTGCGACCAGCCGCCCCTTGCGGTCGTAGATGAGCCCGCGGGCGAGGCCCCGCGCTCCCTGCGCCGTGGGCGACTCCATCGCGTAGAGCAGCCAGTCGTCGACGCGCGCGTCGCGGTGGAACCACATGGCGTGGTCGATGCTGGCCAGCACCATGTCTCCCGAGAGCCAGGTCTTGCCGTGGGGACGCAGCGCGGTGGGGATGAGGTTGTGATCGGAGGCGTAGGCGAGCACGCAGCGGTGCAGCATCGGGTCGTCGGGGATGCGATCGACGGTGCGGAACCAGACCGCCTGCGTGGGCGTCGTCACCGTGGGCTTGAGCGGGTTCCACGGCGCGACCGGCCGGAACTCGATGGGCGACGGCTTGCGCACAATTTCGCGGAGCCGCGGCGACACTTCCCGGGCTTCGGCCAGCCAGCCCTCGCGCAACTCCGCGCTGGACCGCAGCTCCTCCGGCGGCGGTACCGACGGCATCTCGGTCTGGTGTTCCAGCCCCGGCTCGCTCAGCTGGAACGAGGTCATCATCGAGAGAATCGGGCGCCCGTGCTGGATGGCGACGACACGGCGGGCGGTGAAGCTGCGTCCGTCGCGGATGCGGTCGACCTCGTAGACGATGGGCGCGGCCATGTCGCCGGGCAGGAGGAAGTAGGCGTGCAGCGAGTGGGCGACGCGGCCTTCGACGGTGCGCTCGGCGGCCACCAGCGCCTGTCCGATCACCTGCCCGCCGAAGACGCTCTTGCCGCCGATGTCGCTCGACTGGCCGCGGAAGAGGTTGACCTC
>JAYWAJ010000088.1:0-7067 GCA_043782525.1 Deltaproteobacteria bacterium | reverse complement strand
GGCGGTGCGCGCGGCGGCGGCGGCGCTGGGGCGGCAGGGGCTGCACGCCTTCCGGCTGGCCTTCGCCCAGCCGACGACGGGCGCGCGCGTCGCCTGCGAGGCGCCGCTGCCGGCGGATCTGGCGGCGGCGCTGCGGGAGCTGGGACTCGGATCTTGAACGCAATGCGGATCCTTCTACAAGCCGTGCTCGCGCTCGTCCTCGTTGCCGACGTCGTGTTGGTGTTGGCGCTGGTGGGCGAGATGGAATCGATGCGATTCTGAGCGCGGTTGCGCCCTCCACGACCTCCAGCACAAGCCCGACACCGGTCACCACAACGAGGACGAGGACGAGCACGGGGCCCAGCTGACGGCATTGGGCCGAGCGGCAGGCCGCGCACGATTCGGTTACGGTTGCCGCGATGCAACGGCATATTCCCAGGCTGCTCTCGAGGGCGCGCGCGCTGCTCGGACTGCGCGGCGGACCGCCGGACGCGCTGGACCGCACCGAAGTGCGGCGCGCCGCCGATGCGGTGCTCCGGCTGCACGCGGGCCTGGTCGGAGAGCGCGCCTTGGCGCGGCCGGAGACGTACCAGGGCGAGCTGCTGGGCGCCTACCTCCTCTGGTGGTGGCCGCAGACCTATCTCAAGACCCAGGCCGCGCTGCGCCTTTCGCCGATGCCGCGGAAGCCGCGCATCCTCGACGTCGGCTCCGGACCGGCGCCGGCGGCGCTGGCGGCGCGGGATCTCCTGGGCGGGGAGGCGACCTGCTTCGACCTCTCGGAGCCGGCGCTGGCGGAGGCGCGGGCGCTGGGCGTGCAGCGCACCGTGCGCGAGCTGCCGGCGGAGGAGTTCGACCTGACCCTTGCCGCCAACGTCCTCTCCGAGGTGGCCGACCCGGCGGCGCTGGTGCGCAAGCTGACCGGCACCATCGTCCTCATCGAGCCGGCGCTGCGCGAGACCGGGCGGGCGCTGCTGCAGCTACGCGACACGCTGCTCGCGGAAGGCTTCGCCCGGGCGCTGGCGCCCTGCTTGACCCAGAAGCCGTGTCCCGCGCTCGCCGCGCCGAAAGACTGGTGCACCGCCGAGCTGCGCTGGACGCCCCCCCGCTTTTTCCTCCAGCTCGCCGAGGCCACCGGCCTGCGCGCCGACGAGATGCTCTCCTTTGCGCCGCTCATCCTCGCCCGCACCGCGCCCGAGCCGCCGCGCGACCTCTGGCGCGTCGTCGGCGTGCCGCTGCCCGAGAAGGGCAAGAAGCGCGTCTGGGTGTGCAGCGATGCGGGGCGCGTCGCCGTCGGGCGGCTCGACAAGCACGCCTCCGCGGAGAACGCGCAGTTCGACACCCTTCACCGCGGCGACCTGGTCCAGCTGACCGGCCTCGAGCGGCGCGGCGACGGGCTGCGGGTGGTGCCCGGCGCTTCCGCAGTCCGTCGCGAGGCCCCGGACGCATCCGGAGGCGGCCTGGACTCGGCCGCGGACGAGCGCCTTCCGTGAAGCTCCTGGTCATCGTCGGGCCGACCGCCTCCGGCAAGACCGCGCTGGCCTGCGCGCTGGCGGAACGCCTCTCCGCGGAGATCATCTCCGCCGACAGCCAGCAGTGCTACCGCGGCCTCGACGCGGGGACGGCCAAGCCCTCTCCGGAGGAGCGGGCGCGGGCGCGGCACCACCTGCTCGACGTCGCCGATCCCGAGGAGCAGCTCGACGCGGCGGCCTTCGTGAAGCTGGCCGAAGCGGCCATGACGGACATCGCGGCGCGGGGCAAGCGGGTCATCGTCGCGGGGGGCACCGGGCTGTGGATCCGGGCGCTCCTGCACGGACTGCTGGCGGCGCCGGCCGCGTCCCCTGCGCTGCGCGCCCAGCTGCGCCAGCAGGGCGTCTCGGACCTGCATGCGAAGCTACAAAGGGTGGACCCGGCCGCGGCCCGGCGCATCCTGCCCGGCGACCGCGTGCGCATCGAGCGGGCGCTGGAGGTCCACGCCCTCTCGGGGCGGCGGCTCAGCGACCTGCAGCAGGAGCACGGCTTCGCCGAGGCGCGGCACCAGGCGCTGACCTTCTTCCTCGACCCGCCGCGCGAGCTGCTGCGGGAGCGCATCGCCTCCCGCACGCGGCAGCTCTTCGCGAGCGGGGCACTGCGGCGCGAGACGGAGTGGCTGCTGGCCCGCGGGGCCACCAAGGCGCTGAAGATCATCGGCTACGGCGAGATGGCCGCAGCGCTCCGGCACGAGGGCGCTGCCGCCGCTTCCGGCGATGCCTTCGTCGCCGCCGAAGAGCGCGTCAACGTCCGGACCCGCCAGTACGCCAAGCGCCAGCGCAGCTGGTTTTCCCGCCTCGACGGACCTCCGCTCCCCTGGCCCTTCGACGCGAAGCACCTTTTCGAGACGGCGTCGCGATGGTACGAGGGCGCCCGATGAAAGGTTCCCAGGCCACCTACGCGCTCGAATTCGAAAAACCGCTCCTCGAGCTGGAGCAGAAGCTCGCCGAGCTGAAGCGCCACGCCGCCACCGGCACGGCGCCGGGCGACATGGGCTCCCTCGACGGCGAGATCCGCCGCCTCGAGCGCCGCTGCACCAAGCTGCAGGAGGAGATCTTCAACGACCTCTCCCGCTGGCAGGTGGTCCAGCTCTCGCGCCATCCCAACCGGCCCTACATGCTCGACTACGTGCAGCGGCTCTTCACCGACTGGATCGAGCTACACGGCGACCGGTCGTTCGGCGACGACCAGGCCCTCATCGGCGGCCTCGCCCGCCTCGACGGGCAGCCGGTGATGCTCATCGGCCAGCAGAAGGGCCGCTCCACGAAAGAGAATATTCTCAGAAGCTTCGGCATGCCGCGCCCCGAGGGCTACCGCAAGGCGCTGCGGCTGATGAAGCTCGCCGAGCGGTTCGACCGGCCGGTGATCGCCTTCATCGACACGCCGGGCGCCTACCCGGGCATCGACGCCGAGGAGCGCGGGCAGGCCGAGGCCATCGCCGTCTGCCTCGAGGAGATGGCCGCGCTACAAGTACCGGTGATTTCCGTCGTCATCGGGGAGGGCGGCTCGGGCGGGGCCCTGGCCATCGGCGTCTGCAACCGGCTGCTCATGCTCCAGTACAGCTGGTACTCGGTGATCTCCCCGGAGTCGTGCGCGGCGATCCTCTACCGCGACGCCAGCAAGGGCGAGCGCGCGGCCGAGGCACTCAGGCTCACCGCCCGCGACGCCTTCGAGATGGGCATCGTCGAGCAGCTGGTCGAGGAGGCGCCCGGCGGCGCGCACCGCGACCCGGACCTGACCGCGCAGAACCTGGGCGTGGCGCTGCGCCGGCACCTGCGCGAGCTGCGGATGATGGACGCGCACGGCGTGGTCAACGACCGCTACGCCAAGTTCCGCAAGCTCGGACCGGTCACCGGGCCGGAGCAGCGCCCCAGCCGCCCGCCGCCTGCGGAGTGAAGATGCGACTGCGCGTCTTTCTGCTGCTGGCCGTCGCTTCCTGCGCGACCCTCAGGAACGACGCCACCGTCTGCGCCGAGTACCGCGAGCTGCGCTGCGCGGCCGGCACCAGTTGCTCCATGGACCAGGCCCGAGGCTGCAAGGTGTGCCAGTGCGCGAAGGCGTTCAGCGATCCGGCCAACCCGGACCCGCCGCAAAAATAACCGGGCCCGGCCGCCTCACTTCTTCTTCGACAGATCCTCGGCGATGACGGCGGTGAAGTCGTCTGCCGAGACGAACTTGCCCTTGCCCCAGCCGGCCTCCCACGCCGCCAGCACGTGGTCCTTCTGCAGCTGCGCCACGCTCTTGCCTGCCTTGAGGCCCTTCTTCACCGCGCCCACCATCTCCTCGAGCGCCGAGCGGAACTTGCGCACGTCGTCCACCGTCGAGACCTCGCCGTGGCCGGGGATGATCTTCGCGTCTTTGGGGATCTGTCCCAGGATCGAATCCAGCGCCTGGATGAGCCCGGTCACGCTGCCGCCGGACTTGAGGTCGACGAAGGGGAAGCCGTAGGTGACGAAGTCGTCGCCGAGGTGGACGACGTTGCTCTTGGTGAACCAGATCACCGCGTCGCCGTCGGTGTGCCCGGGCGCCGGGTGGATGGCGCGGATCTCCTCGCCGTTCCACCAGAGCGAGAGGCCCCGCTCGAAGGTGACCACCGGCAGGGCCGCGGGGGCGGCGGGCTCGACCAGAAGGCCAAGGATGGTGTCGCCCTTCTGCATCCGCTTGCGGACGTTCTCGTGGGCGAAGATGGTGGCGGTGTCGGCGAAGGCGACGTTGCCGCCGGTGTGGTCGAAGTGCCAGTGGGTGTTGAGGACGAACTTCACCGGCTTGGGAGAGAGCTGGGCGAGCGCGGCGTGGATCTTCGCCGAGAGCGGGGCGAACTGATCGTCGACGATGGCGACGCCGTCGTCGCCCACCGTCGCCGCGATGTTGCCGCCCGATCCCTTGAGGAACCAGACGTTGCCGGCCACCTTGGCGGGCTTGATCTCCACGCGGCTGAAGTCCTGCTGGGCGGAGGCGGCCGCGGCCGCGAGCATCGAGAGGAGGAAGGTTCGCATGGGAAGCTTTCTAGCAAATCGCCTGCTCGTCTGCTCGCCCTGCGGCACTAGCCGTTGCGTTCGCAGCAGGCACAGCTTGCATGCACCATGGAGCCACTCGCGCTGTCGTCGTTGCCGCTCGCGTTCGCCATCGTCGCAATGTTCCGGATGCCCGGAGCCTCGGCGCCCGCGCTGGCCGGGGCCGAGGTCGCGCCGCGCTGGCCGGGCACCCCGCCCCGGGACGACGAGGAGCAGCTTCCCGAGACTGACCGCGCCCCGCGCAACTGGCTGCCCTGGGGAGTCGCGGCCGCCGCGGCGGTGCGGGTGGCGCTGCTGGTCACCCTGCACACCTAGCTGGCCGCTCGCTTGCTGCAGGCGGTGCGCCGGGTTATCTGCACGCCGTGACCGCGCCGATCGTCGCCATCGATGGGCCCGCCGGAGCGGGCAAGAGCACGGTCGCCCGCCAGCTCGCTCGCCGGCTTGGCTTCACCATGATCGACACCGGCGCCATCTACCGGGCGGTGGCGCTGGCGGCGCGGCGGGCCGACCTGGATTGGGAGGACGACGAAGGCCTGCGCCGGCTGCTCGACGCAGGGCTGGGCCTCTCCTTCCGCGACGAGCGCGTGCTGCTGCACGGCCACGACGTCACCGAGGCCATCCGCACCCCGGAGATCAGCCTCGGCGCCAGCGTGGTCAGCGCGCGGCCGGTGGTGCGCGAGAAGCTGCTCGAGCTGCAGCGTGAGCTCGGTCGCAGCGCCCCGGAGGGCGCCGTCCTCGAGGGCCGCGACATCGGCACCGTCGTCTTCCCGGAGGCGCAGGTGAAGTTCTTCCTCACCGCCAGCGACGAGGCCCGCGCCCAGCGCCGCTTCAGCGAGCTGTCGGAGAAGGGCTTGTCCGTGGGCCTCTCGACCGTGCTCTCCGACCAGCGCCGCCGGGACAAGGATGACACCGAGCGCGCCATCTCGCCCCTCAAGGCCGCAGCCGACGCCATCCTGGTGGACACCACCGGCCTCGATCTGGAAGAAGTGGTCGGCCGCTGCTTCAGCGAAGCCTCCGCCCGCCTGAAGCATCTGAATTCCGGGCAGCCTTGACACTCGGAAACACGTTCTGTAGGTTCCGCCGCCAATTTCAGGGGACACGATCCAATCGTGTCCCCGTTGGATTGATCTGGTCTTTCCGCCGCAGGCCATTACTCCCCGTGGCCGCGGCCCGCATCACAATTCAGGGGGCAGAAAAGAATCGCAGGCATAATTTTAAATGGCGAATCCGCAAATTGAAGTGATCGGCGGCGAGGAAGAAAGCTTTGCCGCGATGCTCGAAGAGTCCTTCAAGGGAAAGGGCTCCACCAAGGGTGGCGAGCTGAAGGAGAACGAGATCGTCAAGGGCACCGTCGTCCAGGTCACCAAGGACTACGCTGTCGTGGACATCGGCTACAAGAGCGAGGGCCAGGTTCCCATCCAGGAGTTCGGCCTCCTCGAAGGCAAGCCCAACGTGAAAGTTGGCGACGCCGTCGAAGTCCTGCTCGAGTCCCGCGAAAACGACACGGGCATGGTCGTCCTCTCCAAGGAGAAGGCCGACAAGATGCGCATCTGGGACGAGATCTCCGCCGCCTGCGAGCGCGATGAGCTCGTCGAGGGGACGATTGTCGGACGCGTCAAGGGCGGCCTCTCGGTCGACATCGGCGTCAAGGCGTTCCTTCCCGGGTCGCAGGTGGACCTCCGCCCCATCCGCAACCTCGACAAGCTGATCGGCGAGAAGTTCAAGTTCAAGGTCATCAAGTTCAACAAGAAGCGCGGCAACATCGTCCTCTCCCGTCGCGTCCTCCTCGAGAAGGAGCGCGAGACGCTGAAGAAGGACACCCTCATGAAGCTGAAGGAGGGCGCGATTCTCACCGGCATCGTCAAGAACCTGACCGACTACGGCGCCTTCATCGACCTGGGCGGCATCGACGGCCTCTTGCACATCACCGACATGTCCTGGGGCCGCGTCGGCCACCCGAGCGAGATGCTCAACGTCGGCGACGAGCTGCGCGTCATCGTCCTCAAGTTCGACCCCGCCACCGAGCGGGTCTCCCTGGGCCTCAAGCAGATCCAGGAGGATCCGTGGACGCACGCGGCCACCGCCTTCCCGCCGGGCACGCGCATCACCGGGAAAGTGGTCAGCCTCACCGACTACGGCGCCTTCATCGAGATGCAGCCGGGCGTCGAGGGCCTGGTGCACATCAGCGAGATGAGCTGGACCAAGCGGGTCAAGCACCCGTCCAAGGTGATGGCCATCGGCGACCAGGTGAACGCCATCGTCCTCGACGTGGACGCCAAGGCCAAGCGCATCAGCCTCGGCATGAAGCAGATCGAGCCGAACCCGTGGACGCTGCTCGAGGAGCAGTACCCGATCGGGTCGGTCATCCGCGGCCAGGTCCGCAACGTCACCGACTTCGGCATCTTCGTCGGCGTGCAGGAGGGCATCGACGGACTGGTGCACGTCTCCGACATCAGCTGGACCCAGCGCATCAAGCACCCCGGCGACCTCTACAAGAAGGGCGACGAGGTCGAGGCGGTGGTGCTCAACATCGACGTCGAGAACGAG
>JAYWAJ010000087.1:0-7078 GCA_043782525.1 Deltaproteobacteria bacterium | reverse complement strand
CCGCGCGGCACCTTGTCGGCGAAGCGGGCGTAGACGTAGGAGACGAGCACGATGGCGATGGACGAGTAGACGTACATCCCGGCGAGGCCCTGCGCCGCGCCGCCGTGCTTGACCCTCTCGGAGAGGTAGAGCGCGTCGCGCACCGAGCGCCCGACCACCACCGCGCCGATGGCGTTGGCCGCATAGGCGGCCATGAGCGCCACGCGTTGCTGCTCACCCGGCCGGATGCGCAGTCCGGCCTCGAGCGCCCGTTCGAACCTGGTGGACATGGGTCTGCAAGAGTACACGGCGGAGAGGAGAGGGCGCTAGCCCGACGGCCGGGCGTCCCCGATCCCTGGCCGCTGGACCGGAGCCGTTGCCGAATGCGGCAACGTGCTCCTGGCGCGAAGGGTCGGCGACGGCCTAGAAGACGCCGCCCAGCGCCGCGTAGCAGTCGAGGATTGCAAAAGGCGAGCTCTCGAGGCCCCGGGCGCAGCCGAGGCGCAGGTCGGTGGGCAGGACCCAGCCCAGCACCACCTCGGCGCGCAGCTCGGCGCCGGCGCTGGCGTGCAGCCGGAAGGCCGTCCGGGGGCGGACGTGGTCGAGGTTGAAGGCGTCGCCCACGTCGGTGAAGACGGCGCCGTGCAGCCGGCGCAGGTAGAAGGGCAGGGTCCAGGCGCCCGTCTCCACGTCCCAGAGGGGGAAGCGGTATTCGGCGGTGCCCAGCGCATAGGTGTTGCCGTAGAAGGCGTCGCCGGCGAAGCCGCGCAGGATCCGCACCGGCGCGTTGGCCGGGTTGAGGATGCTGGTGAAGGTGTTGCCCTGCTGGAAGCCGCCCAGGTAGTAGAGGTGGCGGTTGGAGAGATCGCCGCGGGAGATGCCGAAGGAGCCGCGCAGCGCCAGCGCGTGGTGCCAGGGCGTGCCGTGCGACGACCAGGGCAGCCGGAGGAAGCGCGAGAGCGAGGTGGAGAGCTGCCAGAACGAGTAGCTGCTCCCCAGCGCCGGATCCGAGAGCCGCAGCGAGACCGAGAACCGCTGGCCCTGCTCGGCGGAGATGCTGCGGACGAAGCGGAAGGCGTCGGAGTAGACGTAGCTGAGCGTCGCCGCCGCCAGCCGGCCGGAGTCGGTGCCGACGCCGTTGGGATCGGCGAACACCGAGAGGCGGAAGAACTCGTAGGCGAGGGAGAGCGACTGGCCGCGCTCCACCTGCGAGAAGGGGAAGCGGGCCGAGACCGACCCGCCCAGGGCGCGCTCGTAATAGGAGCCGCCCCTCAGGCCCGCCGCGGTGCCGAGGTCGCGGCTCAGCTCGAGCTGGAGGTCGGGATAGAAGGAATGGTTCAGGTAATAGACGTCGAAGCCGGGCGTGCGGCCGCCGAAGCTCCACCAGGCGGTGGCGGCGTACTCGTGGCGGTCGACCGCGTCGTAGCCGCCGGTGAGCGCGCCCAGCGTGGTGCCGAGCGCGTCGGTGTTGGCGTAGGGAAGCCAGAAGTGCGGGCGCAGCGTCGGCCAGGCCTGGTACGGACGCGCCGGGTAGAGCTCCTCCTCGGGCAGCGCGGTCGGGGCCGGGCGCTCCGCGGCGAGGGGAGAGGCCGTCACCGGACGCCAGGAGGATTCGTCGAGCGGGATGCGTCCGAGGTCGTAGCCCAGCGCGCTGTAGGTGACCAGCGCCAGCTGGGTGCCGTCGGGCGAAGGCTGCGGCTCGAAGGCGCCGAAGACGACGTTGGTGACCTGGCGCAGCTCGCCGGGGCGCCAGGCGTAGATGTTGTAGATGCCGGTGCGGTCGCTGGCGAAGAGCAGCCACTTGCCGTCGGGCGTCCAGGCGGGGTCGCGGTCGAGGGCGCGGTCGTGGGTGACGTCGGTGAGCCGGGCGCCGTCGCGGGAGACGATGCGCAGGTCCCAGGCGCCCTCCCGGTGGTGGAGGAAGGCGAGGCGCGTGCCGTCGGGAGACCAGCGCGGGCTGTCCACCGGGTCGCCGGAGGGATCCTCGAAGATGACCCGCGGCTCGCTGGCCCCGGGCGCAAGCTCGGCGATGGCGGTCTGGCCGCCCGGGCGGCGCCAGAGGAAGGCGAGGCTGCCGTCGGGAGCGAGGTCCGGACCGCGGGCGCGCAGGCCGCGGGTGAGCCGCTGCGCGTCGCCGGTGGCCGGATCGACCGCGTAGAGATCCTGGAGGCTCTCGAACTCCTGGAAGTACTGCTTGCGCGCATAGACGACGCGGCCGTCGGGCGCGACCGCGAGGTTGTCGTCGCCGGCGCCATCCGAATAGAGGACCGCGATCTGACGATCGCCGGGGCGCACGCTGTCGCGCACCGGCGCAATCGCGCCTTCGGCTTTCTCCTCTGGCGGCCTGCGGCTCGCATCCCACCTCGCGTCGCAGCAGCGGCCCGGCTGGAGGGCGCGAATCTCCGGCAGCCGGTGCGGGCCTGACGAGGCGTAGTAGAGCGTCTTTCCGTCGGGGCTCCAGCGCGGGGTGCGGATCCACTCGCCCAGCCGGGTGAGCGGCTCCACCCGCGACTCGCCGGCGGCGCGCACCCCGGCGCGAAGCTTCTCCGCGCGCCCGGTCTCGGCGGCGCCGAACTCCTGGTAGAGATCGATGTACGACTCCCCCAGCACCCGGTTGGCGCTGAAGTTGAGGCCGAAGGGGATGGCGCGGCCGGCGAAGTCGTGGCTCAGATCGCGCAGGGCGCCGAGGCCATACTGGTCGCGGATCCACTCGAGGAAGCGCGAGCCCACCGTGTACTGGCCGAAGCCGCGCGGCCAGCGGAGCGGCACGTTGGAGAGCTGGTCGAGGGCCGGGAAGGCGCCCTCCAGCACCTCGGCGCGGACCACCATGTCTTCCTCTGAGGAGCGGATGCGGCCGGCGCCGCTCACCTCGCTCTCCGCAAAGGTGGCGATGCCTTCGATGAACCAGAGGGGCTGCTCGCCGTTGGTGATCCAGAGCTTGCCGAAGACGCTGTTCACCGCCTGCGGCAGCCCCAGCACGGTGTCGAGGTGGAGGATGTGGGTGTACTCGTGGCTGATCAGCTCGTAGACGTTGTCGTCGAAGTCGGCCAGCGTCGAGCGGGAATCGGGCGGCGCCGCATAGGCGTGAATCAAATTATAGAGGACGGGGGTGGCATTTCCATTGGCGAAGTCGGTGTCGTCCTGCACCACGATCTGGGTGCGCTCCGCCGGCTCGTGGTCGAGCAGCGGCACCAGGCGCCGGTGCGACAGCTCGGCCGCGCGCGCCGTCTTCTGGGCATAGAGGTACATACCCTGGTGGTAATGAATTTCGAAATGAGGGGTGTCGAGGGTCTCCCACACGTACCGCGGGTCGAGCGCACGCGCCGGTCCAGCGGAGAGCAAAAGCAAAAGCAAAGGCAAGAGCACACCGCGAAGGCACAAAGGAAGCGAAGGGGCGCGAAGGTCGGGGTTGTTGTGAACCCCAAAAAACTTCGCGCACCTTCGCGGAACTTCGCGCCTTCGCGGTGTGCACTTGCAGTTGCTTTTTTGTCTCACGCGCTGCGGAGCTCGGTCTTGCGGGCCGCCGGAACGCTGGCGAAGAACTTCTCGAAGCGCAGCGTCAGCAGCTCCGGGTGCTCGATGGGCGACACGTGCGTCCCGCCCGGCACGGTGAGCAGCTCCGCGCCCGGGATGCGGTCTTGCATCTCCTCCGACAGCCAGTAGGGCGTGAAGGTGTCCTCGGTGCCGGCCACCACCAGCGTCGGGACCTTGACCTCGGGCAGGTGATCGAAGGCGGTGTGCTCGCTCGCGTGCTTGAGCATGCCGAGGAAGAGCCGCGGGTCCATCGACGTCAGGTGCCGGAAGTAGGGGGCGAAGTCCTCGCGGTGCACCAGCTTGCCGTTCACTTCCAGGTGGGTGGCGATCTGGTAGGCCAGCTCGCCGCCGGCGGCGAGCTTCCAGATCAGGTCGGTCGCCTGCGGGTACTTCTCCGCCGCCGCCAGCATGGCCGGGAAGATGATCTTGAGCGCCTTCGAGTCGTGGAAGGTATCGAGCGGCAGGCCGTGCGAGCCGCAGATCAGCACCAGCGCCTGCACGTGCTCCGGATGGCGCCGGTGGTACTCGAGCGCGACCTGCACGCCCATCGAATGTCCGAGGAAGATGGCCTGCGGAGTGGAAGTGGCGCGGAGCACCGCCAGCAGATCCCCGGAGAGGTCGTCGAAGCCGACGTGCGACCGGTCCTCGGGAATGCCGCTGCGCCCGTGCCCGCGGTAGTGCCAGCGGACGATGCGGTGGGTGGCGGCGAAGTCGCGCACCAGGTACTTCCAGGCGAAGCCGTCGCAGCCGATGCCGTCGCAGCAGAGCAGGGTGGGGCCGCCCTGGCCAACCACCGAATAGTGGATGCGGGTCCCGTCCGCGCCATCGGTGAAGCCCGCCTCCGCGCCGTGCAACTCTTTGCTCATGCGGCGATGCTAGCGCATGTCTGTGCTGGAAGCTCCACCGGCGCGGCATTAGTATCCACCCCCATGCACGACGATCACGACCACGGGCACGACCACGCCGGGCCGGCCCGCGAAGGCGAGCAGCGCCGGCTCCTGCTCGCCTTGGGCGTGGCCATCGTCGCCATGGTGGCCGAGGGGCTGGGCGGCTGGTTCTCCAACAGCCTCGCGCTGCTCTCGGATGCCGGCCACATGCTGGCCGACGCGGGCGCCATCGGGCTCTCGCTCTTCGCCCTGCGCATCGGCGCCCGGCCGGCCGACGCCCGGCGGACCTACGGTTACTACCGCCTCGAGATCCTCGCCGCGCTCTTCAACGGCGCCCTGCTCCTCGTCATCGCGGCGGGCATCGCCCTCGAAGGGTACCAGCGGCTCCTCCATCCGCAGCCGGTGCAGGTGGCCACGGTGGTGTGGCTGGCCTGCTTCGGCATCGCGCTCAACGCCGCCGGCATGTGGATCACCCACGCGGGCGAGCACTCCAGCATGAACCTGCGCAGCACCTTCCTGCACCTGGCAGGCGACCTGCTCAACTCGGTCGGCGTCCTCCTCTCCGCCGCCATCATCCACTTCACCGGCCAGCTCGCCGCCGATCCCATCATCAGCTTCCTCATCGCCGGCACCATCGTCTGGAGCGCCATCCGCCTCTGCCGCGAGGCGGTCGACGTCCTGCTCGAGGGCGCGCCGGGCCACATCCCGGTGCGCGACGTCTCGGGCGCGCTGGAAGGCGTGGCGGGCGTCACCGCGGTGCACGACCTGCACGTCTGGACCATCACCAGCGGCATGGTGGCGCTGAGCGCGCACATCGTCGTCGCCTGCGAAGGGCCCGACTGCCGGACCCACGATCAGATCCTCACCGACGCCAAGGCGGTGCTGCGCGACAAGTTCCGCATCGAGCACACGACGATCCAGTTCGAGAGCCCGGCCTACCGCCACGACGGCCACGACGAGGTCGTGCACTGAGCGCGGCGTTCCATTCTGCGTGGTCGCGCCGGCCCGCCACCGCGGTCTCGCGGCTCGCCGGGCGCGAGCTTCTCGTCCTCAGCATGCGGGATCTGCTGGCCGCGGCTGCGCGCGAGAAGCTGCTGCTGGTCGCCTTCTCCGCCCCTGCGCCAGCGGCCATGGCCGGCTTCGCCCGCGCCGCCCGCGACGCCGACGCGCCGCTCCTCCTCGTCCGTCCCAGCGGCGCCGCCGAGGAGAAGGGCCCCGAGGAGACGCGCGACGACGCGGCCTTCGCCGAGGCGGCCTTCAAGGCGGCGGCGGAGATTGGCTTCCGCGGCCCGATGGCGCTGCTCAAGGATCCGCCGCGCGCCGGCAGCGCGGTCCCTGATCAGGAGCGCGTGCAGCGCGAGATCGAGGCGGGCTTCACCGGCGTGGCGCTGGCGGCCACCGACTCGCAGCGCGACTCCCGCGACGCGGCGCTGGCGGCGACGGCGGTTTGCCAGATGGAGCTGGGCCTGGAGGTGGTGGCCCTGGGCGGCGCCGCTGCCGCGGCCGAGCTGGCGCTGCAGCTCCGGTCGCGCGGGGCCACGCCCAGCGCGGTCCGCATCACCGGGCTCGAAGACGACGCCGCCCGGCTGGGCCTCTCGGGGACGGCCCTCTCCTCGGCCACCGAAGCCCTCGCCTCCCGGCTGTCCGCCATCGGCATCCAGGAGTTGGTGGCGGCGGGGCCCTTCCTCCACGCGCTGCGCAAGTCGGCGCCCCCGGAGGTCTGGGCGACGCTGGAGACCTGGGCGAGCGAGAGGGGCGCGACCCTGGAGCAGTCGGCGGCGCGCCACCAGCGGCTCCTGCGCGATCTGCCCGCCGCCGCCGCCGACAAGCTGGAGGCGCTCTGCTGCTTCGCCGCGCAGGACCTCTTCTCCAAGGTCGGCGCGGCAGGGAGCGGCACGCGGCTCCTCGACGCGCTGTGGGCGCTGCACGAGAAGGACGCCTAGCTTGCGCATCGTCGGCGGAGAGTCGCGCGGGCGCACCTTGCGCGCCGTCCCCGGCAAGGCGACGCGGCCCACCTCGGACCGCGTGCGGCAGAGCCTCTTCGACCTGCTCGGGCAGCGGATGGACGGGCTCGCCGTCCTCGACCTCTACGCCGGCACCGGCGCGCTGGCGCTGGAGGCGATCTCGCGGGGAGCCGTGCGCGCCACGCTGGTGGAGAGCGACGCCCGCGCCTGCGCCGTCATCCACGGCAACCTCGCCGACCTGCGCTACGCCGGGCGGTGCACGGTGGTCCACGACCCGCTCCCGCGGGCCTTTTCGCTGCTGCGCGGGCCGTTCGACCTGGTCTTCTCCGACCCGCCCTACGCGCTCCGGGCGGGGCAGGCCGTGCTCGATGGTTTGAGCTCAAACCATCTCCTCGCCCCGGGCGCGCGCGTGGTCCTGGAGATGGATCGCCGCGAGGACGCGCCGGTCTGCCCGGCCGGCCTGCAGTTCTCCGACGAGCGCCTCTACGGGGACACCAAGGTGCTGATCGTCTCAGCGTAGGAGCTGCGGGTAGAGGCGGAAGGTCTTCGGGTCGCGCGCGGTGACCGCGGTTCCGTCGGCGCCGATGCCCAGCACCGGCGCGCCGAGGTCCAGGGTTCCGCAGCGGGTGCCGCCCGCCGCCACCACCTCCGTGCCGAAGAGCATGGCCCGCCCTCCGGGAAAGAGGGTGAAGGCGCCGCGGCTGGCGAGCCAGG
>JAYWAJ010000086.1:0-7084 GCA_043782525.1 Deltaproteobacteria bacterium | reverse complement strand
CGCCGGACCATCAGTCCGCCTGGCTCACCGCCCTCGCCTTGCGCAACATCCTGCGCCTCTCCTCCGGCAAGCCCGCGCTGATCGAGGCGCACGCGGGCACCCACTCCCTCCCCGGCCGCGATGCTCAAGTCCCCGCCTATCCCGGCATGCGCAGCATCACCGCCCCGCGCCGCTGACCGACCGCCCCCCTGAAGCCTGAGGCCTGAAGCCTGAGGCCTGCCTCAAATGTCCAGGTTCGTCGCATCCAACGCGTGCTTTTCGATGAACTCGCGCCGCGGCTCGACCGCGTCCCCCATCAGCGTGGTGAACATCAGCTCCGCCTCCGCCATGTCGTCGGCGTGGACTTCGAGCAGCGTGCGGCGGGCCGGATCCATCGTCGTCGCCCAGAGCTGTTCCGGGTTCATCTCGCCCAGGCCCTTGTAGCGCTGGATCTCGAGGCCCTTCGAGGCCGCGCGCTTGACCATCTCCACCAGCTCGATGGGGTTCTGCGCCGCCTGCGTCACCGCGCTGTCGCCCTTGGCGGCGAGCGCATAGGGCGCCTGCCCCAGTTGGGCAAACTCGCGCCGCAGCCGGGAGAGCTCGGCGAACTCGGGCCCCGAGAGCAGCACGTGGTCCACCGCGGTGTCGCGCATGGCGCCGTTCATGCCCAGGCGGATGACGATCTTCTGGCAGCCGTGCTCCGGATCTTCCTCCACGTCGAGGAACATGGCCTCGTTGGGGTGCGCGGCCGCGAGCGCGCCCTTGAGCGTCATCGCCTGCAGCGCGAGGAACTCGGGCGTGCGCAGCGCCTGGGCGTCCAGCTGCGTCGAGGAGATGACCGCGTCGACCACCCTCGAGTCGCGCCGCTTGTCCACCTTGCCGAGGAGCCGCCGGTACTGCAGCACCTTGTCGAGCAGGGCCTTCAGCTTCTCGCCGGAGATGGCCTCGCCGCCCTGTCCGGTGACGATGGCGCCGTCGGTGCCGAGGGAGAGGAGGTGCGCGTCGAGGGCGGCGTCGTCCTTCAGGTAGAGCTCCTTCTTGCCCTTGGAGACGCGGTAGAGCGGCGGCTGCGCGATGTAGAGGTGGTGCTTCTGCACGCCGTCGCCCATCTTGCGCACCACCACGTCGTGCATCTGCCGGTAGAAGAAGGTGAGCAGGAGCGTCCGGATGTGGCTGCCGTCGACGTCGGCGTCCGTCATCAAGATGATCTTGTGGTAGCGCAGCTTGTCGATGCTGAACTCGTCGTGGATGCCGGTCCCGAGCGCGGTGATCATGGTCATGATCTCCTGCGAGCCGAGCATCTTGTCGAAGCGCGCCTTCTCGACGTTAAGGATCTTTCCGCGCAGGGGAAGGATGGCCTGCGTGCGCCGGTCGCGGCCCTGCTTGGCCGACCCGCCGGCGGAATCTCCTTCGACGATGTAGAGCTCGCACTTCTCGGGATCCCTCTCCTGGCAGTCGGCGAGCTTGCCCGGCAGCGAGGCGGAGTCGAGCGCGCCCTTGCGCCGCACCGTCTCGCGCGCCTTGCGGGCGGCGATGCGGGCGCGGGCGGCGTCGGAGACCTTGAGCATCACCCGCTTGGCGATGGCTGGATTCTGCTCCCAGAAGGCGGTCAGCTTGTCGCCCACCAGCTGTTCGACCAGGGTCTTCGCCTCGGTGTTGACCAGCTTGCCCTTCAGGTTTCCTTCGAACTGCGCGCCGGGGATCTTCACCGAGACCACCGCCGTCAGCCCCTCACGGATGTCCTCGCCGGAGGGCGATTCCTTGATCTCCTTCCAGGCCCCGCTCTCGTCGCCGTACTTCACCACCGTGCGGGTGAGCGCGCTCTTGAAACCGATCAGGTGCGGCCCTCCGTCGACGGTGTTGATGTTGTTGGCGAAGGAAAAGACCTTCTCGTCGTAGCCGTCGCTCCACTGCAGGGCGACGTGGACCTCGGCGCCGTTGACCTCGCCCTTGACGCTGATGGGCGTGTCGAAGACCAGCGTCTTGTTGGTGTTGAGCAGCTCGACGTAGGCGACGATGCCGCCTTCGTACTTGAAGTCGTGGCTCTTGTCGGTGCGCTCGTCGCGCATGAGGATGCGCAGGCCCGGGTTCAGGAAGGCCAGTTCGCGCATGCGGTTCGAGAGCACGTCGAAGTTGAACTCGGTGGCCTCGAGGACGGTCGCGTCGGGCTTGAAGGTGACCTTGGTGCCACGCAGCGAGGTGGAGCCGATCTGCCGGACCTTGCCGGTGGGCACGCCGCACTCGTAGCGCTGTTTGTAGATCAATGAATTTCGATAGACCTCGACCTCGAGGTATTCGGAGAGCGCGTTGACGCAGCTGACGCCGACGCCGTGCAACCCGCCCGAGACCTTGTAGGTGCCCTGGTCGAACTTGCCGCCGGCGTGGAGCTTGGTCATCACCACGTCGAGCGTGTCCATCGCCTCGGTGGGGTGCGGGCCGACGGGGATGCCGCGGCCGTCGTCCTGGACGGAGAGCGAGCCGTCGGCGTGGATGGTCATCTCGACCTTGGTGGCGTGGCCGGCGAGCGCCTCGTCCACCGAGTTGTCGACCACTTCGTAGACCAAGTGGTGCAAGCCCTCGGCGCCGACCCCGCGGATGTACATGTGCGGCCGCTTGCGGACGGCTTCGAGACCTTCGAGGACCTTGATGCTGTCGGCTGAATACTCGAAGCTGGCGGCCGCGCCGGTGGCGGGCTGCTTGTCCTGCGCTGTCTCCAAAAATCACCTCGTTGGGGAGGCTTGGAGTATCACGCAAAAAGCGTCGGAATCAAGGTGAAATGAGCCCCGTATCACTCGGGAAATACGTCAATTTCCGGCTGGATCGGCGGGCTCGATCGCGCCTGCGGAAACGCGGTGGAAGAGCGCCCCGTGGGAAGCGCTTTTCGCCACCAGCTGCGGGTCGGTGGTGGTCAGCACCACCTGCCCGGCGAGGGCCGCCAGATACGACATGAGGAAGGCGTTGCGCTCGGGATCGAGCTCGCTCGAGACGTCGTCGAGCAGGAGCAGCGGCGCCCGTCCCTGGGCCTTTCGCAGGTTTTCGATCTCGCCGATCTTGAAGGCCAGCACCACCGCCCGCGACTGGCCCTGGCTCGCGTAGAGCCGCGCCGGACGGTCGCCGACGAAGAGGCCGAGGTCGTCGGCGTGAGGACCGACGCTGGTGTAGCCGCGCTCCTCGTCGCGCGGCTGCCGGCGCTGGAGCGCTTCCCGCAGCCGCTCCTCGAGCAGCGGGCCGGCGGCGGCGAGATCGTCGGAGTCGCGGCCGGCGGCCAGGTAGGCGATCTGCAACGGCGCCTCTCCCCGGGCCACCTCGGCGAAGGCCGTCTGCGCCAGCGGGCGCACCTCGTCGAGCACTTCCTCGCGCCGCTGCCGCAAGCGGGCGCCCAGCTGCGCCAGCGGGCCGTCGAAGGCGGCGAGGAGGTCGGGTGGCGATCGCTGCCGCAGCACCTGGTTGCGCGAACGCAGCGCTTTCAGATAGTCGCGGGCGTCGGAGAGGTGGGCCGGATGCCGGTTCTGCACCGCGCGATCGAGCAGGCGGCGCCTCCCTTCCGGTCCCGCCTTCACCACTGCCAGGTCGTCGGGGGTGAAGGCCACCGTGGCCAGGCCGCCAAACAGCTCGTCGGGATCGCGCACCGGCTTCCCGTCGACGCGCGCCGCCCTCCCCTGCGCGCCGATCTCCACCTCCACCGTCCGCACTCCGCCGGCCAGCTCGAAGCGGCCCGCGACCAGGGTCCCGTCGTGGGTGCCGAGCCGGACCAACTCGGCGAGCTTCTGCGCCCGCAGCGGCCGCAGCGTGCAGAGAAGGTAGATGGCCTCGAGGAAGTTGGTCTTGCCCTGCCCGTTCTGCCCGAACAGCACCGTCGTCTGCGGCGAGACCCGCACGCGCTGCCGCTCCAGATTCCGGAAGGCGCGCGTCTCGACGTCGAGGAGGAGCACGGCTTGGCCCTACTCCTTGACGCACATATCGATGGGCACGCCCGAGCCCGCGCTCCTGCACTGGTAGGTCGCGGGGCAGCGCGGCGGCGGCTTCTTCGCCTTCTTCGAGACGTCGACCGGCGCGCCCGGAATCACCTTGGTGGTGCCCGCCTCGAACGACGCGCACGGCAGGACGCAGAAGCCCTGCGGCACCGGCTTGCCGTTGGCGTCCGACTCCTTGATGCAGCGCTGCGAGCGCCCCTTGCAGTCGGCGTTCTTCTGGCAGTTTCTTCCCAGCCCCACGGTGCGCGGGTCGCGGGAGATTTTTTTGTGCGCCGGGCGCGCCTCGGCAGCGGAGGCGAAGAGCAGCAGCGCGGCGAGGAGGGCGCGCATCAGATCCGCATCGGCATGATGACCGCCGTGTAGCGCGCCCCCGTGCCGGGATCTCCGGCGGGCTTGAGCACTCCCGGCGAGAGCTCGTCGCAGAGCTCGACGTTCATCTGGGCGGAGTCGAGGACCTGGAGGACGTCCATCAGGTAGCGGGCGTTGAAGCCGATCTGCATGGGCGCCCCGGCGTAGACGACGACGATCTCTTCCCGCGCATCGCCCAGATCCGGATTCTGCGAGGTGACCCTCAGCGAGTTCTCCGAGAGCTCGAAGCGGACCGCATTGGTCGAGCGGTCGCTGGAGAGCAGGCTCATGCGCTTCAAGGTCTCGAGCAGGCGCGGCCGGTCCACCGTCACCGTCCGGTCGGCCTCCTTGGGGATCACTTGCTGGTAGTCGGGGAAGACGCCGTCGATGAGGCGCATCACCATGGTGACCTCGCCGCGGCGGAACACCCCGCTCGTCTCGGTGAAGCCCAGCTCGCATTCGCCTCCCGAGTTCTCGTCGAGCAGCCGCCGCAATTCCAGCAGGCCCTTGCGGGGAACGATGACGCCCTTCTTGAGGTTGAAGCCATCGAGGGGCCGCTGCGCCATCGAGAGCCGGTGGCCGTCGGTCGCGACCATGCGCACGCTGCCCTCGGCCGCCTCGAAGAAGACGCCGTTGAGGTTGTGCCGCGTCTCGTCGGCGGAGATGGCGAACTGGGTCTTCTCGATCATCTCCGAAAGAGAGGTCGGGTCGACCTTGACCATGGCGGCCTTCTCGGCCCGGGGAAAGGGAGGATAGTCCTCGGCGGCCTGGCCGACGATGTTGAACTCGGCGGCGCCGCTGACCAGCTTGACGCGGTTGTTGGCTTCCCTCTTCAGGGTCAGGTTGCGCTCGGGCAGAGCGCGGACGATGTCGTAGAGCTCCTTGTGCTTGAGGCAGACCGAGCCGGCCTTGCGCACTTCCGCCGGGTGCGTGGTCTGCACCCCGATCTCGAGATCGAAGGCGGTCAGCTTCAGCTTGCCGTCCTCGGTGGCGTCGAGCAGCACCGAGCCCAGGATCGGCATGGTGCTCTTCTTCTCGACGATGCCCTGCGCGCGGTAGAGGGCGCGGGAGAACTCGTCGGTCCCGATCTGCAGCTCCATCTTTTGCTTCCCTTTCTGATCAGCAGAAGAGGATCTCGTAGTAGCGGTAGAAGCTGTGAATCTGTGGAGGGCTGCTCCGTCCAGGGCCTGTGACTTGGGCAGGCTCCGGCTGTGACCGGCCTGTGTAGCGCGAGGGTCTGACGTTGTCTACACGCGCGGGGGCGCGTTCTTCACAGCTTTCAGGAGTTGAGACGGCGGCGGAGCGACTCGACGGTCTTGGCGAGGTCGGGCTCCTCGGCCATCAGCTGTTCGATGCGCTGCTCGGCGTTGATCACCGTCGAGTGATCCTTGCCGCCGAACTTCTCGCCGATGACCGGATAGCTGAGGGCGGTGATCTTGCGCGTCAGGTACATGGCCACCTGGCGGGCACGGGCGACGTTCTGCTGGCGCCGGTCGCCGAGGATGTCCGCCGGCTTCACCTGCATGCCCTCGGCGACGACCTTGATGATGGTGGCGACGTCGGGCTTGTCGCCGCGCACGACGAGGATGTTCTTGAGAACATCTTGCGCCAGCTCGACGGTGAGGGCGGCGCCGGTCAGGCTGGCGAAGGCAGAGAGGCGGATGAGGCTGCCCTCGAGCTCGCGGACGTTGGAGCGGATGTGCGTGCCGAGGAAGAGGGCCACGTCGTCGGGCAGCGCGATGCGGTCGGTGGTCGCCTTCTTCTTGAGGATGGCGACGCGGGTCTCGACCTCGGGAGGCTGGATGTCGGCGATGAGGCCCCACTGGAACCGCGAGCGCAGCCGCTCCTCGAAGCCTTCGATCTCGTTGGGCAGCTTGTCGGAGGTGACGAAGATCTGCTTGCCGCCCTCGTGGAGCGCGTTGAAGGTGTGGAAGAACTCCTCCATCGTCTGCTTCTTGTTGGAGAGGAACTGGATGTCGTCGAGGAGCAGCACGTCGCACTTCTCGCGGTAGCGGGCGCGGAACTCCGGCATCCGGTGCTGCTCGAGCGCGAGGATGAGGTCGTTGGTGAAGGCTTCGCTGGAGAGGTAGACGACGTGGCAGTTGGGGTTCTGCTTGAGCGCGTGGTTGCCCACCGCGTGGACCAGGTGCGTCTTGCCGAGGCCCACTCCGCCGTAGAGGAAGAGCGGGTTGTAGGCCTTGCCGGGTGCGTTGGAGACGGCGGTGCAGGCCGCCACGGCGAACTGGTTCGAAGGGCCGACCACGAACGAGTCGAAGGTGTACTTGGGGTTGATCTGCAGTTGCCGCGCGGGAGGCGGATCGCTGGGCGGAGGCGCGGTGATGGGGGAGCGGTCGTGAACCGCGGGAGCTTCCGGAATCTCCGGATCGGGACCCGGACGCTCGCGGACGATGAACTTCACCGCGCAGCGGCTGCCGTACTGCGCTTCCAGATCCTGGAGGAGGACGTCGAGCAGGTTGTCGCGCACCCAGTCGATCATGAACTTGCTGGAGTGGGCGAGGGTCAGCTCGTCGGCGACCAGGCTGATGGGGCGGATCGGCTCGAAGTAGGTCTGGAAGGTGTGCCGGGAAAGGCGGCCGCGGAGGTGGTCGATGGCGCGGCGCCAGAGATCGAGCGCGGCGCGTTCGGATTCGACAGGAAGATCGCCAGGGTTTCCGTCCACAGGGTTGTTCACACCTGTGGACAAGGAGCCAGACATTGGAAGTCCCCCGCGAAAGTACTAAGGAAAAAAGCGGCCTTTCGAGTCCGTGGGGGACTCGCCGACC
>JAYWAJ010000085.1:0-18632 GCA_043782525.1 Deltaproteobacteria bacterium | reverse complement strand
TTCTTGCGCAAGCGCTAGCAGCTAGCCGAGCATCTCCAGCAGCGACCGCAGCGCCGCCAGCGCGAAGTCCTCGCGGCGGCCCAGCTCCTGGCCCAGCTCGTCGAGCGCCTTCTCGAGGAGCTGGGTGTCGAGGAGCAGCTCCAGCTCCTTGCGGTCCACCGGCAGGAAGGGCGAGCCCTGCGCGCCCTCGAGCCAGGCGGAGAGGAAGGCCGCCGGCGCCCAGGTGGCCCACAGCTTCACCCACGGCTCGGCCGCGCCGCGCTCGCTCTCGCGCACGGTGGCGGGATCGCGCAGGGCCAGGGTGGCGGCGAGATCGAACGACCGCAGCATCGAGGCCACGTCGCGCAGCGCCGACCGCTTGCGGCGCCGCTCGGGCAGCGGCTTGGCGGGGTTCTGTCCGAAGTCGACGACGGCGAAGTCCTTGCCGGTCCAGATGACGTTGGCGAGGTGGAACTCGCCGTGGATGCGCCCGCGCTGCGCGGTCAGCCGCGCGTGCAGGAGCGGCTCGAAGCGCGCGTAGAGATCCTTCTCCCGCGAGAGCAGCAGCTGGGCCAGCTCGCCGGGGCGCCCTTCGAGGCGCGCGGTCTTGAGCTGGCGCAGGACCTTGCCGGTCAGGTTGCGCTTGGTCTGGTAGACGGAGCGCTGGTCGTGGGAAGTGTACGGTTCCGGCGAGAAGGCGGCGTCGGTCGAGATGAGCGCCTTGTGCAGCTCGGCGGCGCGCCGGCCGAGGAGCCGGGCCGCGGCCAGCGAGCTGCCCAGCATCTCGCGCGCGGCGGCGGGCGCATCCATCATCGCCAGGTCCAGCATCGACCCGGCCGGCCGCGGCGGGGCCTTGAGCCCGGGGCTGGCGGCGAGGGTGCGGTCGAAGTAGCGGCGCAGCTCCTCGCGGAAGAAGTGCCAGGCAGTCCCCTGATTGGGGAGGTATCCGTGCAGCGTGGCCAGCGTGATCGGCTCGCCCCGGCGCGGCCGCAGCTCCAGCGCCCCCCAGAGCGGCGGCACCGGAGCCTCGGGAGCGCGCTCGGTGAGGGCGCTGCAGATCTCCAGCTCCGGGTCGAGCCCTTCGCCGAGGCGCCGGTAGAACTTGAGCAGCAGGGCGTCGCCGTACTGCACCGAGGCCGAGTGGTGCTCCTGCCGGTAGAGGCGCGGCTCGCCGGTGGGGAGGCCGGGACGGGCGCTGGCGCTGAGCAGTCCGGCGGCGCCCCCGCTGCGCGTTCCGGTGCGCATCGCCTCCAGCAGCGAGGCCGCCGCGGCGCTGTCGAAGAGCGCGTCCATGAGGAAGGCCTGGGTGCCGTCGCTGCGCCGGACCGAGGCGATCACGCCCTGCGCTCCGGCCAGCTTCTCGCCCGCCTCGATGGAGAGGGGCAGGACATAGTTCTCGGCATCGCCCTGGCCGAACTCCACCTGCACGATGGCGAAGCGCACCGCGTCGAGGGGAATGACGTCGATGATGCGCGCCTGCGAGATCTCGCGCCCCTTGGAGGAGAACCAGCGCCGGCCCTCGAGGAAGGCGGGCAGCACCATCTCGAGGGCGGTGCGCTCCGGCTTGGTGAAGACGCCTTCCCAGGCGGAAGCGACCTCCAGCGCCGGCGGCTGGTATTGCGCCTCGCGGGCGCCCAGGTCGGCCTGCGCCGGCTCCTCCAGGCGGAACCAGTTGAAGGCGTGCTCGGCCAGCGTCAAGAGGTAGGGCAGCTCGCCGATGGGGGGAAAGTGGGTGCGGCCCATCAGCTCGGTGGGAATGCGGCCCTTGTAGCTGCGCAGGTCGAGCTCGACGTATTGGGTAAAGCGCGACAGGTTCGCCACCACCAGCACGGTCTCGTCCTCGAAGCGCCGGATGAAGGCGAGGACCTTGGGGTTCTCCGGCTGGAGGAACTCGATGGTCCCGCGCCCGAAGGCCTGGAAGCGCTTGCGCAGGGCGATGAGCCGCTTCATCCACCAGAGCAAGGAATTGGGATTCGATTGCTGCGATTCCACGTTCAATGATTCGTAATGGTATTCCGGGTCGATGATCACCGGCAAAATCAGCCGCTGCGGGTTGGCCCGCGAATAGCCCGCGTTGCGGTCGGGGCTCCATTGCATGGGCGTGCGGACGCCGTTGCGGTCGCCGAGGAAGACGTTGTCGCCCATGCCGATCTCGTCGCCGTAGTAGAGCACGGGCGTGCCGGGCAGGCTGAAGAGCAGGGCGTTCATCAACTCCATCTGCCGGCGGTCGTTCCCGGTCAGCGGCGCCAGCCGGCGCCGGATGCCGAGGTTGATGCGCATGGTCGGCTCGTGGGCGAAGGCGCGGTACATGTAGTCGCGCTCCTCGTCGGTGACCATCTCCAGGGTCAGCTCGTCGTGGTTGCGCAGGAAGAGCGCCCACTGGCTGCTGGCCGGGATCTGGGGCGTCTGCGCGAGGATGTCCATGATCGGCAGCCGGTCCTCCATGTGAATCGACATGAAGATGCGCGGCATGATGGGGAAATGGAAATTCATATGGCATTCGTCGCCGTCGCCGAAATAGCGGGCGGCGTCTTCGGGCCATTGATTGGCTTCGGCGAGCAGCATGCGGTTCTTGAAGCGGGCGTCGACGTGGGCGCGCAGCTTTTTCAGGAAGGCGTGCGTCTCGGGGAGGTTCTCGCAGTTGGTGTCGTCGCGCTCGAAGAGGTAGGGCACCGCGTCGAGGCGCAGCCCGTCCACCCCCAGCCCGAACCAGAAGTCGACCACGCCCAGCATGGCTTCGTGCACCGCCGGGTTGTCGAAGTTCAGGTCCGGCTGGTGGGAAAAGAAGCGGTGCCAATAGTACTGCTTGGCGACCGGGTCCCACGACCAGTTCGACGGCTCGAAGTCCTTGAAGATGATGCGGGCCTCGCGGTAGCGGTCGGGCGAGTCGCCCCAGACGTAGAAGTCGCGCTCGAACGACCCGGGCGGAGCGCGGCGGGCGCGCTGGAACCAGGGGTGCTGGTCGGAGGTGTGGTTGAGCACCAATTCGGTGATGACGCGGATGCCGCGGCGGTGCGCCTCCTCGACGAAGCTGCGGAAGTCGTCGAGCGTGCCGACGTCGGGGTGGACGTCGGTATAGTCGGAGATGTCATATCCGTCGTCGCGCCCGGGCGAGGGGTTGATGGGCAAGAGCCAGAGCGCATTGACGCCCAGGTCCTGGAGGTAATCCAGCTTGGAGGTCAGGCCGGGAAAGTCGCCGATGCCGTCGCCGTTCGAATCCATGAACGAGCGCACCCGCAGCTCGTAGATGATGGCGTCCTTGAACCACTGCGGGTCGTCGCGCAGCTGGCCGCCGCGCAGCTCCCAGGGCTTGCGCTTCATCGCGCGCTCCTGCCGTAGATCGCGGTCAGCTCCCGCAGCCGCTTCTGGACGGCGGCGCCGGGCAGTTCGGTGAGCCGCCATTCCCAGTTGTCCTGCGCGGTGCCGGGCGTGTTCATGCGCGCCTCCGCCCCCAGCCCGAGCAGGTCCTGCACCGGCGCGATGGCCAGGTTGGCCACCGAGGCCCAGACCGCGCGCAGCATCTCCCAATGGATCTCACGGCCGGAGCTGCCCAGGTAGGCGAGCGTGGCCGCGCGCTCGGCCTGGCCCAGCTTGCCGAACCAGCCCACCGTGGTGTCGTTGTCGTGGGTGCCGGTATAGGCAACCGAATTCGATTGATACTGGTAAGGAAGGAAGGTGGGCGCCTGGGGATCGGTGCCGAAAGCAAATTGCAGCAATTTGATACCCGGGAATCCGAATTGGTCGCGCAGCGCGGTGACCTCGGGCGTGACCGCGCCCAGGTCCTCGGCGATGAGCGGCAGCGGGCCCAGCTTCTCGAAGAGCCGCGCCCCCGGTCCCGGCCGCCAGCGGCCGTTCTGCGCGGTCGGCTCGGCCGCGGGGATCTCCCAATAGCGGGTGAAGCCGATGAAGTGATCGAGCCGGACCGCGTCGAAGCGCGCAAGCAGCGCCGCGAAGCGCTGCACCCACCAGCGCAGGGTGGCCTCGTCCCAGCGGTAGAGCGGATTTCCCCAGCGCTGGCCGGTGGCGCTGTAGTAGTCGGGCGGGACGCCGGCGATGACGGTGGGCTGGCCCTGCGGATCAAGGAAGAAGAGCTCGCGGTGGGCCCAGACGTCGGCGCTGTCGTGGGCGACGAAGATGGGCAGGTCGCCGATGAGCCGGACGCCCAGCATTCCGCTCGCGTCGCGGAGCGCCTGCCAGTGACGCGCGAAGAGAAATTGCTCGAAGCGCTGCTGGTCGACTTCGCCCCGCAGGGCCAGCCGCGCGCGGTCGAGCGCCGCCGGATCGCGGGCGCGCAGGTCGGGTTCCCACTCGGTCCAGGGCAGCTCGCGGCGGGCGCTCTTGATGGCGGCGTAGAGCGCGAAGTCCTCCAGCCAGCCCGCGCTCTCGGCGCAGAAGATCTCGAAGGACGGATGATCGCTGGTCCGCTTTGAGAAGGCCTCGAAGGCGGTGCGCAGGCATTGCTGGCGCCAGGCGCGGGCTGCGGCGTAGTTGGTGCGGGCGGGCGCAGACCGCGGCGCGCCGGCCAGCGCGCTGCGCGGCAAGAGCCCTTCGTCGGCCAGCCGGTCGAGGCTGATGAAGAGCGGGTTGCCGGCAAAGGCGGAGAGCGCGCTGTAGGGCGAGTTGCCATAGCCGAGCGGCCCCACCGGCAGCATCTGCCAATAGCGCTGGCCGGCGTCGTGCAGCCATTGCGCGAAGGCGTGCGCCTGCGGCCCCAGGTCGCCGCACCCGTGCAAGCCGGGCAGGGACGTCGGATGGAGGAGGACGCCGCTCGCCCGCTCGGTCAAGTCAGCTGTCATCGAACCTCGAAGAATAGGTTGGCGATTGCATGGTAGGAACGCCCCGTGGCCTTGGCTGTCCTGTTTCGTGATTCCTCGCTCGCCGTCGTGGACAAGCCGGCCGGGCTGGCGGTCGACGAAGACCTCCTGCCCCTCCTCGCACGCGAGCTGGCGCCGCCCGGTGGCCGCGCCTGGCCTCGCGTCGTCCACCGCCTCGACCGGGGAACGAGCGGCTGCCTGCTCGTCGCCCTGCGCAAGTCGGCCGAAGAGGCGCTCGCCCGCGCCTTCGACGAGGGAGCGATCGAGAAGACCTACCTGGCGCTGGTGCGAGGCGCGCCGCCCGAGGAAATGCAGCTGGACACGCCCTATGGGCAGGACGCCAACGACCGCCGCCGCTTCACCACCCGCTTGCAGACGGCGCGCCGGGCGCGGCTGCGCTTCGTCAAGGTCGAGCAGCTTGGCGACGCCGCCTTGCTGCGCATCGAGCTCGACACCGGCCGCACCCACCAGATCCGCGTGCAGCTCTCGGAGGCTGGCTTTCCCGTCCTCGGCGACGAGACCTACGGCGTCCCCGGCGACCGGCTCATGCTCCACGCCGAGCGGCTGGCCTTCCCGCATCCGGAGAGCCAGGAGCGCATCGCCTGCGTGTCGGAAATGCCCGAGGCGCTACGGGCCGCTCTGGCGCAGCTCCGCTGAGGGCCCGGCGAGAAAGTCGCGCAGCTCGTCGCGGCGGGCGGCGGCGTCGCGCTCGCCCAGCGCGATCAGCTCGTTCTCGTAGGCGGCGTCGAAGAGCAGGTAGCTGAGCAGGTCCGACGGATCGCCGTTCCCCGCCGCCTCGCCCAGCCGCCGCAAGAGGTAGCCCGCCGGCCCGGCGAGGCGCGTGCGCACCGCGGCCCGCCCGAGGACGTCGGCGGCCAGCGCGCCCAGATCCTGCGAGGGCCGGATGAAGAGATCCGCCACCGGACGCAGCCCGCCGCCGGCCGCCTCCATCGCCGCCGCCAGCGGCTCGCGGCCGATGGCGATGGGGCTGAGCCGGTGCAGCTCGAGGAGCGCCGTGTTCACCTGGCGGAGGTTGGCGAGGTCGTTCTCGACGCGGTCGAGCAGCAGCGCGTCGAGGAGCTTGCCGAAGAGGAAGAGCGGCGACGAGTAGGTGCGCTGGTCGTCGGCATCCTGCCGCCCGGTGGGCGTCCGCTCGCGGGCCCGCGTCCGCAGCCCGATCACCAGCACGCGGCCGGCGCCGAGCCGCAGCGCCGGCGCGATGGGCGTGTTCTGCCGCAAGCTCCCGTCCGAGTACATGCGCCCGGCCACCCGCACGGTGGGGAAGATGATGGGGATGGCGGCCGAGGCGAGCGCGTGCTGGGCGGTGAGGCGCACCGGCGTCCAGTCCACCGAGCGGTCGCGGGAGTAGAGCTGGGTATGCTCCGCCGTCTCGGTGAAGACCACCGTGTGCCCGGTCTCGACGTCGGTGGCCGAGAGGGTGACGCCGAGCACGCGCCCATCGGCGACTCCCTGGTGCAGGTTGCGCCAGGGGATGGCCGAGCGCACCAGCTCCGCCAGCGGTCCGGCGTCGAGCAGGCTGCGCGGTCCTCCCTCGCGCCCGGAACCGGAGATCCAGCGCAACAGGCCGGTCAGATCTCCCCAGCCCAGCCGGAAGACGGCGTCGAGGCCGAGCGCACGCCACCGCTCGGCGAGCAGCTCGACGCCCAGGTCCGGCGCGTCGTGGTGCGCGGCGATGGCGCAGGCGTTGATGGCGCCGACGCTGGTGCCGCAAAAGATGCGGGGCCGGGCATGTTCGCCCAGCCCCGCGGAGAGGTTGCCGAGGATGTACTTGAGGACGCCGACTTCGTAAGCGCCGCGCGCTCCGCCTCCGGAGAGGACCAGCGCGAGCGGCGACGGGTCGGCAGACACTAGAAGCGGAAGTCGAGTCCGCCGTTCACGAGGAAGCTCCAGGTGTCGAACGCCCCCGGCGACCCCGCGTTGCCTCCGCCCAGCGGAGTGTCGAAGTCGCCTTCCAGGTACACCTTGAAGAGGACGAGCGGGATGGTGATGCCGGCGCCGAGGCGCAGGCCGTAGGTGCGACCGTTGTCGTACACGTTCGGCGCCTCGATGTTGATGGGGATGGCGGCGCGCAGGTAGAGCGGCAGGATGGGCGGAGAGAGGCGGATGCCGGGCCGCAGCACGGTGCCGATGCGCTTGCTGAAGTTGCCCGGCGGGTTGAGGTAGAAGGCCTCGCCAAGCTCGAGGTCGATGGCGAGGAGCTCGCCGGGCGTCCAGTAGCTCAGCATCACGTCGGCGCCGAGCGGGAAGTTGTCGGTGATGAAGTGGGTGCTGCTGCCGGTGGCGTCCTTGGTGTGGTAGGCGACGGTTGCGTCGAGGCCGAGCCGCAGTCCGACTTCGGCGCGGGCGGCGAGCGGTGCGGCGAGGAGTGCGGCGGCGAGGGCGAATTTGTTCACGGGGCCTCCAGGGGTCTTGCAGGATCAGACCACAGCGCGCGCCGCCCGGCCACTTCTCCGCCGCGGGGGTGGGGCATCGTGCACAGAGGCTTCTTTCCGGCGCAGCTTGCTTTCGCGGCCCCGGCTTGCGAACAGTGCGGTCCATGGGCCGCTACCAAGAGGTGTACCGCCGCTCGCTGCAGGATCCCGAAGGCTTCTGGGCCGAGGCGGCCGGTGCGCTGCGCTGGCGGAACAAATGGCACCGCGTTCTCGACCCCAAGAGCCCGGCGCGGCCGCGCTGGTTCGACGGCGGCGAGCTGAACACCTGCGAGAACGCCGTCGACGTCCACGTCGAGGCAGGCCGCGGCGAAGACCTGGCGCTCATCTGGGACAGCGCGGTCACCAACGCCACCGCGCGCTACACCTACCGCCAGCTGCAGCAGGAGGTGGCGCTCTTCGCCGGCGGGCTGCGGCGGCTGGGCGTGGAAAAGGGCGACCGGGTCATCATCTACATGCCGATGGTGCCGCAGGCGGTGATCGCCATGCTGGCCTGCGCGCGGCTGGGCGCGGTGCACTCGGTGGTCTTCGGCGGCTTCGCCGCCCACGAACTGGCGGCCCGCATCGATCACGCGACGCCCAAGCTGCTGGTCTGCGGTTCCTGCGGCGTCGAGCCGGGCCGCACCGTGGCGTACAAGCCGATGGTCGACAAGGCCATCGCACTGGCGCAGCACAAGCCCCAGAGCGTGATCGTCTTCCAGCGGCCGCAGCTGGAAGGGGAGCTGACCTCCGGCCGCGACCTCACCTGGGACGAGGCGGTGAAAGGCGCCGAGCCCGCCGCCTGCGTGACCGTGAAGGCCGGCGACCCGCTCTACATCCTCTACACCAGCGGCACCACCGGGCGGCCCAAGGGCATCGTCCGCGACAACGGCGGGCACGCGGTGGCGCTGAAGTGGAGCATGAAGAACATCTACGACGCGAGCCCCGGCGAGCCCTTCTGGGCGGCCAGCGACATCGGCTGGGTGGTCGGGCATTCGTACATCGTCTACGCGCCTCTGCTGCACGGCTGCACGACCATCCTGTACGAGGGCAAGCCGGTGGGCACGCCGGACGCGGGCGCCTTCTGGCGGGTGGTCTCGCAGCACGGCGTGCAGACGCTCTTCACCGCGCCGACGGCTTTTCGCGCCATCCGCCGCGAGGACGCCAAGGGCGCCTTCATCGAGAAATGGAATCCGACCAAGACGCTGCGCGCGCTCTTTCTCGCCGGCGAGCGCTGCGATCCGGAGACGCTGCACTGGGCGCAGGAGCGGCTGCAGATCCCGGTCGTCGATCACTGGTGGCAGACGGAGACCGGCTGGCCCATCGTCGCCAACCCGATCGGCATCGAGAAGTTTGAAGTCAAGCCGGGCTCGGCGACGCGGCCGGTGCCGGGCTACGACGTGCACGTCCTCGACGAAGGGGGCGAGGATCTCCCGCCCGGAAAGAACGGCGCCATCGCCATCCGGCTGCCGCTGCCGCCGGGGAATCTGGTGACGCTCTACCAGGACGAGGCGACCTTCGAGCGCGCCTACCTCGAGCGCTACCCCGGCTGGTACCTGAGCGGCGACGGCGGCTTCTACGACGACGAGGGCTACCTCTCGATCATGGGCCGCATCGACGACGTCATCAACGTCGCCGGCCACCGGCTCTCCACCGGCTCGATGGAGGAGATCCTCGCCTCGCACCAGGACGTCGCCGAGTGCGCGGTGGTGGGCGTGGACGACGCGCTCAAGGGCGAAGTGCCGGTGGGTTTCGTGGTGCTCAAGGCGGGCGTGGCCCGCGACGAAGCCGAGCTGTGCGCCGAACTGGTGCGCCTGGTGCGCGAGCGCATCGGACCGGTGGCCTGCTTCAAGACGGCGGCCTCGGTGGCCAAGCTGCCCAAGACGCGGTCGGGCAAGATCCTGCGCGGGACCATGCGGAAGATCGCCGACGGCGCGACCTGGACGCTGCCGCCCACCATCGAGGACCCGGCGGCGCTCGAGGAGATGGCGCGCGTGCTGGGGACGCTGGGTTACCCGGCGAAGAAGAAGTAGCTCATCGCGAAGCCCGCGCTGCCCGCACCAGCGTCATCAGCTCGTTGAGCTCCACCGGCTTGACCAGGTGCGCGTCGAAGCCCGCCTCCTTGCTGCGGGCGCGGAAGTCCTCGCCGCCGTATCCCGAGAGCGCCACCATCTGCGTCCCCGGCAGCTGGGCCCGCAGCGCCCGCGCCACCGTATAGCCGTCCACCCGGGGCAGGCCGATGTCGAGGAGGATCAGGTCGGGGCGGAACTCCAGCGCCGCCGAGAGCCCTGCCTCGCCGTCGTGGGCGACCCGCACCGTGCAGCCCGACAGGCGCAGCGCCTCGGAGAGAAGTTCGGCCGCGTCGACGTTGTCCTCGACCACCAGCACCCGGCGAGCCGCGGTACGCTCCGCCTCGGGCGCGCCGGGCGGCTCGACCGCCGGCGGCGCGGCCAGCGGCAGCCGCACGGTGAACTCGCTGCCCTTGCCGATGCCTTCACTGACGGCCTCGATGGAGCCGCCGTGCAGCGCCACCAGCCGGTTCACCAGCGTCAGTCCGATCCCGAGGCCACCCTGGGAGCGGTCGAGCGAGCGCGGCGCCTGCGTGAAGAGGTCGAAGACCTTGGGCAGCATCTCCTCCTCGATGCCCACGCCGCTGTCCCGCACCCGCACCGCCACCCGCTCGCCCTCGCGCTGCACCGTCAGCTCGATGCGGCCGCCCGGCTGCGTGTACTTGGCTGCGTTGGTGAGCAGGTTGGCGAAGATCTGCGTGAGGCGCACGGCGTCGCCTGCCACCCAGAAGGGCTCGGCGGGCAGGGTGAGCGAGAGCTGGTGCCGCTCGCTCTCGATGAGCGGGCGGACCGACTCCACCGCGAGGTGCACCGCGTTCCCCAGCGCCACCGTCTCGCGGCGCAATTCGATGAGGCCGCGGCTGATGCGGGAGACGTCGAGCAGGTCGTCCACCAGGCGCGTCAGGTGGTGCGCCTGCCGCTCCATCACCTCCAGCACGCGGGGATGCTTCGCCTCCGACGCGCCCTGCCGCTGGAGGATGTCGATCCCGGAGACGATGGGCGAGAGGGGATTGCGCAGCTCGTGGGCGAGCATGGCGAGGAACTCGTCCTTGCGCTGAGAAGCGCCCTCCAGCTCGGCGTTGAGGCGGCGCGTCTCCGAGAGCGACCGCTCGAGATCTGCGCGGGTGAGATCGAGGACGGTGGTGACCGTGGCGGCGTGGCGCGCCTCCTCGCGGGCCGCGCGCTCCCTTCCCAATGCCGTCTGCGCCTCCAGCTCCGCGCGCAGCAGCGCCGCCAGCAGCGGAAGGCAGAGCGGCGGCCGCTCGAGATCGCCCACCTGCCCGCCGATGAGCGCGAAGACGAGCCCCTCCTCGGTGGCGATGGCCACCGCCTCGCGCAGCGTCGCGCGATCGGGATAGGCCACCTGCGCATGGTGCCGGCCCGGCGTCCGGCAGCGGCGGAACAGCTCCGCCCACGTGGGTCCGCCCGGCATCGTCTGCGAGAGGCCCGGCGCGGGAAGGAAGGCTGCGACCTGCGCGTCCCAGACGAAGAGCACCAGCCACTCGGCGCCCAGGTGGCGCGCCAACTCGATGGCAGCGGCGCCCCGCGTCTCCACCCGCGCCAGGCTGCTGATGCGCTCGAGGGTCGGGTTCATCCTCGCTCAGGCCGGCAGCACGCAGACCACCGCGGTGCAGTTGTGGAAGCCGCCGAACTGGCCGGGGGCGCGCGCGATCTGACCGTGCGTGTTGCAGCCCATGAACTCCGCGCCGAGAAGCCCTTCGGCCAGGCCGTCCAGCTCGAGGCCGAAGACGTCGCCCATGCGCAGGCGGGTCGCCACGCAGTCGAAGAAGAGCGCCACCTGCGGCGGGTGTCCGCCCATGCCCGCCATCGCCGCCTTGGTGGCGCGGGCGGCGGCGTCGATGGCCGAGCGGGAGGTCGTGCGCATCACGTGCACCGTCGAGCCGGTGGGGATCTCCGCGGCGCAGGCGATGGAGCCGTCCTCGCCGATGGAGAGCGGCACGCGCAGCCGGTATCCGGAGCCGGTGTCGATGCCGATGATGTTGTGCAGGAAGAACCCCAGCGGCGACTTGCGGTCGAGGGCCTGTCCGGTGCGGGCGGCGTGGTCCTCGAAGGCTTCGACGGCGGGCAGGCCGTTGAGGCTGACCACCTTCATGTCTTCGCTCTGGGTCACGCGCAGGGGAGGGCCGGCGGGCTCCCAGCCGTGCCCGACGCCGACGCCGACCGGCTTCTCGGAGAGGATCTCCAGCGCCACCGCCGCGTCGCTGAGCGCCTCGGTGCCGAAGAAGACCTGGGTGCGGCGGAACTGCGCGTCGTCTCCGGCGCCGCCGCCGAAGAACTGGTACTTGCCGGCGGTGGCGAGGGTGAGCTGATCGACCAGGTCGTCGGCGTGGCCGGCGAGCGCGTCGGTCATCACCAGCGCCGAGCGGTAGACGTGGTTGCGAGAGCCCAGCCCCTGGAAGCCGGAGACGATCGCGCTGGCGACGGCGCCGCGGTCCTGGCTGATGCCGCGCCCGACGCCCGCGGAAAAGCGGATCGCGTCCGAGCGCAGCGCGAGCGCGCAGGCGAGCCCTTGGCCGCGATTCTCGGAGGTGAACTCGCCGGCCGAGGAGGCACCCACCAACACCCTAGGGTTGCAGCCGCCCTGGAGGCCGCGCAGGAACGGCCCATGCTGGTAGCGCGGTGAGGCGAAGACGATGAGCGCGTCGGGAGGGCCACCCGGCAGCGCGGCGGAGATCTTGCGCGACAGCTCGGCCGCGGCTGTCTCGGAATCGTTTGCGTTGGTGTAGACGACTGCGGACTCGGTCATCGCCGCCTCCTCAGCACGTTGGCGCCAACGTATCCACGGGGGGCCGGAGTCGCAGAACGGAAGCGTTGAAATAAATACGTAGGTGCGAATCCGACATGTAGGTGTCAAACGTACAAGTCCTCGAGAACAGGGCGAAACGCAGGGATGAACCCTGCCACGCCTCATCATCGGGGATTCACATGCGCAAGGGAATTTGGGGATCGGTGTTGGCCGCGACGCTCGCGGCCGGCGCTTTCTGGGCGACTCCGGCAAAGGCTTCGAGCCACCGCGAAGCGCCTTTCATCACCTCGCTGCCGAAGGCTGACGGCACCGACTTCTACATGTTCCAGAGCTACGAGCCGGGCCGCTCGGGGTACACCACCTTCATCGCCGACTACCAGCCGCTGCAGAGCCCGGCCGGCGCTCCCAACTACTACGAGCTCGATCCGGAAGTCCGCTACAACATCAACATCGACAACAGCGGCAGCGCCATCGCCAACATGGTCTTCAGCTTCCAGTTCGGCGCCAACCAGCGCGACGCGGAGCTGACCGTCGGCGGCAAGAAGGTCGCCATCTCCGAGAAGGCCTTCGGCCCGATCAAGGCCGGCGACGACTCGAAGTCGAACAAGATCGAGCTCTACTCCATCTCCGTGTTCCGCGGCGGCGCCGAGGCCCGCAAGGGCGCGCAGGCCGTCACCAACGCGGCCGACGGCAAGTCGACCTTTACCAAGCCGACCGACTACATCGGCGACAAGACCTTCCCCGACTACAACGCCTACGCCAGGCAGTTCATCTACAACATCAACATCCCGGGCTGCGACAAGCCGGGCCGCGTCTTCGTCGGCGCCCGCAAGGATCCCTTCGTGGTCAACGTCGCCGAGGTGTTCGACCTCGTCAACCTGAACCCGCTCGGCGCCATGGACCAGGGCAAGGACGACCTGGCCGCCTCCAACGTCACCGCCTTCGTGCTCGAAGTGCCCACCGCCTGCGTCGCCTTCGGCAACAAGATCATCGGTGGCTGGACCACCGCCGAGATGCAGCGCAGCCGCATCGGCAACAAGAGCTTCCTCGCCAAGGACAAGCAGAACACCAACGGCGCGCCCGACGAGTGGCTGCAGGTCTCCCGCGTCGGCATGCCGCTCGTGAACGAGCTCGTCATCGGCCTCAAGGACAAGGACAAGTTCAACGCCAGCGAGCCGAAGGATGACGCCCAGTTCATCGACTACGTCACCAACCCGACCCTGCCGGCGCTGCTCGAAGTCCTCTTCGGCGACAAGGGCGTGAAGGCCCCGACGCTCTTCCCCCGCGCCGACCTGGTGCAGGCGTTCCTCACCGGCATCCCCGGCCTCAACGCCAACGGCGCGGTCGGCGAGATGGTCCGCCTCAACGTCAGCATCCCCGCCACCCCCGCCGCCAGCCAGAGCAACCTCGGCGTGCTGGGCAAGGACCTGGCTGGCTTCCCCAACGGCCGCCGCCCCGGCGACGACGTCGTCGACAGCGAGCTCCGCGTGGCCATGGGCGTCCTCCTGACGCTCGACCCGAAGACCGCCGCCGCCGCTCCCTCGGGCGCGCTGCCCTTCACCGACGGCGCTTTCACCGACGCCTCGCACTACGACACGGCGTTCCCGTACCTGCGCCCGCCGCTGAGCAACTCGTCGAAGCCGACCCACGCTCCGGCGACCAAGTAAGCATTCGCTGAACCGAGGCGGGGCTCCCAAGCGGGGTGCCCCGCCTCGTTGTTTGTCGAGGCAGCTCCGCAGTGCAGCAGGCAGCAGGGGGATTCCGTGACGATGTTGATGCTCATCGCCGCGCTGCTCGCCGTTCCAGGCGGAGTGCGGATTCCGCAAGATGCTGACGAGGTGCTGGAGCAGGTCCCGCCCCGCAGCGACCCGCAGGCCCAGGCAGTGCGCGCGCTGGAAGCGAAGCTGCGCGCCGCCCCCAACGATGCAACCGTAGCGGCAGACGCCGCGCGATCCTTTCTTGCCCTCGGAATCCGGCAGGGCGACCCGCGCTGGACGGGCAGGGCGCAGAGCGCGCTCGCTCCCTGGTGGGAGTCGGGCACGCCCCCGGAGCCCATCCGGGTTCTCCGCGCCGCGGTCCGGCAGCACAACCATGACTTCCCTGCCGCCCTGAAGGATCTCGAGCAGGCGGTGAAAGACGCGCCGCAGGACCCGCAGGCGTGGCTGACGCGGGCCTCGGTGCTGCAGGTCACCGGCAACTATCCGGCGGCGCGGATCTCCTGCGGCCCGCTGGTCAAGCTGGCCCGGCCGCTGGTCTCCGCCGCCTGCCTCGCCAGCGTGGCCTCGCTGACCGGCGGGCTCAAGCAGGGAGAGGCGCTGCTCCAGCACATCCTCGCCGAGGACGACAGCCGCGAGCCGGAGACCAAGGTCTGGGCGCTGACGCTGCTCGGGGAGATGGCCGCGCGCCGGGGCGACGCCGAGGGCGCGGACCGCCGCTTCAAGAGCGCCTTCGCGGTCGGCCCTCCCGACGCGTATCTGTTGGCCTCGTACTCCGACTTTCTCCTCGACGCCGGCCGCGCCGCGGAGGTGATCCCGCTGCTGCGCGAGAAGACCCAGGCCGACGCGCTGCTCCTGCGCCTCGCGCTGGCGGAGAAGAGGACGGGCGGAGCGGAGCTGGCCGCGCACGTCGAGACGCTGCGCCAGCGCTTCGAGGACAGCAAGATCCGCGGCGACACCGTCCACCGCCGCGAGGAGGCGATGTTCCGGCTGCACCTGCTGGGCGATTCCGCGGCGGCGCTGCAGCTCGCCCGCGCCAACTGGGAAGTCCAGCGCGAGCCCCTCGACGCCCGCATCCTTCTCGAGGCGGCGGCGGCGGCGAAGCGGCCCGGCGACGCCAGGCCCGCGGTGGACTTCCTCGCCGCCAATCATCTCGAGGATGCGCAGCTGGCCAGGCTGGTGGCGCGATGAAGCGCGCCCTCCTCGCCGCGCTGCTCCTGGCGCTTCCTGCCGCCGCGCACAAGGCCAGCGACTCCTACCTGGCGCTGGGCGTCGAGGGCCAGCACCTCGCCGCGCAGTGGGATCTGGCGCTGCGCGACCTCGCCGAGCCGATGGCCCTGGACGCGAACGGTGACGGCAAGATCACCTGGGGCGAGCTGCAGGCGCGGCAGGCGGAGATCGCCGCCTGGGCGCTCGCGCACCTCGCCGTCACGGCAGAGGGAAAGCCTTGCGCGCCGGGGCCGGTGGAGCTGGCCGTCGACGCGCACAGCGACGGGACCTATGCCGTGCTCCGCTTCGCCCTGCAGTGTGCCGCCGAGCCCGCGGCCCTGGCCATCCACTACTCGCTGCTCTTCGACACCGACGCGCTCCACCGCGGGCTCTTGCGCCTCAACGCCTTCGGCGAGACGCGCACCGCGGTCTTCTCCCCCGCCGCCGCCACCCAGTCCTTCGAGCTGCGCTCGCAGCAGGCGTCGTTCCTGCGCGCCGGCGCCGTGCACGTCTTCACCAGCGCTGGACACCTCCTCTTCCTGCTGGCGCTGCTGCTCCCCTGTGTCCTGCGCCGCGAGGGAGGCAGGTGGGTCTCGCCGGCGCGCTTTCAGCCGGCGCTGGGCGACGCCGCCCGCATCGTCAGCTCCTTCGCCGTCGCCCACTCGATCACGCTGTCGATGGCCGCCTTCGGATTCGCCCACCCGCCCGCGCACCTGATCGAGGCGGGCATCGCGCTCTCCGTCGCCGCGGCGGTGCTGGTCAACCTGGTGGCAGTATTCCGCGGCGGCGGCTGGGCGGTGGCCTTCGGCTTCGGGCTCGTGCACGGCTTCGGATTCGCCCGCTCCCTGCTGGACGCCGGCCTTCCGCGCACGGGCCTGTTGGCCTCGCTCTTCAGCTTCAACCTCGGCATCGAGCTGGCGGTGCTGGCCGTCGCCATCGTCTTCCTCGAGGGCGCTTTCGCCCTGCGCGCTGCTCCCGGCGCGCGGCGGCTGGCGCTCGGGTACGGCAGGCCGCAGCGCCCATGACCCCGGACGACGAGCAGGCCCGCCTGCGGGTCCTCGCGAGCTACGAAGTGCTCGACACGCCGCCCGAGCCGGAGCTGGACGAGCTGACCCGCGCGGCCGCCCGCATCTGCGCCGCGCCCATCGCGCTGCTCAGCCTGGTCGATCGCGAGCGCAACTTCTTCAAGTCGCGCTTCGGCATCGACTGGATCGAAGCCCCGCGCGACGGCTCCTTCTGCACCGAGGCGATCTGCGGCGGGGAGGTCCTCGAGGTCCCCGACGCCACGCTGGACCCGCGCTTCGCCAGCCATCCCCTGGTCCTCGCCGGACAGATGCGCTTCTACGCGGGGGTGCCGCTGCTGGCCGCCATCGGCACCCTCTGCGTCATCGACTGGATGCCGCGCCGCCTCGCGCCCACCCAGCGCGAGTCGCTGGCGGCGCTCGCCCGGCAGGTGGTGTCGGCCCTCGAGCGCCGCCGCTCCGCCATCGCCTTTCGCAAGGCGCGGCAGGCGCTGAACCTCGAGATGCGCGAGCACCTGCGGGCCTTGGCCGGCTCGCTCTCGAAGCTGCGCGACAGCCCGGCCAATCTCGTCGCCGCCTTTTCCAACGCGGACGCCGCCTCCCAGCTGCTCGACGACGCCGTCGATCTCCTCGGCGGTCCGGGCGAGCTGCAGCTGCAGCGCCGGCCGATGGACCTGGGCATCGCCTGCGGCACGCTGGCGGCGGACTTCCAGGATCCCGCGCACGGCCGCCGCACGCTCTTCAGCAAAAGCGGCGACTGCACCGGGCTCTGGGATGCCGACCGGCTGACGCATTCGCTCTCGGTGCTGATCGAGCGGGCGCTGGGCGGCGCGCACGGCACGCCGGTGCTGATCCGGGTCGACGCCTCGGTGGCTTCGGTGGCCATCGAGCTGCGCACACGCTCCATCCTGCCCAAGAGCCCGGGAGCCGACCTGCGCCTGGCGGTGGCGCGGGCGGCCATCGCCGCGCACGGAGGCTGGCTCGAGGAGCGGCGCGACGGGAGCGGCGTGACGCTGGCGGTCTCGCTGCCGCGGTCCTAATGGCCTTGGTGGCGACGGCCCCACCTTCACGGGCACGGTACACGGGCAGGCTTTTTCTCCCCACGAGGCCATCTCCGTAACTTCGTCCGCCACCTTGAACGACATCAGCAGCGGAACAATCGGCCTTGTCTTCATCGCCAACAGCACCGGCCTCTGCCACGACGTCGCAGCGCACCAGGAGCCCCAACACCGCGCCCACTGCGACGGGCACCTCTACACAGCACCACGTCCCCGACCTGCATTTGATCGCCCTGTTTGCCTCCGGTCACGGCCTGGAATCGACTTGACATCGTCTCGTCCTGCAATACAATCCCGAATCAAGATGCCCAAGCCCGCCCAGCTCGAATTGCCCACCTGGGGAGGGAAGCGCGCCGGCGCCGGGCGCAGGCGCAAGTCGCCGCTGCGGCGGGTCTCGCACCGGCGCCGGCCGGAGCACGCGCCGCGCTTTCCGCTGCACGCGGTTCTCCGGGTGCGACCCGACGCTCCAGGCCTGCGCGGCCGAGAGGTCTTTCGCGCCGTGCGGGCGGCGCTGGTCGCGGGCGCGGCCAAGGCCGGCTTCCGGCTGGTCCACTTCTCGGTGCAGGGCAACCACCTGCATCTCGTGGTCGAGGCGGGGGACAAGGTCGCGCTCTCCCGCGGGATGCAGGGCCTGGCGGTGCGCCTCGCGCGGGCGGTGAATCGCGCCGCCGGCCGGGAGGGGCGTGTCTTTGCCGACCACTACTTCGCGCGGGAGCTGAAGACGCCCGCCGAGGTGCGGCGCGCGGTCCGCTACGTCCTCGACAACCGGCTGCTGCACCGCGCTTCGGAAGCGAAGGCGTCGGTCGACCCGCGGACCGATCCCTGCGCCGCCAGCCTGGTCGCGCCCCGCACCTGGCTCTTGACGGTGGGCTGGCTGCGCAGCCGCGCCGGCCCGCTTCCGGTGAACGCCTGGGACGGTTGAAGCGCGACCCAGGCGTCGGGTGCGCGGAAACCTGAGGCCTGAAGCCTGAGGCCTGAGGCCTGAACTACCCCAGCACGAAGTGCAGTGTGAAGTTGATCACGGTCGCCACCGCCTCCCCGTTCACACGCGCCGGCCGGAAGCGGTAGGCGCGGATGGCCCGCGCGCCGGCGTCGCCGAGGCCCTCGCCGGGGTCGCGCAGGATGTCCACCTGGGCCAGCGTTCCGTCCTGCGCCACCAGCAGGCGGAGCTTCACGTCGCCCTCGAAGCCGTTCTGCATCGCGCCGGCTGGGTAGAAGCGACGCAGCTCAGCGCGGACGACGACCGCGGGCGGCTCGGTGACGTCTCCCGCCTCGACCAGCCGCCCGACTCCTCCGCCGCCTGTGGGCGCCGAGCCGCTGCTGCGCTCGCCTGCCGACGCTCCCCCGGCGGGCAGCCGGATGTCGCTCACTGCTGCCCGCGCCGTCGACTGAAGGGTCAGCCCTTGCATGATGACGGGCCGAGCCTCGGGCTCCGGCTCCCGCCGCACCGGCAGCGGGGAGGGGAGGGCCGGCGGCGGCGCGTGGCGCACCGCGAGAGTTGCCATCGGTCGCGTCTCCGTCCGCCGCTGCGCCACCGCCTGGCGCGGCGGCGCAGGCACGGGCCGGGGCC
>JAYWAJ010000084.1:0-2689 GCA_043782525.1 Deltaproteobacteria bacterium | reverse complement strand
GGTCGCCGGACGCCAATCCCGTCAGCGGGTACTTCTCGGCGGGCCAGCTCTTTTGAGCCGGATCGATTACCGTGCGGCGATGGCCGCGACCGATTTGCCCCGCGCCCTGTGGCTGGTGCGCCACGGAGAGAGCGCCGGCAACGTCGCGCGCAACCAGGCGCACGCGGCAGGGGCCGAGCGCATCGAGATCGAGGCGGCCCGCGAGATGGACGTCCCCCTCTCCGCGCTGGGCGAGCAGCAGGCGGCGGCGCTGGGCCGCTGGGTGCGCGGGCTGCCGGCGGAGGAGCGGCCGGGCGCCATCCTGACCTCGCCGTACCTGCGCGCGCGGCGGACCGCGGAGATCGTCGCCGCGGCCGCCCGCTTCGAGGGGGTGCTCACCGTCGACGAGCGCCTGCGCGAGCGCGAGCTGGGCGCCTTCGACCGCCTCACCCGGCAGGGGATCGAGAAGCGCTTTCCCCTCGAGGCGGCGCAGCGCCGCGCGGTCGGCAAGTTCTATTACCGCCCGCCGGGCGGCGAGAGCTGGTGCGACGTCATCCTCCGCCTGCGCAGCGTGGTCGAGAGCCTGCGCCGCGAGCACGGCGGGCAGCGGGTCCTCCTCGCCTGCCACTCGGCGGTGGTGCTCTGCTTCCGCTGCCTCCTCGAGCGGATGACCGAGGAGCAGATCCTCGCCATCGACGCCGCCGCCGACGTCGCCAACTGCTCGATCACTGCCTACGAGCTCGCGGACGGGCAGCTCCAGCTGCGCCGCTTCAACTTCGTCGCGCCCCTCGAAGAGCAGGGCGCGGCCGTCACCGTGGAGCCCGATGCCTCGATCCGACCCGGCTGAGCGGCTGACCGCGCAGCTCCTGCGGCGCTGGCCGCTGCCCGGCGTCGATCCGCGCGGGGGCAAGGAGTCGCGGGGCGCGGTGCTCATCGTCGGCGGGGCGCCGCAGATGCCGGGCGCAGTCATCCTCGCCGCCACCGCGGCGCTGCGGGCCGGCGCGGGCAAGCTGACCATCGCCACCGCGCGAAGCGTGGCGCCGCTGGTGGGCGCGATGGTGCCGGAGGCGCTGGTGCTGGCGCTGCCCGAGACGCGCAAGGGCGCCCTCGCGCCGTCGTCGGCGCGCGCGCTGGCCAAGGCCGCGGAAGCTTGCCAGGCGGTGCTGATCGGGCCGGGGCTGGTGGAGGCGGCGCGCTTCGTGGCCGCGCTCTTGCCCCGGCTGGGCAAGCAGCGCCTGGTGCTCGATGCCGGTGCCCTGTTGCCCGAAGTCCTGCCCGCGGGAGAGGTCGCCCTGACGCCGCACGGGGGAGAGATGGCGCAGCTGCTCGGCATCTCTCGCGCGGCCGTCGAGAAGGATCCCGCCCAGGCTGCGTGGCGGGCCGCGAAGAAGTTCGGCGCGGCGGTCGCGCTCAAGGGCGCCGAAACCTTCATCGCCGATCCCGGCGGACGGCTCCTCTGCAACAGCGACGCGGGCAACGCTGGCCTCGGCGTCTCCGGCTCGGGCGACACGCTCTCCGGCATCGTCGCGGGGCTGGTGGCGCGGGGCGCCGATCTGCTGCAGGCGCTCGCCTTTGGCGTCTACCTGCACGGCCGCGCCGGAGACGTGCTGGCGCGCAAGGTGGGCCCGCTCGGATACCTGCCCCGCGAGCTGCTCGCCGAGATTCCGCGCGAGATGGCGCGCCTGTCGCGGTGAGCGGCGCCCAGGCCGGCGCGGCTGCCAGGGGCGCTAGCCTGGCGCCACTGCCAGGGGCGCTAGCCTGGCGCCACCACTGACGCGATCTTCGGCCCCTCCGCGAGGTCGAGGGCGATGAGCGCGCCGGGCGGCTTCCCGTCCGCGCCGCGCAGCACCACCGCTCGCGGCAGCGCAAAGGTCGCCGGGCTGCGCACCACCGAGGTCGAGCGCACCAGGCGTCCGTCCTCCAGCTTGAGCAGGGTCCCGGGCGGATAGCGGCCCATGCGGTTGATGAACGCCTGGAAGAGCACCGGGTCGTAGCGCGTCCCCGCGCCGCCGCTGATGGAGCCGATGGCCTGCGCCGGCGAGACGGCGCGAGCCAGGTGGTCGTAGTCGTCGGCGATGTGGAGGATGCGGCCGAAGAGCGTCGAGCGCCCGCCCACGGTCTCGACGTACTGCCGGTGGTGGTCGAAGACGGCGAGCACCCGGCGGACCTTGCCCTCGTGGAAGCCCGGCGCCTGCAGGAGGGCGAGGCTGCCCGCCCGCACGTGCGGATCCCCGCCCCCGGCGCGGGCGACGCCGATGTCGTGGAGGAGCGCGGCCACCCCGAGGTCCTGCCGCACCGCCACCGACAGCTCCGCGCCATCGGCGAGCAGCAGCGCGTATTGGCAGACGCGAAAGCTGTGCAGCCCGTGAGCGCTGGCTCCCGGCGGACTCCACCAGAGCGGGTCGTGGCCCGGCTGCAGCTCGAGCAGGTCGGTCACCACCCGCCGCAGCGGCAGGATGTTCATCCGGCGCCCCCCGGCGACGCCGTCCCAGGTGTCCTCGACCAACGCGACGCCCCGCGTGACGACCGCTCTCGGATCGAGCCGGTCCTCTGGCGACTTTGCCCCGGCGCCCGCGACCCGGAGGCGTTGGAGGGGCGCGGGAAGGACGCTGTCCACGCCCCGGGTGATCAGCGCCTGCTGGAGCGCCGCGCGGGGCCGTTCGGCCGGAGGCTTTGCGTTCAGGCACTGCAGCAGGGCGCGGATCTGCAC
>JAYWAJ010000083.1:0-7101 GCA_043782525.1 Deltaproteobacteria bacterium | reverse complement strand
GCCCGCGGCACCTGCGCGCGCTGCAGCTCGCCGCCGCGAAAGCGGGCTGGGGCACGCCGCCGCCCAAGGGCCGCGCCCGCGGGCTGGCGGTGCACGAGTCGTTCGGCAGCATCATCGCCCAGGTCGCCGAGGTGGCGGTCGAGGAGAGGGAGATCCGCGTCCACAAGGTCACCTGCGCGGTGGACTGCGGCCTCGCCCTCAACCCGCTCGGCCTCGAGGCGCAGGTGCAGGGCAGCGTCGCCTACGGGCTCTCGGCGGTGCTGCGCAGCGAGCTGACCCTCAAGGACGGCCGCGTCGAGCAGAGCAACTTCCACGACTACGAGGTGCTGCGCCTGCACCAGATGCCCGAAGTCGCGGTGCACATCATTCCCAGCAGCGCCAAGATGGGCGGCATCGGCGAGCCGGCCACCGCGCCCATCAGCGCCGCCGTGGCCAACGCCGTCTTCGCCCTCACCGGAGAGCGGCTCCGCTCCCTGCCGCTGCGCCTCGCTGTCTAAGGACGACGCCATGATCCGTCCGCTCTCCTGCAGCGCGCTGCTGGTGCTCTTTGCCTCCTGCTCCCACGCGCCGCCGCCGTCCCCCGCGGCGCAAGCGGCGGCGCCGGCGCGGGATCCGGTCTCGTCCTTCCAGACGGTGCGAACGGTGCTGCAGAGCCCGCGCTGCGTGAACTGCCACCCCACAGGCGACGCGCCGCTGCAGGGCGACGACAGCCACGTTCACCACCAGAACATCCAGCGCGGCGAAGGCGGCCTCGGCCCCAAGGGGCTCTCCTGCGCGGCCTGCCACGGCAAGGAGAACCCGCCGGCGAGCTTCGGCGCCCACCAGCCCCCGGGCGTCTCGGAAGGCTGGCGCCTCCCCGAGAAGGAGATGCCCCTGGTCTTCGCCGGGCTGGGCTCCCGCGCGCTCTGCGAGCAGCTCAAGGATCCCCGGCGCAACGGCCACAAGAGCATGCCGGCGCTACTCGAGCACGTGGAGCATGCGCCGCTGGTGCTGTGGGGCTGGTCGCCGGGCTTCGCCCGCAAGCCGGTGCCCATCCCGCACGCCGAGTTCGTGGCGGCGTGGAAAGCGTGGTCCGACGCCGGCGGTCCCTGCCCGCAGGAGTAGATCGCTCGCCATTGCCCGGTGCTGCTGGCCTTGACGGTGGTCTGCAGACTCCTCACGCCGATAGACCAGCCGACGTTGAATCTTGTTCCTCGGGAATAGAGCCCGGAGGAAGGGAGTCATGGCGGGCGGAGGGAGTCGAAATGAATGATCGTCCTGACGCTCAGGAAGATTCACTCGAAGGCGTCCCCGCCGCGCAGCCGGCGCTCTCGATCGGATCCCGCTGATGGGCGCGTGGACACCGCGTGCGCGTCACGCCGGACAAGGCGGGGACCTTCCTTTCCACTGCGACGTTTTCTGCGGCAGCGGCCACGAAGAGATGGCCGGCGAGATCGTGGTCAAACCTTGAGGAGACAGAGATGCGCAACTTCACCAGGGTCCTTGATCGCGACAGGAGCCTCGCCGCGGCGGTGCTCGGCGGGGTGGCGCTGCTCTTCTTCGAGCTGCGCTTCGAGCACCGCGAGGTGCTGGGCGAGACCTGGCATTCCTGGATTCCGCTCGTCTACACCGGCGCGACCTTGCTGCTGGGAGGCCTCGCCTTGCTCCGCTGGGAGACGGGCGGACGCCGCTTCCTGCAGCTGCTCTTCGGGCTGGGCGTGGCCGTCGGCCTGCTCGGCTTCTGGTTCCACACCGGCGGCCATCTGCTGACCGGCGTGCGCGACGTCCTGCTCGCCTGGCGCATTCCCTTCGGGCAGGACGGCGGCATCAAGATCGGGAGCCGGCCTCCGGCGCTGGCCCCGCTGGCCTTCTGCGGAATCGGCACGCTGGGCGTGCTGGCCTGCAGCGCGCCGTCCACGGAGCGTCGCTTGGGCAGCAACGCTCCGGCCGAGGAGAGGCCCGCGCTCGAGCGGCCGGGAGATCGGCAATGAGAGCCCTCTTCCTGCTTGCCGCTTGCGGGTCTCCGCCCGTGAATCCTCGCGCTCGACGCCCGGCTCTCCGCGCTGGAATGACGGCCGGCAGCGGCGGATTGGTGCTACAGATCCGGGCATGCGTGCAAACCGGCGAGAGGAGAGTTCCCATGGAAGGTGAGCTCTGCCGCCTGTGCGGAGGAGACGGCCGCATCGGCAACGCCCTCGGCCGCAGCACGGCGACCTGTCCCGGCTGCCATGGCTCGGGGCGGCGCGGCGACACCTCGACCGCCTTCCACGACGTCACCAAGACCAAGCCGTCGCACCACGCGCGCCCGGAGACGGCAGTAGCGAAGGGCCCACGGGGCCCGGTCACGCCGGAAGGCGCGCAGCTCGCCAGCGAAGTGAGCGCCTCCACCGTCCTCACCACCGACGCGAAGACGCGGCTCCTGGCGGAGATCATGAACCACGAGAGCACCCACGGCCGCTGCACGCAGACCTTCCTCAAGAAGGTCCGCAAGCAGGCGCGGCCGGGCCCTAAACCCTGAGCCCTGGTCCTCCCGTCGGCGACGTTGGAGCTACGTCTTCACGCCGAGGCGCTTCGCCAGCTCGTGCACCGAGTCGCGGAAGCGCTCCAGCCCCTCGGCGGAGTTCGCGGCGAGGAGCGCGGCCAGCACCTTGCCGGCCTCGCCTTTCCTTCCACTCCTGGCCAGCAGCACGGCCCGGCAGCGCTCGCGCATGGCGGCGAATCCGGGCAGCGCCGCGCCCCGCTCCAGCTCGCCCAAAAGCGCCTTCTCGTCCATGAAGCGGGCCAGGAACGGCAGCGCGGTGTCCCGGAGCAGCGCCTCGACCTCCTTCGCGATCAGGGCACTGCTCACTCCCGGCTTGAGGCTCCACCAGACCGGCTCGCCGTCGGGCAGGAGCCGGCCGATCTCCGCCTGCATCACCGGCTCGGCCGTCCCGGCATTTTTGGGGAAGGCCTTGCCGGTGTAGGCCTCGTGGAAGGCGCTCGAGGTGACGAGGAGGCCCAGGGTGAAGCAGGCCTCCTCGGGCTTTTTCAGCTGGCTGGTCTGGAACTGGATGACGCGGGCGACGCCGTCCGCCAGCGCGACGAAGTTGCGCGCCGACTTGCGGTAGCCGCTGCCGGTGAGCGGGGCGGTGACGCTGCCGATAACCTCGTCGAGGATCTGGGCCGGGATCATGCGCCGGCATTGTGGCAGCCCGGCGGGCAACTGGCCGCGCCGGGCTGCCGATCCGTTGACCAGCCTACTTGCCCTTCTTGCGGTCCTCGCGGCGATCGGCGCGCCGGTCCTTGCGCAGCTGCTTCAGGTCGTCGCGGCGCTCCTCGCGGTCGGCGCGGGTCTGCTTCTCGTCGGCCTTGAAGGTGGCGCGGTCGGCCTTGAGCGCGGCCCGGTCCGCCTGGACGGCAGCCGCGTTGCCGGCGGCCTTGTCCTGCGCGAGCCTGGCGCGATCGGCGGCGAGCTGTGCGCGGTCGGCCCGGTCCTTCTGGCGATCGGACACCACCTTGGCGGAGTCGCTCTTCACCTTCGCCTTGTCCGCCGCGACCTGCTGGTCGGCGGGGTCGTTGTCTTCGGCCCGCGCCGCAGCGCCCAACAGCAGAAGTCCGGCCAGGATGCCACCCATGAGCTTGTTCATTTGGATTCCCTCCTCTTGCCCATCCAACCCGGCGCCGGGGCAGCTGGTTAAAGCTGGCGCCAAGGCCCGGTGACGACGCTAGGGAAGGCGCGGCTCCTGCTCCAGCCCGGCGACCACCTCGGCGACGGTGGCGATGCGGGCGAACCGGCCCCGCAGGACGTACTCGGTGCGCTCGCGAATCGCCTCGACGCCGAGCGATTCGCCCGGACGGTCGGGGTGCGGAATGGGAAAGGTCAAGGTCGCCTCGGTGACGAAGTCCACGGTGAAGCCCAGGTCCCTGGCCACCCGCGCGCTGGTCTCGCAGCACTGCTCGGTCTGGATGCCGCAGATGACGACCCGCCCCACGGCGCGCTCGAGCAGCCAGGGCAACAGCGCCGTGCTGGTGAAGCAGTTGCGGGTGCGCTTGACGAAGGTGGGCTCGTCCACCCGCGGCTCGAGGCCGGGCATGACGCGGAAGTGCGGGCTGGTCTCCTCGAAGCCGGGATCGCCGTCGGTGTGGAGAATGTAGACGACGGGACGGCGGGCGGCCCGCTGCGCCGCGATCAGCGCCGCCACGTTGCGCTCGAAGGCCGGGTTGTCGCGCAGCGCCCAGCGCGGGGAGACCTTGAAGGAGTCTTGCGCATCGATGACAAGGAGCGCCGAGGGCGCGCTGCGGGCAGGGTCCATGCGGACAGATCTAGCCCGGGAGATTCCCGTAGCCAAGGACGGGACCGGACAATGATCGGACGCTTCCGGCCAGAGCGCTTTCAGTGCCGGGTGCGCCCCTGCGGCGTGACCGCCCCCGCCGAGAGCATCCCGAGGAGGTCCTGCACCGAGAGCTTTCCGGCCAGCTCCTTGCCCTCGAGCACGCCCAGGACCAGCGCGCGCTTGTGCGCGTGCAGCTCGAGCATCTTCTCCTCGATGGTGCCGCGCGCCACCAGCCGGTAGATGGTGACCGGCCGGTCCTGGCCGATGCGGTGTGCGCGGTCGGAGGCCTGGTCCTCGACGGCCGGGTTCCACCAGGGGTCGAGGTGGATGACGCTGGTGGCCGCGGTGAGATTGAGGCCGAAGCCACCCGCCTTGAGCGAGATGAGAAAGAGCGGGTCCGCGCCTTCCTGGAAGGCGCGGACCCGGGCCGCCCGCGCGCCCTGCGGCGTCTGGCCGTCGAGGTATTGGTAGGCGATGCCCTGCGCGTCGAGCAGCTCGCGCACCAGCGCCAGATGCGAGGTGAACTGGCTGAAGACCAGCGCGCGCTGCCCTTCGGCGCGGAGCTCCAGCACCAGCTCGAGGAAGCGCAGAAGCTTGGCGGAGGCGAGCCTGGAAGCCGGGTCGTAGAGCCGCGGGTGCGAGGCGAGCAGGCGCAGGCGGGTGAGCGCGGCGAGGATCTCGATGCGCCGCTCCTGCTCGCGCAGCTTCGACTTGCGCGTCTCCAGGTCGGAGAGCGCGGCCAGCCGCGCGTCTTCGTAGAGCTGCCACTCTGCCGGCGAGAGGACCACCGGAACCCGGACCTCGGTGCGCGGCGGCAGCTGCGCCTCCACCTGGGCCTTGGTCCGCCGCAAGAGGAAGGGCTGGAGCACGCGGGCCAGCGCCGGCGCCGCCGTCGGATCCGCCTGCCGCTCGATGGGCGAGGAGAAGCGGGCGCGGAAGGCCTCGTGGCTGCCGAGCAGCCCCGGAAAGACCACCGCGAAGAGGCTCCACAATTCGCCCAGGTGGTTCTCGAGCGGCGTGCCCGAGAGCGCGACCTTGAAGTCGCCCTGCAGCGCGCGCGCCGCGCGGAAGCGGTGGGTGTGCGCGTTCTTCAAGGTCTGCGCCTCGTCGAAGACGACCGTGGAAAAGCGCAGCGCCGAAAGCCGCTCGAGGTCGCGGGTGAGCAGGCCGTAGCTGAGCACCAGCACGTCGCCGGGGCCGAGCTTCTTGAGCGCGCCGCCGCGATCCTCCGCCTCGGCGAAGAGCGTCATCCGCAGCGAGGGTGCGAACCGCTTCGCCTCGTCGAGCCAGTTGAAGCCTACCGAAGTCGGCGCCAGCACCAGCTGCGGGCCCAGCTTCCTGCGGTCGAGCAAGAGCGCCAGCGCCTGCACCGTCTTGCCCAGCCCCATGTCGTCGGCGAGCACCGCGCCCGCGCCCCAGGAGGCCAGTCGCGTCAGCCAGCGAAAGCCCTCCAGCTGGTAGTCGCGCAGCGTGGCCCGCAGCGCGCGCGGCAGCCGCGGCCGCAGCTCGCGGGCGGCGAAGATGCGGGCGGCCAGCGCCTGCCAGGTCTGGTCGGTCTCGACCTCGGCGCCGGCGGAGGCCAGCGCCGAGAGGGCGCCCACCGCCGAGGGGCCGACCTCGGTCCCATGCCGCGAGGCGTGGGCGTGGTCGGCGAGGCGCTCGAGGTGCTCCCGCAGCGCGGCCTCGATCTCCACCCAGGAGTCGGCGCCGACGCGGACGAAGCGCTCCTTGCGCCGGGCGGCGTCGAGCAGCCGCGCCAGCTCGACGCGCTCTCCGTCGACCGCCAGCCCGCCCAGCACGCCGAACCAGTCGCGCCGCTTCTCCACCGCGACCTTGAGGTCGGGGAGGCCGCGCGTCGACTGCAGGCGCAGCGGGGCGGAGATCCACTCCAGGTCGGGCGGAGGCGAGAGCTGCCGGCAGGCGGCCAGCACCGCCAGCGCTCCTTGCGCAGAGGGAAAGAGGAAGGTGAAGGGCTGCTCCTCGGGCTCGGCGGTGTCGAGGGGCAGGCGGACTTGCAGCGCCGCCGCCGCCGCGCGCTCGGAGACGAAGTCGCGGACGGCGTGCACCGCGCCCGCTCCCCGCCGGACGTGGACGTCGCGGGCACCCTCCCCGGGCGCAAAAGCTCCGCTGTCCGCGAGCGGCCGGGTGCGCAGTTCGAGCCGGACCCGGCCGCCGGGCTGCGCCTCGAGCCGCAACACCGCCAGGTCTTGCGGCGGCACCGACTCGCCCATCACGCTGCGCGGCAGCGCCACCGGCACCCGCGCCGAGAGCTGCGACAACTTCTCCAGCAGCGCGCCGTGGCTCTCGGGCGGGAACGAATTGCCGTGCTGGTGCAGCACGCCGAGGAGCGCGCGGATCTCGGGTCCCGCCTCGACGAGGGTGAGCAGCCGCGACTCCTCGAACCAGAGGAAGAGCGCCTGGTCCGGCTTCGCCTTGCGGACGCGCTCGAGCATCGCCGCCGGAAGCGCCGTGCCGTCCACTCCCGCGGTGACCACGACCGCGCCCGCGCGCTCCTCGGCGACCAGGCCCACCTGCGCCCGCTCGACGCGGACCCGGTCCTGCGTGTCCTCGAGGAAGAGGCGCGGGTGGTCGACGAGCTCGCGGAGCAGCGCGGCCGAGGCGGGCACCTCGTCGAGGAGGGCGGCGATGCGCTCGTCGGCGGGAGAGAGCAGCGCGCCGTATTCGCCGAGCAGCCGCTGCCGGCTCACTTTCCTCGCGGCGGCCGGCTGGCCCTTGCGCCCCCGCGGCTGGACGGTGGCGCAGACCATGGCGCCAAAGTCCTCGAGCACCTCGAGGCGGAAGGAGATCT
>JAYWAJ010000082.1:0-2700 GCA_043782525.1 Deltaproteobacteria bacterium | reverse complement strand
GCGTGATGGCGCACTTCGACGAGGCGGATCCCGAACAGGCGGACCCCGACACCGCCCGCTTCGCCGACGAGCTGGTGCGCGGCGTGCAGTCGGAGCGCGCCGCCATCGACGCGCTCATCCAGAAGAGCAGCACCCACTGGAAGCTCGACCGCATGGCCCGCGTCGACCGCAACATCCTCCGGCTCGGCGTCTACGAGCTGCTCCGCCGCGCCGACGTGCCGGTGCGGGTGACGCTTAACGAGGCCATCGAGCTGGGCAAGAAGTACGGCTCCGAAGAGTCGTCGTCGTTCGTCAACGGGGTGCTCGACCGCATCGCGCATCTGGAGCTGCCCGGCGCGACACCGAAGAAGGGCTGACGGGCGCCATGGACCTTTCCTTCTATCCGCTGACGCTGGAGGCCATCGACCAGGCGGCGGCCGAATCGCTCTGCCTCTTCGTCGCCGCCGACGAGCGTCCGCTGACCGGCCTCGCCGGGCTCGCCGACTGGCGCCTGTCGGGGCGGCTCTCGCGGCTCCTGCGCAGCGGGCTGCTCACCGGCGACGCGGGCGAGGCGGTGCTGACCCCGCCGGGATCGCGGCTCGCCTTCCAGAAGCTCTTCCTCTTCGGCGTGGGCAAGACCGGGCAGACCGAGGAGCAGCTGGTCACCCGGGTCGCCGAGGCGCTGCGCAAGCTGGCGCAGGCGGGCGTGCAGGAGGCGGCGATGCAGCTGCCGTCGCGCCTGCCGGTGGAGGTCGGGATCCGCACGCTCATCGACGAGCTGCAGGGGCCCGGCCGCGCCCTGGTCTTCGGGCCCGATCCGCAGAAGCTGGTGATGGCGCTGTCCCAGGCGGCCTCGCGTGGGTCGGCGCAGCTGGAGCGGCGCGTGGTCAAGGTGGCGTCGCCTCCCGCTCCGATGCCGGTGAAGTCGGTTTCGCCAACGGTGAAACCGCAGCAGCGCCCGCAGCCACCGGCGCCGGCCCAGGCCCTTCCGGTCGCGCCTCCAGTCGCGCCTTCCGTCGCCGTCGGCGTCCCGAAAGCGTCTCCGCTCCCGTTCGCGCCCCAACGCGGCGTGCCGGCGCAACTGCTGCCGCCGCTGACGCCGCCGCCACCGCCATCGATTCCCAAGGCGACACCGCTGCCGTTCGCGCCGGTGGCCACGCCGCTGCCGACCGGACCGACCCAAGCCGCCCCGCTGCCGACCGGCCCGTCCCCTGCCAAGGTCCCCACGCCGCCGCCCGCTCTTCCCGAGGCGCCGGTCGTCGAGGAGAAGCGGGCCCCGCTCCCGCCTTCGCAGCGCTACATCCCGCCGGAGCCGAAGCCCCACGTCTTCGACACCTCGAAGCGGAAGAAGAAGTAGGCCTCAGCGCACGCGCCGCACGCGCACGGAGACCTTGCGCCAGTGCGTCTCCTCCACCAGCACGCGCCGGGCGGGCGACTCCACCACCAGTTCGCCGCGCTCGTTCCACGAAAGCCGCACCCGCACCCGCCCCGCCGCGATGAAGACGTCGCCCCGCGCCAGCAGCGGCGAAGGCCGCGGCCGCAGCGCCACGTGGGTCGCCACCGAATCGCCGCAGCGCTTCTCGAAGACGTCGGCCTGGGTGCGCCCGTCCGGCGAGGGCGCGCTGGAGACGTCGACGTCCTCGCAGGGCGTGCCTTCCGGCCCGGCGCGCCACGCCCAGAAGCTGATCCCGCCGATGGCGAGCATCAGCAGAAAGAGCCCGAGCGCCAGCCTCACGGCGTCAGGCGCTCCATCATGCGCGGGAAGGGGATGGTCTCGCGCACGTGGTGCAGCCCGCACAGCCACGCCACCGTCCGCTCGACGCCCAGCCCGAAGCCCGCGTGCGGCACCGAGCCGTACTTGCGCAGGTCGAGGTACCAGCCGAAGGCTTCGAGCGGCAGCTGGTGCTGCTCGATGCCGGCCTTGAGCGTCGCGTAGTCGTCCTCGCGCTGCCCGCCGCCGATGATCTCGCCGTAGCCCTCGGGCGCGAGCACGTCCACGCCCAGCGCGACCTTGGGGTCGTTGGGGTCCTTCTTGAAGTAGAAGGCCTTCATCTCGGCGGGATAGCGGTGCACCAGCACCGGGCGATCGAACTGCTTGCAGAGGATGGTCTCCTCGTCGGCGCCCAGGTCGTCGCCCCACTGGATGGGGTGGCCGGCCTTCTGAATATACTCAATGGCCTCCGTATAGGTGAGGCGCGGAAACGGCTTCTGAACCTTCTTCAGCGCCTCGACGTCGCGCTCCAGCACCGTCTTCAGCTCCTGCTCGTGCTTGGCCAGCACGGCCTTGACGATCTCGCAGAGGAAGTCCTCGGCCAGCTCCATGTCGCCGTCGAGGTCCATGTACGCGACCTCGGGCTCCACCATCCAGAACTCGGTGAGGTGGCGGCGGGTCTTGCTCTTCTCGGCGCGGAAGGTCGGCCCGAAGACGTAGGCCTTGCCCACCGCCATGGCCGCGGCCTCGCCGTAGAGCTGGCCGCTCTGGGTGAGGAAGGCCTTGCCGAGATCGAAGTAGGGCACCTCGAAGAGCGTCGAGGTGCCCTCGCAGGCGGCCGGCGTGAGGATGGGCGCGTCGACAAGTGTGAAACCCCGCGTGTCAAAGTAGTCTCTGATGGCCTTGATGATGGTGTGCCGCACGCCCAGGACCGTGCGCTGCCGCGCCGAGCGCAACCAGAGGTGCCGCTGCTCCTGGAGGAAGCCGACGCCGTGCTCCTTGGGCTGGAT
>JAYWAJ010000081.1:0-2703 GCA_043782525.1 Deltaproteobacteria bacterium | reverse complement strand
CGCGCCGGGCAGCGGCGCCCGCGAGAGCGGGAAGTCCGCGCGCAGCCCGCTCGCCTGCAGGCCCAGCTTCGAGAGCGCGGGCGTGTAGTCCTGGTCGCAGATGCTGGTGGCGATGCCGCCGGTGGCCTGGGCGACGGCGGCGTAGCGCGGGGCGTAGATGCCGGTGAAGTTCACGCCGCCGTCGGCCGCGTTCTTCTGCACGCAGCCGTTCCACTGGCCGGTGATCTGGTAGCCGGTGGTGGGGCCGGTGCCCGGCGTCGGCTGCACGTGGCGGCGCTGCTCCTTGTAGAAGATGTCGCGGTCGCACTGGTCGATGGCGCTGCAGCAGGGGCCGGTGGCGCTGGAATGACAGTCGGTGGTGTTGCCGCTGCAGGCGCTCATCGCCTGGTCGCAGAACTTGTCGAACTCCTTGACGCAATCGCGGGTGGTCGGATCGGTGGTGACGATGGTGGCGAGCCGCGAGACGCCGCCGTCCTTCGCGCCGGTGAAGAAGCGCGCCCAGTAGTCGGTGGTGCCGTAGCCGTTGGCGGCGCGGATGTCGGGGTCGGTGCAGCCTTCGCCGACGTTGATGCCGCCCGACTGGACCGGGCTGCACGAGGATTCCTCCTCGTCGCTGATGATGATCGTATAGAGCGAGGCGTTGGGGCGGATGAAGCAGTCGACGACGCCGCTCCCGAGCCGCGCGCAGTTGAGCGCGCCGGCGTCCGGGTTGGCGCTCGAGACCGGCGGCGAGAGCGGCGGCGTCAGGGCGTACATCGCCCCGAGCAGGCCCTTCTCGTCACCCGAGCCCAGTTCGCCGACGCCCGCGTTCTGGACGAAGAGCGCGCTCGGGTTGCCCGCGTCGGGGTTGATCCAGGGCTGCTGCTGCCCGGTGAGGTTCTGCAGCCGCCCGCTCTGGGCCGGAGCATAGGTGTCGGTGGTGACCACCCCGAGGCGGTAGTCGATCTGCTGCGCGGTCAGGTACTGCATGAAGCTCTGGAAGTTACCCTTGAGCTGGTCCTGCTTCGCCTTCATCGAGGGCGAGTTGTCCACTACTCAGAGGATGTCGACCGGCTGCACCTGCTTCTGCTCGAAGATGTCCACCTGGAACGGCGCCGAAGGGCCGAAGCTCGCGTCGGGGCCGCCGTCGCCGCGCGCCACCTCGGGGAGCCCCGTGCCCACCGTCGGCGTGCCGCCCACCACCTGCACCTCTTCAGCGGCGCGGCGGACGTGATCGCTGCCGCAGGCCAGCGCGACGCCGAGGCCCAGCCCCACGACGATCGCCGGCGGCAATCGCCTCATGGCAGCGTCCCCGGAGGCAAACAGACGCTGATCGAGGTGCCGGCGGGCATCTTTTCCGCGCCGCAGCTCCAGTTGGCCGGACAGTCGGCGACCGCCGCGCAGGTCCTGGTGCAGACTTTGCCGCTGTCCTTCTTCAGGCAGAGGTGCGACTGGCAGGCGGCCGGACCGAAGGCGCAGGCCGACCCGACGACGCCGCCGCCGGCGGGAAAGCAGACCTTCACCGCGCTGCCCAGCGCGCCGCTGGAGAGCAGGAGCGTGCCCGGCTGGCAGGAGAACCCGCTGGCGCAGGCGCGCTGGTCGTCGCAGGCGCGCGTGCACAGCTGGGCGGTGCCGAGGTCGAGGCAGAGGCCTTCCTGGCAGGGCGGGCTGCCCGGCGCGCAGTCGTCGCCGAACGAGCCCCCCACCGGCGCGCAGAGGCCGGTGCCGGGCGAGGCCGGCCCCTGGTTGCAGTCGTACCTGTCGCTGCCGACGCCAGCGCAGCAGCGCCAGCGTGCGTCGCCGCAGTCGCCGTCGGCGGTGCAGGTGGCGGAGCAGCGCTTCTCGGCGCCGAACCGCGCGCAGACGGCGCTCCGGCAGTCGGCGGCGCCGCCCTTGTCGCAGGAGTCGCCCAGCCGCGCGAAGCCGGCGGTGCAGGAGCCGCGGGTCGGCGCGCACTGGAACGGGGGCGTCCCGCCGATGCCGATGGGAGCGCAGGTGAACTGCGGGCCGCACCTGGCCGGGTTGGCGGTGCAGCCGGCGCCGGTGCAGCCTGGCGTCGAGCCGCAGTCGGAGCCGCAGAAGCGCTCGCCCAGAGAGGGCGAGCCGGGCGTGCGGCTGACGACGCAGCGGCTGTTGGGGGTGGCCGCCTTGGCGCAGTCTTCGTCGGTCTGGCAGGCGGCGCAGAGGCTGCCGTCGGTGTTGCGCAGGCAGGTGCGGTTGGCGAAGTCGCAGGTGGCGCCGAGCCCGCATTCGCGCTGGGCGGCGGCGGCGTCCCCGGGCGGCGCGTCGCAGTAGCCGGCGCAGGTGCCGCCGTCGGGCACGCACTGGCTGGGGCCGCGCCCGGTGCCGGAGAGGTCGACGCAGGAGAAGCCGTGCGCGCAGTCGGCGGCAGCCTTGCAGTGGACCGCGCAGAAGGTCTCCTGCGACTGGAGGTTGCGCACGCAGAGGTCGCCCGCGCCGCCGCACTCGAGGTCGCCGGCGCAGGGAGCGCAGAGCGGGCGCCCGCCGCGGCAGCTGCCGGCGTCGGGGAGGCAGCGCGGGCCGCCTTCCGCCGCCTTGCAGGAGAAGCCAGCGGCGCAGCCGGTGCCGCAGGCCGAGACGCAGAACCGCTCGCCCGCGGCGTCGGCGTGGCAGCTCCCGTTGCCGCACTGGAGGTCGCTCGTGCAGGGCCCGCACGACGAGCGCGTGACCGGGAGGTAGCAATGCGCGCCCTTGCCGTCGCAC
>JAYWAJ010000080.1:0-7142 GCA_043782525.1 Deltaproteobacteria bacterium | reverse complement strand
AGATCTGGCGGCGGCTGCAGCGCCTCGGCGCGGTCGGAATCAAGAACGCGGTCTACGCGCTGCCCAGCAACGCGCAGGCGCAAGAGGATCTCAACTGGGTCCTGCGCGAGATCGTCGAGGGGGGCGGCGACGCCTCGCTGGTCGAGGCGCGGCTGGTCGAAGGGCTCAACGACGAGCAGGTGCGGGAGATGTTCCGCGCCGCCCGCGACGCCGACTACCTGGCCGTGGCCGCACAGACGCGGGCGCTGGCGAAGCGGCTGCCGCGCCAGGGCCTCCTCGCCGGAGAGAAGCGCGGCGAGCTGGAGGCGGCGCTCTTGCGTCTGCAGAAGCGGGTCGGCGAGATCGGCGCCCTCGACTTCTTCCACGCCCGGGGCCGCGAATCCCTGGAGGGGCTCCTCCGGGAAGTGGAGGAGAAGATCGCCGCGCGCGCCCCCAGGGCCGAACCGCCCCGGGCCGGCGCTCTCGGGAGACCGCGGGCCGCGACCTGGGTCACGCGCACCGGCATCCACGTCGACCGCATGGCCAGCGCCTGGCTCATCCGGCGCTTCATCGACACGAAGGCGAAGTTCAAGTTCGTGGCGGCGCGTGGATACCAACCCCAACCCGGCGAGCTGCGCTTCGACATGTTCGACGGCGAGTTCACGCACCAGGGCGAGCGGTGCACCTTCGAGGTGCTGCTGGCGCGCTTCGGGATCACCGATGGAGCGCTCCGGGCCATCGCGGAGATCGTCCACGACCTCGACCTCAAGGACGACAAGTACGGCCGGCCGGACAACGCGGGCATCGAGCACCTCATCAACGGCATCGCCATGGCACATCCCGAGGACGAGGTGCGCCTGCAGCGCGCCAGCGCCGTCCTCGACGATTTCCACGAGTACTTCAAACGAAAGCGCCGCGGAGGCGAGTCATGAAGGTCGCGCTCTGGTCTATCTCACCGCGACGCCGAGGTAGGACGCCGCCAGTCACCGGCGCGCGCGATCGCACGGAGGAGAAGTCATGAGTCACACGAGTTCGCGAATCGGCCTATGCCTGGCCCTGCTCCTTGCCGTTCCGCAAGCCAACGCGCAGCAGAAGGCTGCTCCGGACGGACAGTGGAAGCCGGTGCAGGAGATCTTCGGCTTCGCCGGCGATCCGCTGGGTGAAGGCGCCATCCGCTTCAACCTGCCGCGCAAGGACCTCCACGTCACCCTCGGCGGCATCGAGATCAAGCCCGGACTGGCGCTCGGCTCCTGGGCGGCGTTCCACCGCGTCGGCAAGGACGACGCGATGATCATGGGAGACCTGGTCTTGACCAGCGGCGAGGTGGCGCCGGTGGTGAAGGCGCTGCAGGAAGGCGGCGTGGAAGTGACCGCCATCCACAACCATCTCATCGGCGAGTCGCCGCAGATCCTCTACGTCCACATGGGCGGGCACGGCGACCCGGCCCAGCTGGCGCAGGCGGTCAAGCAGGCGGTCTCGTTGACCCGGACGCCGATGCCGCCGGGCGGCGGTGGAAAGGAGAGCGAGGAGCTCGCCTTCGAGGTCGGCGCGGTGGAGCAGGCCCTCGGCCGCAAGGGCAAGGTGAGCGGTGGAGTCTTGCACTTCAACGTGCCCCGCGACGAAAAGCTGACCGAAGGAGGCATGCCGACGCCGGACTCGATGGGCATGGGGACGTCGATCAATTTCCAGCCTGCCGGCAGCGGGCGTGCCGCCATCGCGGGCGACTTCGCCATGACGGGGAAAGAGGTGGGGCCGGTCATGCGGGTCCTGCGCGAGCATGGCATCGAGTCGGTGGCGCTCCACAGCCACGCGCTCGACGACGTGCCGCGGCTCTTCTACATGCACTTCTGGGCCGTCGGCGACGCGGTGAAGCTGGCCCAGGGCCTGCGCGCCGCCTTGGGCAGGACGAACTCAAAGAAGTAACCCCGGTAGCGCAAGGTCGCCTGTCGAGCACGAAAGATCCAGGAGCAAGCGAGCACCGGGAGGGAGGAGTCACCATGGTCACGTTAGAAGGAACTGGACGTTGATTCCGCAGGTCCTTGATTTGGAGCGCAGAGGACGATTATGGTAAAAGTTTTCGAGGCGGCGCGCAGTGAGCAAAGCGGGCCCAGCGCAGTTGGAAAGGGCCCGGCGCCTGTTGGCGCACGAGGTCGCGGCCGACAGGGCACCAGGGCCTGCGTCCACGGCCGCCAGCCGCGTCTACGACAAGCTCTATTCGCAAATGGCTCCCCTGGTCGGCGACTCCGGTGTCCACATGCTCTTCATGCGTAGTGCGGCACTGGCGAAAGGCGAGTTCGCCCGGCTGTCCGTGCTCTCTGCCCCCGAAGCGTCGAAGCAGCTGCGCGAGTCCCTGCAAGCGCCAAGGAGCGCCGCGGCCACCGAATCGGACGCGGCGCTGTTCGGAAACCTTTTCTCGCTCATGAATATTTTCATTGGAGAGCGACTGACCTCCCAGGTGCTCCGCGGTGCTTGGCCGGCGTTCGAAGAAGCGGCACCTACGGAGAAGCACAAATGAGCCAGCGATCGCAGTCCAAAGCACGTGCTCGACGAACTGCCTCGGCCCGCACTCAAGGGCCGGTCGGGAAGAAAAGGCGAGACGGCACGCCTCACCTGCGCAAGCAAGCGGCGAGTCAGTCGCCCAAGCTCGCCATCCGCAAGCTGCAGACCGGCGTGCGCGGCCTCGACGACATCCTGGGCGGAGGCATCCCGGAGTTTTCCTTCAACGTCATCGCCGCGGCGCCCGGTTGCGGCAAGACCACGCTGGCGCATCAGATCGTCTTCGCCAACGCGACAGCACAGAAGCCCGCACTCTATTTCACCGTTCACGGCGAACCCGCCATGAAAATGCTGCGCTACCAGCAGCAATTTACTTTCTTCGACGAATCCAAGGTGGGCAAGGCCGTCCGCTTCATCCACCTCAGCGACGTGTTGCTGGAAACGGATTTGAAAGCGGTCCTCGATGAAATCATCAAGCAGGTCACGGCCATCAATCCGAGCATCGTGGTGGTGGATTCCTTTCGCACCGTGACGCGCAAAGCCGTGGCCGCGACCAGCGAAGTGGAAATGGAATCGTTCGTCCAGCACCTCACCCAGTTTCTCACCACTTGGCAAGCGACGACCTTCCTGGTCGGCGAATATAGCGAGGAGGAGGTCCGCGGCAATCCGCTCTTCACCATCGCCGATGGCCTCTTCTGGCTCTCCCAGGTGGCGGAGAGAAATTCGGTCGTGCGAAAACTGCAGATCATGAAATTGCGTGGTCAGGAATCGGTGCCGGGATTGCACACCATCCGCATCAACGCCAACGGGCTGCAGGCGTTCTCGCGCACGCTGGGATTGGTCGGCAAGAGGGTCATGCCCGAGGGGCGCCGGCGGCTGTCCATGGGCGTTCCCGGCCTGGACGAGATGCTGGGCGGGGGCATTTTTGAAGGTGACAGTTGCCTGGTGGCGGGACCTTCGGGGACGGGGAAATCGGCGCTGGCCACGCAATTCGTCGACGAAGGACTCCGCCTTGGGGAATCGGCAGTCATCGCCATCTTCGAGGAACGCCCGAAAGGTTATACCGATCGCGCTACCAGCATTGGCCTGGATTTAGTGACACCGCAGAAAAAAGGAAAACTCGAAATCCTCTACGTTCGTCCGCTCGACCTTTCGGTGGATGAAACCATGCAGGAGATCCTCGATGCCGTCGTCAGGGTCGGCGCCAAACGGCTGGTGATCGATTCGCTGGTCGGTCTCGAGATGGCGCTGGCTCCGGGTTTCCGCGAGGACTTCCGCGAGTCGCTCTACCGGATGATCGGGGCGCTCACGGGAGCCGGGATCACCATTCTCAGCACCGTCGAAGTGGAGGATACCTTCACCGCGCTGCCCTTCAGCCAGTATGTGATTTCGTTCCTCACCGATGACATCATCCGGATGCGCTATGTGGAGATCAACGGCCAGCTCCGGAAGGTGATGGTCATCATCAAGATGCGCGGCAGCAACCACACCAAAGACATCCGCGAATATGTCCTCACCGACACGGGGCTGGAGATCATCAGCCCGCGCGAAACCGATTACGCCCGGCTGACCACCGGGGCGCCGGATCGGACCGGCCAACCGGAAGAGCCCGCGCCGGAGCCGAAGACCAAGCGGTAGACGACCTCTCTCCACTCTCGCAGCAGGCGCGATGTCCAGTGCGGAGCACAGCGCGGCCGAAGCGGTGTGTCCGGCGCGCAAATCTGGTAGGTCCGCGCTGGAGAGGGGTAATGGCCAAGCGAAGCGTCACCATCGAGTTGGACGAGGAGACGCTCCACGACCTGGCCGCCCTGGGCCCGCCGATCGCGGTGATCGCCCGCCTGGCCTCTGCAGCGGCTGACGGCGTGCGCCGGCCCGGCCAGCCGAAGCGTGAGCAGACCAACCAGAGCCTGCGCCTCGAGCGGGACAAGTCCGACGTCGCCATCGCCAAGGAGCGCGTGGCCATCGAGGAGCAGGCGGACGATGTGGTGCGGATCGCCCGCGGGCGTGCCGACCAGGTGGTGCAGACCGCGCGAGCCAACGCCGGCGGCGAGCAAGGCGCGCAGGCGTCGTCCACCGAAGCCAGCTCGAGGCGGGCGCGCACCGTCCTCGAAGCCGAGCGTTCCGACGCGGACGCCGTGCTCCAGCACGAGCGCGCAGAGCGGAAGAGCGACCGGGCCGGCTTTCTCGCCGTCGAACGCGGAGCCACCGACCAGGATCTGACCGGCGAGCGGGCGTATGCCGACGGGCTGATCGGCGACCAGCGCGAAGCCAACGAACAGATGATCGTGGCAACGCTGCGGGCGCGAGATCTGATGGCCGAGGCGGACGCGGCCAAGGAGCGCGCAGAGGAGAGCGAGCGCGAGCTTCTGGCGGTGGCGGAGTTCCGGGAAATGTTCATCGGCATCGTCGGCCACGATCTGCGCAACCCGCTCGGGTCGATCCGCATGGCGACGGGCCTGATGCTGCGGCGCGGCCAGCTCGACGAGGCCACCGAGAGAGCGATCGCGATCATCGTCAACAGCAGCCAACGGATGACCCGGATGATCACCCAGTTGCTCGATCTGACGCGCTCGCGCCTGGGCGGAGGGTTCCCGCTCGAGGCGGAGCCCACCGATCTCCGCGACGTTTGCCAAAGGGTCGTCGAGGAGTTCGAGGCGCCCACCCGGCTGGAGATGACCGGCGACCTGACGGGCACCTGGGACGCGGATCGCCTGGCGGAGGTCCTCTCCAACATCGCGGGGAACGCCATCGAGCACGCCGCGCCGGGAACGCCCGTCGTCGTCCGGGCGCACGCCGACGGCGACGAGGTCGTGGTGGAGGTCTGCAACCAGGGGAACCCCATTCCCGCGGAGGTGCTGCCGTTCATCTTCGAGCCCTTCCGCCGGGCGAAGCAGCAGCAGAGGTCGCCAGCCGGAAATCTCGGACTGGGTCTCTACATCGCGCAGCAGATCGTGCTCTCGCACGGCGGCACCCTTGCCGCCCGCTCTGCCGACGGCAGGACCACCTTCGTGATGCGCCTGCCGCGCCGCCATCCCCCCGCGGTCCCGCCACGCTGACTGCCCCGATGCCCGTGCCCACCCATCGGCTGAACCGCCTGCTGCCGCGGGTCTCTCCGCTCGGAATCCTCGAGCCCGGCGACAACGACGCCGTCTCGCCGCGCGTGTATCCGAAGCTGCTGCGCGTCGTGGCCCTGGTCGTCCTCGGCATCTTCCTCGCCGTGGTGGTGGTCACGACTTCGCTGAGCCTCGGGGCCTATTGCCTGACCACCGACGCAGGAAGCCTGCGGCCGGCGCCGGGCGAGAAGACCAGGCGGTAACCGAGTCCGACCGATTTTGCGCGTCCCGTGCAGGGGCGCTGCAAGATTTGCCCGGCTTCCGCCCGGGCGCCGACGGCGTCCTTGGCGGCAGGGGCGGCACGGGCTCTGCATGACCCTTGGGCATGCGGGCCCGCCTCGGCAAACCGGGCACCGAGTGCATGCCGCCGCTCAACGAAGGCACGCTCCTCTACATGCCCACCACGCTGCCGGGCCTCTCGGTGAGCCTCTTCGGGCTGCCGCAAGAGGCGGAGACGGGAGTGATCGCGGCCGTGCCGCAGGCAGCGTGAAGCCGTCGCAACTCCGACCACCCACCCAGGACTGATCCATGCGCTCGCTGATCTTCGTCGCAACCCTGATCGCCGCCGGCTGCGGCGGCTCCAGGTTCTCGCAGCAGCTCGCCGACTACCGCGCCACCACCAGCTCGCTCGACGCGGCGGTGGACGCCCACGCGGGCTCCGCCACGGCGGCGGCTCCCTCGACCTGCCCGGCCGCGATGGCGGACTACGCGCGGCAGGCGGGCGCGCTGCTCGATCACATGCAGTCGATGAGCGGCGGCATGGACCAGTGCATGAGCGCGCTGGGCAGGGCCGGCTGGGCAGACTTCGCCGCCAGCTGCGCCGCCCTCCGGAGCGAGCTCGATGCCCACGTGCGGGATGGCTGCTCCGCGGCGAACCTGGCGGCCGAGATGGCCCGGCACGCCGGCGCGATGAAGTCGCACACCCGGGGCGAGCTCGACCGGATGGGGCAGATGGAGAGCATGGAGAGCGGCATGGGCTCGTCGATGATGAGCGGCCTGCAGGGGTGTCACTGACGGCCTCCGCCGCGCGCCGCTTCCCCGTCCCGACCGACTGCCGGTCGGCCCGCGATGTGCTTTCCCTGCGCGCCGATCGAGAAGGGGAACGGGCGTCGTCTCTTCCGCCCGGGAGGTGTAGGCTCCAGCCGATGGGAGGGTGCCTCTGTCACTGCCCCTGCTGGCCGAGCTGCAGCGACGGCGCGTCATCCGCGCGCTGATCGGGTACGGCATCGCCGCCTTCGCGGTGCTCCAGATCATCGAGCCGATCATGCACGGGCTGCACTGGCCCGATGCCGTCCTCTCCTACGTGGTGGTGGCGCTCGCGGTCGGCTTCCCTCTCGTCGTCGGCCTCGCCTGGATCTTCGACGTCAACGCCGGCCGGATCGAGCGGACGGCGCCTTCGGGAGACCGCGGGCTGCGGGGCCTGCGGCTCGGGGTGGTGCTGGCCGGCATCGGTGTGCTGGCGGCGGCCCCCGGGACCCTCTGGTACTTTCTGGTGCGGAGCGCCGCGAAGCCTTCGGCCGCGACTGCGGCGGCGAAGGAGCCGCCCTCCATCGC
>JAYWAJ010000079.1:0-2710 GCA_043782525.1 Deltaproteobacteria bacterium | reverse complement strand
GCTCTTCCTCACTCCCTACATCATCCGCGACCAGGGCGACTACCGGCGCATCTTCGAGCGGAAGATGGCCGAGCGCGCCGAGTTCGTGAAGCGCTTCTACGGCGAGGAGACGGGCTACCAGAGCGAGATCGACTACACCCGCAAGCTGGGCCCGCTGGCGCGGGTGCGGCGCGGCGTCATCCTCGAGCTGAACCGGGTCGAGAACGGCGGCAGCGGCACGCCGGATGAGAAGGTGATCCGGCCGTCGCAACGTTATGCTCCCTCCGAGCTCGACAAGGGCTCGGCGCCGGATGCTCCTCCCGACGCTCCCTCGCCTGCGCCGCTGCCGGTCCAGCCCTCGAAAGACCCGGCTCCGGGCGTCCAGGAGCCGGCGCAGGCGCCACCGCAGGAGAAGCCCGCTCCGGACCGTTGAGCCAGGGCCGGCCGAGCTGAGGATTTATGGATTCCACCGTCGTCGACGCAGCCCCGCGCAAGCCCGCCGCCGCGCGCAGTCTCGCCGGGCTGCCGCTCGGCGAGATCATGCTCGCCCAGGGCACCCTCTCGCGCGACAAGCTTGCCGAGGCGCTGGCGGCGCAGGCCGAGCGGACGGCGGGCGCGTCCCGGCTGGGCGAGGTGCTGGTCTCGCTCAAGGCCTGCTCCGAGGAGCAGGTGCTCAAGGGGCTGGCGGCGCAGCTCGAGCTGCCCTACCAGATGCGCCTGGGCGCCGACGAGATCTCGCAGGATCTGATCAACAAGGTCCCCATCAACTTCGCCAAGCAGGCGCGGCTGATGCCGCTGCGGATGGACGGCGACGGCAACATCGTCGTCGCCATGGCCGACCCGATGGACACCGGCGCCATGGACAGCGTCCGCCTGCTCCTCTCGGCCTCGGTCTCGCCGCTGCTGGTGCCGACCCAGGCCATCCTCGACTGCATCAACGCCGTCTACGACCGCGCCAAGAACGAGGCCGAGCAGCTGGTCGGCGACCTGGAGGCGGGCGATCTCGACACCGTCGCGCACGAGCTGGAAGAGCCGCAGGACCTGCTCGATTCAAACGACGAAGCGCCCATCATCCGGCTGGTGAACTCCCTGCTCTTCCGCGCCGCCAAGGAGCGGGCCTCGGATATCCACATCGAGCCGCAGGAGAAGGACATCTGCGTCCGGTTCCGCGTCGACGGCGTCCTCCAGGAAGTCATCCGCCCGCCCAAGCGCTTCCAGAACTCGATCATCTCCCGCGTCAAGATCATGGGCGGGCTCAACATCGCCGAGAAGCGCTTGCCGCAGGACGGCCGCATCCGGGTCAAGCTGGCCGGCCGCGACATCGACATCCGCCTCAGCACCACGCCGACCGTCTACGGCGAGCGCGTGGTCATGCGCCTCCTCGACAAGAGCACCGTCCTCCTCGACCTGGCCGAGATCGGCATGGACAAGGAGCAGCTCAAGATCATGGAGTCGATCATCCACCGATCGCACGGGATCATCCTCGTCACCGGCCCGACCGGCTCCGGCAAGACCACCACGCTCTATGCGGCGCTCTCGAAGATCAACCGCCCCGACCTCAACATCATGACCATCGAGGACCCGGTCGAATATCAATTGAAGGGCATTTCCCAGACGCCGGTCAATGCCAAGATCGAGCTGACCTTCGCCAACGGCCTGCGCAGCTTCCTGCGCCAGGATCCCGACGTCATCATGGTGGGCGAAATCCGCGATCTGGAGACGGCGGAGATCGCCATCCAGGCCTCGCTCACCGGCCACCTCGTCTTCTCCACCGTCCACACCAACGACGCGGCCGGCGCCATCACCCGCCTCGTCGACATGGGCGTCGAGCCCTTCCTGGTGGCCTCGTCCTTGATGGGCGTGCTCGCCCAGCGCCTCATCCGGATGCTCTGCAAGGATTGCCGGATGCCCTACTTCCCCACCGCCGAGGAGCTGCAGGAGATCGGCCTCACCGCCGAGCAGGTGCGCGAAGGCTCGGGCGGGATGCTCTACAAGCCCGCCGGCTGCGACGCGTGCAACTCGACCGGCTACCGCGGCCGCAGCGGCATCTACGAGATGATGCTCGTCGACGACGAGATCCGGCAGTTGATCCTGAAGAACGTCGACAGCGGCACCATCAAGAAGGCCGCGGTCAGCTCCAAGGGCATGCTCACCCTGATGGACGACGGCGCGCTCAAGGTCCTCTCCGGCATCACCTCCATCGCCGAGGTCTTGAGCGTCACCCAAGAGGATATGAATTAGCAATGCCCGTCTTTGAATATACGGGCCTCACCGAGGCCGGCAAGAACGTCCGCGGCATCCGCGATGCGGAGAGCAGTAAAACCCTGCGCACCGTGCTGCGCAAGGACGGCGTCTATCTCACCGAGGCGCGGCCCGCCGAGTCCGGCGCGGTGGCCGGCGAACAGAAGACCGGCCTCGCCCGCGAGGTGGACGTGGGCGCCCTCTTCGGGATGACCGGCGTCTCCTCGCAGGATCTGGCCATCGCCACCCGGCAGCTGGCGACGCTGATCGCCGCCGGAATCCCCTTGGTCGAAGGATTGACCGCATTGGTCGACCAGATCGAGCAGCCGCGCCTGAAGAAGATCATGGGCGTGGTCAAGCAGAAGGTGAACGAGGGCTCGTCGCTGGCCGACGCCCTGGGCGAGCATCCCAAGGTCTTCACCCCGCTCTACGTCAACATGATCCGCGCCGGCGAGAGCTCGGGCGCCCTCGACGTGGTGCTGGTGCGCCT
>JAYWAJ010000078.1:0-2711 GCA_043782525.1 Deltaproteobacteria bacterium | reverse complement strand
CGGTGCTGGTGGTCGGCACCGACGGCGTCGGCACCAAGCTGAAGCTGGCCTTCCTCGCCGGCAGGCACGACACCGTCGGCATCGACCTCGTCGCCATGAGCGTCAACGACGTGGTCGTCTGCGGCGCCGAGCCGGTGGTCTTCCTCGACTACTTCGCCACCAGCCGGCTGCGCGCCGCCGAGGCGGAGCAGGTGATCAAGGGCATCGCCGAAGGCTGCGTGCGCGCCGGCTGCACGCTCATCGGCGGCGAGACGGCGGAGCTGCCCGGCTTCTACCAGAGCGGCGAGTACGACCTGGCCGGCTTCTGCGTCGGCGTGGTCGAGAAGGACCGCATCCTCGACGGCTCGCGGGTGCGGCCGGGCGACGCGGTCATCGGGCTGGCCTCGTCGGGGCTGCACTCCAACGGCTTCTCCCTGGCGCGCAAGGTCTTCGAGGAGAAGCTGACGCCGCAGCTCGTCGAGGAGCTGCTGGTGCCGACCCGCATCTACGTCAAGGACTGCCTGGCGCTGCGCGAGGCCATCGACGTGCACGCCTTCGCGCACATCACGGGCGGCGGGCTGCCGGGCAACCTGCCGCGCGTCTTGCCGGCGGAGCATCGCGCCGTCCTGCGCCGCGGGAGCTGGCCGGTGCCGGCCATCTTCGACCGCATCCAGAAGGCCGGCAACGTCGCCCCCGACGAGATGCTGCGGACCTTCAACCTGGGCGTGGGGATGTGCGTCGTGGTCCGCAAGCGCGACGCGCAGGACACCATCGAGGCGCTCAAGCTGCGCGGGCAGGAGGCGTTCGAGATCGGTGTCATCGAGGCGGCGCCCGGGCTCGCCGAGCCCGAGGTGGTCGTGCAGGGATGATGCGGTTAGGCGTCCTTGCCTCCGGGTCGGGGTCCAACTTGCAGGCCATCCTCGACGCCTGCGCCGGCATGGCCATTCCGGCGCAGGTGGCCGTGGTCGTCTGCAACGTGGCCGGAGCCAGGTCGCTGCAGCGCGCCGAGGCCGCCGGCGTCCCCGCCGTCCTCCTCGCGCACGGGCAATACCCTTCCCGCGACGCCTACGACGCGGAGCTGGTCGCGCTCCTGCGCAGGCACCAGGTGGACTGGGTCTGTCTGGCCGGCTTCATGCGGCTGATCACGCCGGTGCTGTTGTCAGCTTTTCAGAATAAGATACTCAATATCCACCCTTCCCTCCTTCCCGCGTATCCCGGACTTCACGCCGCCCGCCAGGCGCTGCAGGCCGGCGCGCGCGTCTCCGGCTGCACGGTGCACATCGTCGACGAGGGGACTGACACCGGGCCCATCGTCATGCAGGCGGCGGTGCCGGTGCTCGAGGGCGACACCGAGGAGACGCTGGCCGCCCGCATCCTCGCCCAGGAGCACCGCTGCTATCCCCGCGCCATCGCGCTGGTGGCGCAGGGCCGGGTGGCGCTCGACGGGCGCCGGGTCCGCCTGCAGGCGCCGCAGGGAGATCCGGCCCGCACCTTCTCCTCGCCGGAGCTGGCGGATTGATGGCCGCCGCTCCCAAGACGGCGCCCAAGAGGGTCTACGACGTGGCCGTGCTCGGCCCCGACCTGGGCGGAGCGGTGGCGGCGGCGCTCGCCGCCAAGAGAGGGCTGCGCACGCTGCTGGCGCCCCTCGCGCCGGTCGCGGTCGCCCGGGAGAGCGACGGCTGGCTGCTGCCTTCCGCGCATCCGATGATTTCGCCCTTGCGCCAGCTCTCTGGTGCGGTGGGGGCGCTCGACGAGCTGGGGCTCAGCGCCGACCTGCAGCGGCTGGCGGCGACGGCCCAGGGAGCGTTCCAGATCCTCGGGGAGAAGCTGCGCCTGTCCTTGCCCGCCGACCCGGCGCGCCGCAGGAGCGAGCTGCGCCGCGAGCTCACCGGCCACTCCGCCGCGGAAGCCGAGGTGGCGCTGGAGTCCCTCGAGCGGCTGGGCCGGCCCTGGGATGCCTTCCTCCTCGAGCCGCCTCCCTGGCCGCCGCGCGGCTTCTTCGAGCGCCGGCGGATCCACAAGCTGGTGCCGGTCCCGCCCGCGCTGCCCGAGGGGCTCATCGGCGAATGCCTGGCGGCGCTGGCGCCCTTTGCCGCCGCGCTGGTGGGCGACTCCGCTCCCGAGGCCACCGCCCGCGAGGCCGCTGCCCTCCTGCGCGCGCCGCTGCGGCTGTGGGGCGGGCTGGCCCAGCTCGCCGACCTCCTGCGCAAGAAGGCCATGGAGGCGGGCGGCGACCTGGTGGAGGGCGACGCCGCGGAGCTGCGCCTCGATCGCAAGGGCGTGACCTTCCTCCTCGGCGGCAGCGAGGTCCACGCCAGCTGCGTGGTGCTGGCCTGCGGCGCCGACCGCGTCGCCGCCCTGGCGCAGGGAGGCGGCCGCGCCGAGCGGAAGATGGCCGAAGAGGCCGCGCTGCCGGTCTCGCGCAAGGTGACGCTGGCCCACTACGTGCTGCGGGCGGAGGGGCTGCCCCTCGCCCTGGAAGAGGCCGCGCTCCTGCTCGGCCACACCATGGGGCCCTTGGTCATCTCGTCCTTGCCCGCCCGCCGCGCCAAGGGCGACTTACAAGGCGAGCGGCTGCTCACCGTCGCGCGCGTCTCCGACGCCGGCTTCTCCGACGAGCCGGGCCTGCTCGCGTCGGTGCGGGCCGCGCTCGAGCCGGTGCTGCCCTTCTTCGATCGCCACATCGTCCACCAGTCGGCGGACCTGAACCCGCCGCAGAGCCACCCCATCCT
>JAYWAJ010000077.1:0-7158 GCA_043782525.1 Deltaproteobacteria bacterium | reverse complement strand
TCGCGATGGCGCGCCAGCAGCGCCTGGTCTCGGTGGACAAGGCCAACGTGCTCGAGACCTCGCGGCTCTGGCGCGAGGTAGCCGCCCGGATCGCGCGCGACGAATTTCCCCGGCTGCAGCTGACGCATCTCCTGGTCGACGCCTGCGCCATGCACCTCATCCGCGCGCCAAAAGCCTTCGACGTCATCGTCACCGAGAACCTCTTCGGCGACATCCTCAGCGACGAGGCGGCGATGATCGCCGGCTCCATCGGCATGCTGCCTTCGGCCTCGCTGGGAGAGGGGAAGCGCGGCCTCTACGAGCCGATCCACGGCTCGGCGCCCGACCTCGCCGGCAAGGGCGTCGCCAACCCCTACGGCACCATCCTCAGCGTCGGGCTGCTCCTGCGCCACTCGCTCGGGCTCGAGCGCGAGGCCCGCGCCGTCGAAGCGGCGGTGGGCGCGGCCATCGCCCAGGGTGTCCTCACCGCGGACCTCGTCCAGCAGGGCGGCCGCGCGGCCAGCAGCGCGGAAGCAGGCGGCGCGGTGCTCGAAGCGCTCGCCCACGGAAAGAACTGATGCCCACCGATCCCCGGCAGAACAGCCGCGCCATCACCGAAGGCCCCGACCGCGCACCGGCCCGGGCCATGCTCAAGGCCATCGGCTTCGGCGACAAAGACCTCTCGCGGCCGATCATCGGCGTCGCCAGCACCTGGACCGAGACCATGCCCTGCAACTTCCACCTGCGAAGGCTGGCCGAGCGGGTGAAGGAGGGCATCCGCGCCGCCGGCGCCACGCCGATGGAGTTCGACACCATCGCCATCAGCGACGGCGTCACCATGGGCACCGAGGGCATGAAAGCCTCGCTGGTCAGCCGCGAGGTGATCGCCGACTCCATCGAGCTGGTCTGCCGCGGCCACCTCTTCGACGCGGTGGTCGCGCTGGTGGCCTGCGACAAGACCATCCCCGCCGCGGCCATGGCCTTGCTCCGCCTCGACATCCCCTGCCTGATCCTCTACGGCGGCTCGATCGCGCCCGGCCGCTTCGAGGGCCGCGACGTGACCATCCAGGACGTCTTCGAAGCCGTCGGCGCGCAGGCGGCGGGGAAGATCTCGCTGCAGACCCTGACGGACCTCGAGAACGTCGCCTGTCCGGGCGCCGGCGCCTGCGGCGGGCAGTACACCGCCAACACCATGGCGATGGCCACCGAGCTGCTCGGCATGGGCCCGGTCGGCTACGGCAGCATCCCCGCCGAGGATCCGCGCAAGGACGAGGCGACGCGCGAGGCGGGCCGTCTCATCGTCAAGCTGCTCAACGACAACGTGCGCCCGAAGGACCACGTCACCCGGACGTCGTTCGACAACGCCATCGCCGGAGTGGCGGCGACGGGCGGATCGACCAACGCCGTCCTGCACCTCCTGGCGATGGCGCGGGAGGCCGGCATCCCGCTGGTCCTCGAGGACATCGACCGCATCAGCGCGCGGACGCCGCTCATCGCCGACCTGAAGCCGGGCGGCAAGTACGTGGCGGTGGACCTCGACAAGGCCGGCGGCGTGCCGCTGGTGGCGCAGCGGTTGATCGCCGCCGGGCGCTTCGACGGCGAGGCCCGCGCCGCCGACGGCAGGCCCTGGAAGGAGCACGCCGCCTCGGCCAGGGAATTGGCCGGGCAGCGGGTGGTCCGTCCGCTCGCCGATCCGGTCAAGACCACCGGCGGGCTCTGCATCCTGCGCGGCTCGCTCGCGCCCGGCGGCGCCGTGGTCAAGATGGCCGGACACGAGCGCACCCGGCACCGCGGGCCGGCCCGCGTCTTCGACCGCGAGGAGGACGCCTTCGCCGCCGTCCGCGACGGACGCATCGTCGCGGGCGACGTGGTCGTCATCCGCTACGAGGGTCCGCGCGGCGGCCCCGGCATGCGCGAGATGCTGGGCGTCACCGCGGCGCTGGTCGGGCAGGGCCTGGGCGAGTCGGTGGCGCTGATCACCGACGGCCGCTTCAGCGGCGCCACCCGCGGCCTGATGCTGGGCCACGTCGCGCCCGAAGCCGCCATGGGCGGACCGCTCGCCGCCGTGCGCGAGGGCGACACCATCGCCATCGACGTCGACGCCCGCCGCCTCGATCTGGAAATCCCGCCCGCCGAGCTGGCCGAGCGGCTGCGCGGCTTCCGCCCGCCCGAGCCCCATTACAAGACTGGCGTCTTCGCCAAATACGCCGCGCAGGTCTCCTCCGCCGAGGACGGCGCGATCACCTCCCCGATCTCCCCACGCAAGCAAGGAGCATGACGATGGCACAGCTTCATTATGACCAGGACGCAAGCCTCGACCCGATTCTCAAGAAGAAGGTCGCGATCATCGGCTACGGCAGCCAGGGGCACGCGCATGCCCTCAACCTCAAGGACTCCGGCGTGGACGTGCGCGTCGGCCTGCCCGTCGGCAGCAAGTCGCGCGGCAAGGCGCAGCGGGCGGGGCTCCGCGTGGTCTCGGTGGCCGAGGCGGCCGGCGAGGCGGACCTGATCATGATCCTCGCGCCCGACGAGAAGCAGAAGAAGATCTACGAGACCGAGATCGCGCCCTACATCTCCGGCAAGACGCTCGCCTTCGCGCACGGCTTCAACATCCACTACGGCCAGATCCGGCCGCCCGACGACGTCGACGTCATCCTCATCGCGCCCAAGGCGCCCGGTCACCTGGTCCGCAGGCTCTACCAGGAAGGGCAGGGGACGCCGGCGCTGCTCGCCGTCCACCACGACAAGAGCGGCCGCGCCCGCACCGTGGGCCTCTCCTACGCCCGCGCCCTCGGCGCCACCCGGGCCGGCGTCCTCGACACGACGTTCAAAGAGGAGACCGAGACCGACCTCTTCGGCGAGCAGGCGGTGCTCTGCGGCGGCGTCACCGCGCTGGTGCAGGCGGGCTACGACACGCTGGTCGAGGGCGGCTACCAGCCCGAGAGCGCCTACTTCGAGTGCCTCCACGAGCTGAAGCTGATCGTCGACATGATGTACGAGGGCGGCATCTCCTGGATGCGCCACTCCATCAGCGACACGGCCGAGTTCGGGGACTACACCCGCGGCGAGCGCATCGTCGGACCTTTGGCGCGCGCCGAGATGAAGAAGATCCTGCGCGAGATCCAGACCGGCCACTTCGCGCGGGAGTGGATCCTCGAGAACCAGGCGGGCCGGCCGGTCTTCGACAAGCTGCGCGAGCAGGGCAAGCAGCACCCCATCGAGGAGGTGGGGCGGAAGCTGCGCGCGACCATGAGCTGGATCCGCGACGCCCGGAAGGACTCGAGCGAGACCACCGCCGCCGCCGCCGCCGCACCCGCGGCCATCAGCGCCTCCGGCAGCAGCGCCTCCGCGGAGACGCCGGCTTCCCCCGCGCTCAAGCCGCAGCCCGACGTGAAGCCCGAGCACCGGCTGTAACCGGACCCAGGGGCGGACTCTCCGCCTCCGCATTTCTCTGGGGGCGGACTTCCGCCCCGTCTTCTTCAGGAGGCGGTCGCCCGCCTCCCGCTTTGGAGCAAGCATGAGCTGGATCTGGTTCAATGGAAAACTGGTGCCTCCCGCCGAGGCGCGGCTGGACTTCCTCACCCCCGCCCTGCACTACGGCCTCGGCGTCTTCGAGGGCATCCGCTGCTACCGCACGGCAGCCGGGCCGGCCATCTTCCGCCTCGACGATCACGTCGCGCGGCTGCTGCACTCGGCGCGCGTGCTGGGCTTTCGCGATCTGCCCTGGTCGTATCAGACCCTGCTCGACGCCTGCATCCAGACGGTGAGCGCCAACGGCTTCGACGAGTGCTACGTGCGCCCGCTCATCTACCTGGCCGAGGGCGGGTGGAACCTGACCATCGACGGTGGCCGCCCCCACTGCGGCATCGCCGTCTGGGAATGGAAGGGCTATTTGGGCCCCGAGGCCGCGGCGCAGGGCGTGCGGGCCAACGTCTCGTCCTTCACCCGCCACCACCCGAACGTGATGATGACCAAGGCCAAGGTGAGCGGCAACTACGTCAACTCGGTGCTGGCCAAGACCGAGTCGCTGCGGCTGGGCTTCGACGAAGCCATCATGCTCGACGCGCAGGGCCTGGTCTCCGAGTGCACCGGCGAGAACATCTTCCTCGTCAAGAACGGCAAGCTGCGGACCACGCCCGACGCCAACATCCTCGACGGCATCACCCGCGGCTCGCTGGCGGCGCTGGCCGAAGACCAGGGCCTGGAGCTCTCCGAGGGGCCCATCTCCCGCGACCAGCTCTACATGGCCGACGAGGTCTTCGTCTGCGGGACGGCGGCAGAAGTCATCGGGCTGCGCGAGATCGACTTCCGCACCATCGGCAGCGGCCGCACCGGTCCGGTCACCCAGGCGCTGCAGTCGGCCTATCACGCGCTGGTGCGCGGCGAGCATCCGCTCTCGGCGCGCTGGCTCACCCCGGTTCCGCAGGCGGCGGTGGCGGCGGTCGGCTAGCTACAGCAGCACGCGGAAGAAGTAGAAGAAGCGCTCGCGGAGCTTCTGCCAGAGGCCGCGGCGCCGCCAGCGGGCCGGGTCCACCGGCTCGCATTGCTCGAGGTCGCTGGTGAACTTCTGCTCGAGGCGGGCGGCGGTGTCGCGATCGAGCACCGCGAGGGTGATCTCCCAGTTGTAGTGGAGGCTGCGCGCGTCGAGGTTGTAGGAGCCGACCGCGCTCCAGACGCCGTCGATGCAGATGGTCTTGGCGTGGAGCATCCCCGGCAGCCACTCGAAGAGGCGCACCCGGGCGCGCAGCAGGGAGGCCCAGGTCGACCGGCTGGCGTCGGCGAGGCCGGGCACGTCGCTGTGGCGCGGCACCATGACCCGCACGTCCACCCCGCGCCGGGCGGCGCGCTTGAGGCTGCCCCGCAGCGCGCGGTTGGGGATGAAGTAGGCGGACTCGATCCAGATGCGCTGCTGCGCCCGCGAAAAGGCGTGCTGCAGCTGGTGCTGGATCAGCCGCCGTCCGAGGAACTTCCCCACCGCCAGGGCCTGCACCCGCGTGCTGGAGCCGTGGACGGCCACCGCCTCGGGCGTCTGGCGGCGCGGCTGTTGCGCCGGCTCGAAGTTCCACGGCGCCGACGATCGCCAGCTCAGCTCGAAGAGCCGGGAAAGGTCGCGCAGCACCGGGCCCTCGAGGATGGCGTGCACGTCGTTCCAGTCGCGCCCGCCCCAGTCCACCGGCGCGTAGTCGTCGCCCAGGTTCATCCCTCCGGCGAAGGCGAGGCGGCCGTCGACGAGGAGGAGCTTGCGGTGATCGCGCACCTGCCAGCCCCAGCGCCGGCGCCAGGGCCCCACCGGGTGGAAGATGGCCAGCCGCACGCCGGCGTGGCGCATGCGCTCGATGTCGTCGCCGTCGAAGCCGAAGGAGCCGGCGCCGTCGATGATGCAGCGGACCGGTACGCCTTCCTGGGCCTTGATGCAGACGGCGTCGACGAAGCGGCGTCCGTTGGTGTCGGAAGCCCAGATGTACGTCTCGAGGAGGACTTCGCTGCGCGCCGAGGCGATGGCCTCCAGCATGGCCGGATAGGCTTCGCCGCCGCCGATGAGCAGGCGCAGGCGATGTCCGGGCAGCATGCGGGCTGGCGTGAGCGCGAGCCGCTCGAGGGGGACGAGCTTCACCCGACGAGGTGTAACACTTCCAGCGCGACTACCCGCGGGTGACCAGCACGCCCTCGGGACGGAGGCCGGCGTCCACCTCGACACGGACCTCGTCGGGCACGCCGGCAGGCAGGGCGAAGCCGTAGTCGCGCAGGTGCAGCGCGAGGGTGGCGTGGCCGAACGTCAGGCCGGCCGTGCGGACCACGGTGACCGGCAGCGCCAGCGAGCGTGAGACACCGTGGAAGGTCAGGGTGCCTGCCAGCTGCAGGGTGCCATCCTTGCCGAAGGACGGGGCGGTGCCCTCGAAGACGATCTCGGGAAACGCGACGGCCTCGGTCTTCAGCTGCTGGCTGGGGGCGGAAGCGCTGGCGGCGAAGGAGGCCAGCGCCACGCGGATCTCCGCATGCACGGCGCCGTCGGCCAGCTCGCTCACCCTGCCGCTCATGCCCAGGGACGTCGCCGAGAGGCGGGCCTTGGCCGGCCCGAGCTCGACGCTGACCAGGGACTGCCCCGGCTCGAAGACCCACGCCTGATCCGCCCGGGCTGCGGCGGCGGCGAAGAGCAGCAGAGCGAGGGCACGGACGTTCATGTGGCAGTGGATGCGTTCCCCCAAGAAGGGATTCGCAGGAAGCGGCCGGACGACAGCGGTCAGCCCGGCATCCGACTGGGCAGCCGCACGGTGAAGGTCGTGCCGCGCTCCGCGGTCGACTGCACGGCGATGGTGCCGCCGTGCGCGTCGACCACCTCCTTCACGATGTAGAGGCCGAGGCCGATGCTGCGGCTGCCCTTGTCCAGCGCGCTGGTGGCCCGGCGGAGCGGCTGGAAGATGTTCTCCAGCTGGGCGGTGGGGATCGGGTTGCCCTGGTTGTGGACCGAGAGCGAGACGGCGTCTTCTTCCTGCCGGGCCTCGATCCGGACCGGCGTGCCTTCGGGGCTGTAGGTGAGCGCGTTGGAGAGGAGGTTCTGCATCAGCTGGCCGAGCCGGTCGGGGTCGAACTCCCCGCGCAGCTCTCCTTCCAGCGAAGTCTGCACCTCCCGGCTGGCGTGGGTCGCTTCCACCTCCTCGATGACGCTGCGAAAGACCTCCTGGAGATCGACGCCGCGGCGCTGCACGCGGAGGCCCCCGCCCAGCCGCGCCTGGGTGAAGTCCAAGAGGTCGCGGATCATCGTGTTGGCGCGCTCGGCCGCGTTGTGGATGCGGACGATGTTCTTGGTCTGTCGATCGGTCAGCTCCTCGCCGCGCAGCAGCGCCGAGATCCCCAGCAGGATGTTGCCGAGCGGATTGCGCAGGTCATGGCTGACGATGCCGATGAGATATTGCTCGAAGTCGGCGCGCCGGCGCAGCTCGCCGGCGAGCGTCTCGGCCTGGAGCCTGGCCCGCACCTGGTTGGTGACCTCGAAGCCGAAGACGTCGATTCCGTCGATCTCGCCCTGGCGATTTCGCGTGGCCTGGTAGACGAAGGTGACGAAGGCATCCTCGGGCATGCGGCCCTCTCCGCGGTCGAGACGGAGGAAGACCTCCCGTCCGACATACGGGTCTCCGGTGCGGTAGACTTTGTCCAGCAGCGCGACGAACCCCTGCTCGA